>CAUVQR010000004.1:0-30293 GCA_963554165.1 uncultured Candidatus Saccharibacteria bacterium | reverse complement strand
CAGCCACCGGGGCTGATTCTCAGGGTGAGGGTTTGTATAGCGATGCTGTGGTGCGCTTCAGCAAACTCGATACAAACAACTGGAAGCCACTGCTCGCCTTCCGCAAGCGTCTCATCGCGGGTGAGGTGGCTCCAGAACCGAGCACGGCTAGCGTAGCGCCTACAGCAGCGGCCAGCGAGACCACGACGGCTCGCGGCATCCGCAAGACGGCCTGCCGTCCGATCAGCACAGCGAAGAAGCAGCAGATCGTCGATCTGGCCCGCACGGGCATAGCTGTCAGCCAGATCGCTGCGGAGGTCGGCGTCGCAGAGACCACCGTCCGTGCTACCTGCCGCCAGGCCACGCAGCCGCCCCGCCGCAGGCGACGCTTCACCAGCGATGACCTCCAGCGTGCTCAGCAGCTCCACGCTCAGGGGCGTACCTATATCGAGATCGGTCTGGAGCTTGGCTTCGGACGGGATACGGTCAAGAAGCATCTGGCGACGCAGATGTGAGTAGCCAGAACGGCACGATGATGTTGGTGCAACACCTCCAACGTCCAGCCAGTCTATTCACGCGCGGCATATCTTCTGCACCCATACTCTCCACACCGCCCGTACACCGTCATGCTTGGTGCGAGCCGCGTGCGCTGGCGCAGGGCATGCTGCGTGATGGCATGCCCGCAGGCGCACAATGGCACCTGGGCCAGGCACTGTGGTGGCGGCTGGACTCGTGTCTTCTTGCCAAGCACAACGCTGCCGTTGCCGAGGAGGACGTACGGCACCAGGGGGAGTGGTCCGCCTGGCGGCTCTTGCTTGAGCCACTCGTAGTATCTCCTGGTGATACCTCGCCAACTCTCAAGTTCATAGTCAGGAAGTTCTCTATCGAGCGGAAGTGGCTGCGGTACGAGCAGTGGCAGGTGACGGCCCGGCTCGATAGTTTGGTCGATTGTCGCCCACACGGTGTAGACGGCGAGCGACTTTCGGAGATCGCCCTTGGGATTGATGCGTTTGGTGCAGACAGACCAGCGTGGCCGCAGGTGTGCGGGCATGGCTCCGACTCGACTGATGCGGTACTCGATAGGGCCGTAGTTAGTGATGTGGACCCAGCAGCCTGGATCGCCGATGGCCGGCTCAAGGCCAAGCCGGAGTCCCTTGGGCTGGCGGATAGTGGTGGGCACCGTTCGGAATAGGAAGACGCTGGCAGCAATTGCGACGGGGACGGCGCTGATGATCGTGGCCCAGCTGGCAACCGTATTCAGCATGACCGTCCTGTCCGCTTGGGGGAGTGCAGACCAGCGGTGGCACTGGTGGCCTGCATGAGGTGTCGCCACGGCTGACCAGCCTGGCGGCACGGCGTCTGTCTGGCCTCGTCTGGCGGCGGCATCATCATCGTAGGCCGCCCAACCGTGCCAGCCCCGGGCCTCCGCGCCTCTCCAGCATCGCACTCTGGTAACGACGCACGGACATCAGAGCAAGCATTCCTGCGTCCAAGCATTTGAACCAAGAGAATTATTCACAGGACGAGACAGGTAGCCCCTGACCCGGGCAAAAGAAGATAATCACCATGGCTGTAAATAATCCTCCAAGTGTCTCCAAGTTAGCGGTTAATACAACTGTATGACTTGCCGTCACACTACTTTGTCCGCTAGAGCGTCGCCATGTTCATGCCGCACTTCCGTCAATAGAAGGCTGGCTAACCCGAGAACGCCTATTGCGTACTGTCTTGCATCGTCACGTTCCGATACCCTGTGCCGTACTGCATTAGAGATTGCCTGCGTAAAGCCGATAGCCAGGCTGCGCCAGCCTTCAGTCTCATTGCTTTGAGAGCCAAGGCGCAGTTGGCCGTTTTCGCCGAACACTTTAGCCATCAGTGACTTACCAACTAAGCGCTGGCCGTTCCTGTCGGTTGGAGTGCCCGCCCACTCTCGGATCTTGCTTTCCACAAATATCGACACTTGAGCCGGAATCTTATCCCATTCTTCGCGCTGAACAAGCGTCTTAACATGTTCCCATAGCTCTGGGTCATAATCGGTAGGGGTAACCATTGAATCGTCGTCATCCAATTCAAGGCGAATCCTATAAATTGCCGTGTCGATAATGCTGCAACACTCTTCAATGCCAGATTGCCTTGCTTTTATATAGACGGAGTCATCGCCGGCTACAACCCATGCAGGGTAATACCTAACCGACTCCTGCTGAGTAACTAGATAGTCCTGGTCGCCAAAATATCTGCTAAGAACGACTCTAACTTTTCCGTCCCAAGTCGAAAGGCCGCCGCTTTCGGGTGTGACATTTAGGTGTTGTGCTTCTTCCTTGAGTAGTTCAAGTTCCTTGATGGCGAGATCAGCTCTCATGAGCATAGTGTAGCGTGTTGCTCGAAAAAAGTCGTCATTGACGAGAGATGGCGAGGTCGAGATAAGCCTCGTTACTGGTAGATGGGATACATTGGGTATGCTACTGAGCCTGCGTCTAACGGTAAGCAACAGTTAGACGATAGACTGCTTCTCAGTGAGGCATGCCGACGATAAACACACAGAGTGTACCAAGTGCACCAAACACGATCAGTCCAAAATATCGGTGATGTCTCGGTAGGGTTAATTCTTCTTGCTGAACTTGCTCCTCATCCTTTAAGTCCGCCAGCGAGTTCATGAGGTGAGCAGCTTCCGCTCGCCAGTTCCTTTTCCCTAGACGAAGCATGCTTTCTGGTGGCGTGAAACTGACGAGGATTGAGCGCATTACGAGAGGCTTGGAGACATCTATCTGCTGTTTTACTCGAGCGCTGTTCGTTTTGTTCTTTGTGTCGGTTATAATGTCTTCAACAACTTTCTTTAGCTCACTTTCTGAACTTCTGTGGATGCTTCCAAGACACATCGTAATTATAAGCGTTGCAACGAACTTAATGAACCAAAATCGCGGTTCGTCTTGGTTTGGGGATTCTTCCTTGAAGGCACGTATGAGCTCAACCGCGCAGTAGATAGTGGAAAATAATGCGACGTCGATAGCGACTGATTCGAGGCGGCCGAAAATGAAATACCTTAATATAAGGTCAGCTACTACGACACCCGCGATGATTAACAAGGGCAGATAGTTGAGATGAGCGATGAAGGTCATTATCTGACACCCCACTTATCGAGAGAGATTTTAATCCCAGTTCTTGAAGTAGGTCGGCGGAACGGATTGGCTTGACTCGATCTATGTTGCTCACTTGCCCCTTGTATATCGCAGAGACGACTACTTCGTCAACAGAGGGACCGCCATGTGTGCCACGATGGTAGCCAAACCGCCAACCTATGCGAGGAACAGAACCAAAATGAGTATCATTATCGGCGAACAGCAAGATGTCAGCAGATCGTCCTTCGACGTACGATCGTGAATACTGATGCAAAAAGTCTGGGTACTTACCCATAAGAGGGACAGATGGAATAGCCAATGTCGGAGCTTCTGCCGAGGTTAACGCCAATGGATCGGAGCCACTCCGTACTTCATATGTCAGCCCATCTTCGCCGTTGTCATGCAATAAGCCATAGCCGTCATCAGAAAGCACGTGAGTGTCTGTTCCCTCGCGGTAACATGCAAGAGATATTTCAGGATTACTAGCAAGAAACTCAGTAATTTCTAGTGAATGGAGACTTTCGCTTTTGGGTAAGTAAACATAGGCCGATCCATCGCCACTTGTTCGGATGTTAACGCGGTTCTGGTCGATGTACCGTGAGTTAACAGAAGATGCGATATTGGTTCGCTTCATGATCTGTTTTAACGAGGTATGGTACTGGATTGGTCGATGCCCATGGTCTGGCGCGATCAGTATCGAGGCGTTATCCCATATTCCAGCATTCTTGAGTGTGCATGCGAGCTTGCCAAGAGCTTGCGCCGTTCGTTTCATTTCTTCATAAACGCGTGGTGAGTCAGGACCTTCAAGATGAGAGAGCGAGTCGACGCGGGGTAGCCACGCGACCGAACGCGAATGTGGATTGTCGATGATCAGTTGTCCGAGCTTATTCAGAATACGCTCTGGGTGCTGCGATAGGAAGGATGATTGAATTTCCGCTCCACGACGAACGACGCTTTGCACTGCAATCCGAGCCATGCCAGCAGGCGCATCTTCCAAAAAGGTCGTAACCTCACTCGACAAGTCACGATTCACGTCAAATGGGCCACGCAAGCTCAAATAATTACGGCAGCAACTGCAGTCTGCTGCTTGCCATCGATGGCCAGGAATATGGTGTTCGTCTTGGAATGAGCCGGTGAGAATCGACGCGTGAGAAGCAATACTCACCGAAGGAACGTTGGAGATAACATTCTCGAGGAGTGCTCCGGTGTCTGGCTGGAGGTAATGCTCTTGAATTTCAGGAAGTTCCCCGCGTTCAAGCAGATCTATGAAAGTAGACTTTCGCCAGCCATCGGCAATGATGACGACTTCCGACCGGGACGCTTCAGTCTGTCGATACTCGCCTGCACCCATAGCAGCATTCACCTCCATGTATCATGAATAGTATTATAACTATATCGTTGGTTTATGTAAACTATCCGATTGTTTGTCGAGAAAATAATGTTCGTTTATCGTCCGTTGCTGAAAGGGGACTGAGTGGTAATGCTCAGTGAGTGAGGCGGACAGTCTAGTCGTTGATGTAGAAGTCAGCAAGTTCCCTAGCTGTCGCTATCGGCTGGGCCGCCTGTCTGAAATACTGGTACTTACTGCATATCGCGCGCTAAGACTAGTATGGTTTGTACGCTGGCCCGTCATCAGTGCTCCAATCAACGTTGTCAGTGTCGCGCTCACTGTCGATCCACTCAGGAATATTGTCGCAGGGAAAGGAGTCCGGTGCAGTTTCGCCCGAATAGTGCCATCTGGCTTCGATGCAACTAGACCCGCCGATCGCGAGATAGCACCCTCCAATTGTCTGTCGCCATGCATACCATGCTTGCAAGTCGTCTCGCACTTCAAGGTGGATGCCATGTGGCGTGGGAAGTTTATCGATAGTCAGTTGATTGAATATGATGGAGGTGTCCTTGTAATAGTGGTGTTCGGGGCGGTTGCGGTACAAACCCAGTTCGGTGTAATAGATACTGGTTAGTACACTCTTGGTTTCGTGAAACTCGCGACGATCGATCCAGGCGCCGCGCTGATCTCTCCCCGGAACGCCTGCGAACTGCTTAAGCCGCTTGTTCCGATGTCGATTGAGTTGTTCATTTCTTTTCACTACTTCACGATGTCTTTGCATTATATTGGACAGTTCGCGAGGGTTGGCGGCATGTGCGGCGTCGAGAAGTTGTTGACCATGGAATTCTCGTACGTTCTGGAGGCTCCAATGGAATCCGAGAAGGACTGCGAACCTAGTCAAATTGCTGATGTGTTGATTGTGGATCGAGAGCAGTTTCAGCTTCGTTTCTACTGCCGCAATGAACGCCAGAACGTAAGAAAAAGGAATCAACGCGATTGGAAGATAGGCTGAGAATACAGCCAGTCGTAACTGTTGTGCCATTTCAATGCTTTTAATGTTCTTGACTATATATATAGTTATGGAAGCGGCCAGGAGTATGCCTAGCCCGAGCTGAATGATGCTGAGAAATTTTACGACGCAAGCCCTTTCTGGGAGGCGTTTTCCGAGCTCAATTCCAGTAACAACGATTGTGCCAACAATTTGCAGTAGTAGCTCCATCGGATATGAAAGAGTTGTTAAGTTTACGTAGGCTGCGGCGATAGCGGAAGTACCGAGCGTTGCTTTAATGATGCTTTTAACTAGTTGTGTACCACTGTTGGCTTTTAGTGGTTGCGAAACAAGCGTTGGGATGCCGGAAAACATCGCAAGAATGACGGTGTCTTTGAGTAGTGGCCAGGTCCATATTCCGAGCTTGCTTGCGGCAAACGTCAGTGTGACAACTGCTGTGCCATAAAAGAACAGCACCCGAAGAACTGTCGGGTTGGCTGTGGCTTTGATGGCCGGGATCCAGGCTTGCACAAATTTACGTTGCCCCAGGAGGAATGCAAGCGTGACGAATAGTGCCACTAACGTAATGGTCGCTTCTTCGCGCGAGTTCAACATGGCAGGAAGGCGGTTTTGCTGTCGGGCATGGCGCCATGGTAGTCGATCAGGGGGGTATGGCTACTTCCTCTGCTCTACTCCTCCAGCAACTCCTTCGCCTCCACCCCAATCTGCTCCGCCATCTTCTCCAGGCTCTTGAGGGTGAGGTTGCGTTCACCGCGTTCGACACCGCCCATGTAGGTGCGGTGGACGCCAAGTTGGTCTGCGAAGGCTTCTTGGCTCAGGCCTCTCTCCATCCGGTAGGCACGCAGGTTCCTGCCCACCGTCCTCTGGAGATCACCAACAGCCACATCTCTCAGCCTGGCTACCTGCTACTTGAAGGTCTACAGACTGATGAGTAGCATCAAGAGGAACGAGAGGCAGACGATGCGGGGTAGCAGAGGGGAGGAACGCCATGGTCATCGCTCTCCAGGCGCTGGCTGAGGCTCACATCCCCTCCGTTCTCGAGGCGTGCGCGGACTGGCCGGAGCTGGCGCAGTATGGCCCACCATACTGGCGGCCCAGGAGCAGCGCAGAGCTGCGCCGCAAGATCGCCGATGCAGCGGGCCCGCAGCCGGCTACGGCCTACAGCTTCGTCCTGGCGGATAGTGATGGGCGGCTGGTCGGCGAGGCCTCGATCCATGCCATCGACTGGCGCAGCCGCGTCGCTCAGGTGGGCATCTGCATCTGGCGGCCGAGCGATCGGGGCCAGGGCTATGGCGCGGCGGGCAGTCGGGCTGTCATCGACTGGGCGGTTGGCCACTTGGGGCTGCATCGCCTGGAGGCGTGGATCGTGGCGGGTAACGCCGCGTCGCTCGGCCTCTTCCGCAGCCTCGGCTTCGTCGAAGAAGGCCGGTTGACGCAGCGCTACCTGGTGGGCGGCCAGTACATGGACATGCTGGTACTGGCGCGCATCACTGGAGTGTGAGGAGATGATCGCGGGGGAGTGGATGGTCGGCGGCGGCCAGCTGCTCCCTATTCCCTGCTTCTCAGTCTAGTATCGCTGTTCTCCGTTGGCTGCTGCCGCTGGTCTGGCCTTCGCACCTTGCACTGCGGTTGGCTGCGGTCGTGCAAGCAGACGGAGCTTGGGGGAGAGGAGGCAGCGTGCGGCCTGAGCAGCCAGCAGGTGAAGCGGAGCGCTGCCCTGCGTGGTGCGCCGTCAACCACGACGTGGCGAGCGATGAGCTTGATGGCGTCGTGCACGAGACTGCTCATCTCCCCGTAGCGGGCGTTGTTCCCCAGCGCGGGCACGGCAGCGACGGTGTGCCCGAGCGACTGGCAGTACCAACCGAGCTCTACCTGGTGCGCTACCAGTACGCCGGTGAGGCGGACGAGTGGCTCTACCTCGGCGACGGGCACCACGGGCTGGACGTCAGCCCTGAGACGGCGCAGCGGCTGAGGTGGGCGATTGGCCGGCTGATGGACGCTGGAGCGGCGCGTCGCTGAAACAGCTCCAGCAGTACCTACGCTCCCTGCTGCCCTAGCTCGGGAAAGTGGGCTTCCAAAACGCGGAGGCGACGGTCGAGTTCGCGGTAGTGGCTGTCTTGGGTGGTGAAGACGCTCTCGTGCATCGTGTCGCGCACGCCGGCTTCGATAATCATCTTGCGGTTGATCCGTGAAATGTCGTGCTGGATGCTCGCCTGCGTCGCCTTCATGTCGGTGAAGTCCTCCTCCAGCTTGGCACCCTGCTCCTCCACGGTGTGCTGCAGGTCAGCCTGCATCTTGGCGATGGTCTTCTGAGCATTGACGATGTGACCCTGCTTCTCATTCATCTCGCCGTACTTGGCGCGCAGGTCATCCTGTCCCGCCTGCAGTTTGTCGAGACGTCCATCGATCTCGTTGAATTTCTCGGTTACGGTTGTTGTGAGTGCTGTGATTTGCTGTGAGAGTTCTTCGTTTGTCATACTTCTATTTAAACACAAAGCGGGCAAGCAAACAACGTTGGAATGTTTATTTCTGTCGCATTCAAAACCGGCGCTGACCTGCGCAAATGCAGGGTTCTGTTGTATGTGGGGCACCCTTCTGTCGACATCCTTTGTGAGCGGATTGTTTACGTCATATCACCCGACTGCTCGACTTACCTGCGCACCACTTGCAACACTCAGATAATACTGATCATGTTTGCTCTTTGTGTCTGCATTTTGCTATACTGAATCTATTCATGGCCAGCAAAGATGTGCTACCGCTGTATCGTCGGCTGCTCAGGACCAAAGCAGCGTTGCTGGCCGTCTCCTTCACCTTGATCGGTATTCTGCTCATCATGCTCAACGCTTGGCTGGCGACGCTGAGCCTGGGCGACTGGAGCTGGCTGCATCATCTACCGCTGGATGAGGTGGGCGGCCCGTTGCTTGGGGCTGGTCTGGTCTCCACCGTTTTGGACTACTCCTACCGGCGCGATCAGGAGGACATCTCCATCCAACGCACCCAGCAGGCCATCCTTGACCTGTCGCCGGCCAAGCTGTGGAGCGTCCTGTGCGAGGGCTTTGCCCGCCACCCCGCAGAGCTGGCTCGCCTGACTACACCCGAGCGTCTCGACGATGCGGCGGCGGCCATCATGGCGCAGCGCCTGGGCGATGCGCAGTTCGCCCGCGAGATCTATGCCGACATCCGTGACCAAGCCATTCGCGCTGCCGAGCGGTGGTACGACGTCGAGGCGCGCGTTCGGCTCTCTACTGCAGTAGAGAGGAGTACCGCAGGTACTCCTCTGCTGGACGTCACGGTGGAGTGGGAATACACCACCGTGCCCAGTGGTAGTGAGCGCCGCTTTGCCTGTGTGTCCGATCGAGCGGCGTACAACGCGCTGCGCGGCGACATCCCCGCTACCTCCACTTGGTTCATGGCACCACGCCGTGGTATGGACGCACGCAGCCAGGAGTCCTACGAGCTGCTCGAGCTAACCGTCGATGGCCGGCCACAGCCGATTCGCCGCACTGTCCAGGCAACTGGCCAGACCTACTGCGTCCAGCTGGACGACGCGGCGCAGAGCGGTAAGCCAGTGCGGATCCGGCAGCTACTCCGTGTTGTCACCCCATCGTGGGGCCACCGTCTCTTCGTTGAGCTTCCTCAGCCTGCGCGTGGGCTCTCACTCCGTGTTGACTACACCGATACCGCCATCGCAGAGATGATGATCACCGACACCGTTGCGGCGACGCAGGTAGCGCGGGTGCATCGTTCGCCGAAGGCTGTCAACAGCCGAGTCGTGTCGCTCGACATGCCTGGCTGGCTGTTGGCCAAGGTTGGCTTTGCAGTGACTTGGACGCTCGAAGCAGAACTGCCTCACGACGCCGAGCACCGTGAGGCAGCCTGATGGATTACAGTCAGTCGCCACCGCTCATCGCTCTCACCTCCCCACCGCTCGGCTGGCATCGTGACCGTGATGCTACTCATCAGTCTGTAGACCTTCAAGTAGCAGGTGGCCAGGCTGAGAGATGTGGCTGTTGGTGATCTCCAGAAGACGGTGGGCAGGAACCTGCGTGCCTACCGGTTGGAGAGAGGTCTGAGCCAAGAAGCCTTCGCAGACGTTCTTGGCGTCCACCGCACCTACATGGGCGGTGTGGAACGCGGTGAACGCAACCTCACCCTCAAGAGCCTGGAGAAGATGGCGGAACAGATTGGGGTAGAGGTACTGACGCTCCTGCAGAAGTAGTGCAGGGTTGAAGGGGCCAGGAGGGCGGGGTTGCTGATATTTGTCAGCATCTGCAGCACTACCTGATATTGCTGCAGATTACTCGCTATTATCGACTGCGTCGCTGACTAGCACAACAAAGAGGTTGCAATGAGCTATCTTCTGCAGAATCTAAAACCGCTACGGAATGCCATGAGAGAGCGCGGGTGGGTGGTGACATGCTTCGATTTTGTCTACAAAAAACAGGGCTACTATGTTACCGTCACGGATTACGTGAAAGGTGTTTCCAAGCCAGATCGCCGTGCTCTCGTTGCATTACGCTTCATGAAAAAGTCTAACCTCTCCGAGTCGCTGTCAACATGGGCAAACGTCCTTCGCATTTATATTGCGGACAGAAGTCAATTCAGGAATTTCTTCGGAATCGAAGACAAGTCAAATTATGGAGATATTGTTCAACAATTCAGTAAGCAGTTTGGTCAGATAATTCCATGCGACATAGTGGAAGTTCGCAACGACCAGAAAAAGGTCATACTGCGACAGTTAGATATATCAGATTCCCAAGATCTCGATAAGATATACTGTATCGGAGTGAAAAGAGACGGCCTGAAAGCCAATGGCGAGCTGGCGGAGAGGTCGCCGTTTAACTCGCAGAAGACTCAATTTCTCCGACCCAAGTTGTACGAGTGGTTCTATTCCGATAAGAATATCAGTTTTAGATATTCGCTCAATCAAACAGATGAGAAAAGCGATAAAGAAATTATCGATAACTTTGTTCGCAGGGAAGCGAGGGAATTGCGAAGAAAATGAACAGCATCATAAGCTCACGGTAAGTTTGCAGGATGTTGTCGTAACGGCTGGCGAGATTAGTATGACATCAACATTTTGGCTAGAACAGTTCTGGGTAGACTGTCAAAATTCAAGAGTTGATGTCGTCAACTGCAGTATCATCTTCTCTGGGTGCTTCTGTCCCCAGTGAATAGTTCGAAATCTTCGAAAGTTTCTCAGCCGACACGAAATAGGGGTTGTTCTTATCGCCAGGAACGGCGATAAGAACTGAGTCTTGATCTCGCTCAAGGACATGGAAGGTCGAGCCTTCATTCAAAATCAGTCCCTCGGCAAGTTCAGTCGTAGCCTTTACAGTGAAGGTTTTCCCAAGGTGCTGATAGTCCGAACTTGTGTGCGGAGCGTTCCTGAACTTATTGACAATAGCCTTGGCACCAGCCTCTCCACTGCGACCAACCGCCCATCCTAATACAGCAAGTCCACAGGCCAATACTTTCGGTCCACCAACCTTCTTAGCAAGAGTAGTCATCAATTGATAAGTGCCCAGATTACTCATTTCGTTTCTTTCATTACCGTTGGAGTAGTTGGGAAGGTATTCCTGCAGATGGTGTGCTACCAGGGGCAGTCATGCCCCTGGTAGACTTCATATGGTGTGAGGATGCATTGACAGTTCGGACATTTGTCGTCAGTATTCCCAGTGTCACATCCGCAGGTGTTGCATTCAGGACACTTTGGCTCTTTGCAACGCGGGCATCGCCTTAGATTCCTTGTAGAATCGAGTTCCTTGTCGCAAGATACGTTGTTGCAGACAAATCGCTCATCAACAACTTCACCGATGCCGAATCGCTTAGCTGGCCGCATGGCGATGAAGGTGTAGCGATTTTCGTGGTCGCGACAGGCCTCTGCCCACATATCTGTCAAGGTTGCGCCAGTTAAGTATGTGAATGCGTTTGGTAGCGACCTTCGGACGGGGCGGTCTGCGGCTTCTTCCGCGATGGCGGCTAGTTCTGGTTGCTTTACACCTTTGGGTGGTGGATGCTGGCCGTAACTGGTTTGCGATGTTGTAACAACGCCGCAGGGGTCAACAACACACAGAATCCAGCGAGCATGTGGCCGCAAACTAGCCGCAACGCTTTGTATGGCGGCAGAGTGTGACAAGTTGGAGCTAACATACAGGCCGGCCATGGCGTCTGCAGGGTGACACAGAGCATCGTCTGAAATGCGCTCAGGTGGGAGGAGTACTTTGGCAGCGAACCGATCGCAAACCATCTCTTCGGTGCGTAACCTGTGGTTGGCATCACGAATATCCATCAAGTGGAAGCCCCACTCGCTGTGGTGGCGTTGGAGGTGATGCGCGAGTTCGTGCAGCACGGTGAACGCGTTGCGTCGATATAAGGAGGAATGTAGATAGATGGTTGGCGGATCCGGGCGATAGTATCCGCTACCGCATCCGGCGTCGGCATAGGGCGCATAGACCAGCTTGATACCAGGGTATTGATCGATAGTGCCAATCGGGTCGTTTCGCAGCGCTGCAATGTCCAGCTGTGTGCACTCTTCGATGAGCTGGTGGGCGATGGCTGTTGTGTCGTGACTGGCGGCAAGATCATCCCAGGTGCTCACGGAGCATCGACCCTGGAGAGCGCGTCTCTGAGCTTTTCATCGATACGGTTTGCGGAGTCGTCCCGAGCTGCCAGAGCGAACTCTTCTCTCGTAGCCATTCTGACTTGCTCCTCACTCAAGCCAGTCTCAGCAACTCTCGCTTCAACAGCTTCCTTGAAGGCTGGCGAGCTGAGGTGCGCTTCTGCGGTGGCGTATGGGTCTGGGCCCGTCAAGTCTTCGCTGCTCAGGCCGGTGGCCTGGATCAACGCTGTCAGTTGCTCATCTGTTAGTGGCGAGACGCCGTCCCAGTAGGTACGCGTCTGCACGACGTCGAGGTTGAGGGCATTGGCCAGATCCCTGGAGCTTGTGAGCTTGTCGGTACGTAGCCAGTGCTGGCCAGCTGGCTTCCCGGTATGGAAGCAGTAGCCGTTCCATTCCTCAATGAAGGTTCGGTCAGCATCTGCATCGTAGGCGCCTGTGGCAAGCGGGAGGACCGTCAGCTCTGCTTCTGGATCCTCCATCTCATCGCTGATGATGTCGATGGCATCCTGGCTAAGGAGCGTGCCAAGGCGGGCACCCAGAAGATGGTTGCCGATGCCGGTCGGGCGAGTCGGCCACAGCGCAGTTCCCAGAGCTCGGTGCTCGTCGTTGATGGCAAGCGCTGGTGGAGAGCTCTGGGAGGCACTGGTGACTGGCCAGACCACCGCGAAGGAGTCATGAGCCTGCACCACCATCGCTGTCGCGAGGTCAGTGCCATCCCAGCGGAGAGTCCAGACGTCACCGGGGGTGACTGTGGTCATGATGATGTGTGCGCTCCTTGGTCTCACATAGGGAGGGGGATGGGTGGACGTTCTACAGCGTCAGTAACAAAGCGTTGGACGGTTCCGATACAGATCCATCATCTTCTGCTTCTCGTCGGCGGGCAGTGCGCCTAGGTACTCGCACAGACCTCGCTTGCCTGTGTCCGACTTGTAGACCGAGTGTATCCAGCGTATCGACCAGGCTCCCTCACGCTCCAATCGAGTCGGTGAGATCTCGGGCATCGCCCGTGATGCCACGTCAGCTCGCGGCGAGATGTCGCTAGAGAGACGAGGGACCGCTGTCCAGACCATAGGGTCGCGGGGTCTCTCCGCCACGCAGCCCATAGGGCGAGCTGGCTTACCGACTCTGGGTGGGTGAAGCGTCGCTTGCGCGTCAACCCAATAGACGTCACCTATGACTGCTCTGTTGTCTGGCACAGGCAGTATTGTAGAGAAAAGTCAGAGAGTTTGCCAGTCGCTGCGGCGTAATGCAGAGATCGGTTGATAACATAATGTGATCTGGCAGCTTCATGCACGTGTTCCAAGTTATAGTTCCGACACATATGGTCGATGAGAACTTGCTACCAGTATCTCATATAACTGGAGACCCTTGTTTCGATGCTGTGATTGATCAGTGTCGGAAGGTTATATGTGTTGGTAAAATGCATCGAGTATGAACGCTTCCCTATCTTCGGAAAGGTAGATGAGTCAGATGCCACATACCACTGCTTGCAGTAATTCGCAACGCGAAGATTGTAGCTGTGAATGTAACGGATGGAGTCATGGCATAAATAATTTCAAGCATCTCGTGCCTCCTGGTCAGAAACATCCTATGGAAGGAGGCAAGTCAACAAATTGGATGCGCAAAACAATCGAAGAATTCGAAAAATATGAGTTTGTTAACCCTAAAATAACGGTAGAGCTTGTCCAGTCTGCTGGATATGTCTCGGCACAAAATATATTTGAATCCAAGTCTCAAGAAAACGACCTACCTAAGTGGAATGAATTTTCTGACATACTGGAGTCCGTCCGTCAGGAAATTGTAGACGACCTGAGGGGTCAAATTGCCCAGAGAATTGCTTCCGGAGTAATTAACAAGACTTTCAAAGCTGAAGCTGATAGAAAAGCTGCAAACCAGCAGGTTACTTTAGTATTACGGTACGGTCATCTGGTATGTGCGATCTGTGCGGCATTGCTGGAGTTCTATCAGAAGATTGATGAGCTAACTGACGAGATGGCTAAAACACTAGCAAGCAATATAGTCGATTCGGTAGTTGAAACGATTGAAAAAGAAAAAAAGATCCGAATAGAAGAGTTCGTTAAGACTGTGGTTAAGAAATTACTCGAGCGCGCTCTTAAGAAAATATTTAAAACTCTGACCACCAAAATGAGGGAGATTGCCATTCCGCTTC
This sequence comes from uncultured Candidatus Saccharibacteria bacterium, assembly GCA_963554165.1. Classification (GTDB taxonomy): domain Bacteria; phylum Patescibacteriota; class Saccharimonadia; order Saccharimonadales; family Saccharimonadaceae; genus Saccharimonas. The sequence goes on along the minus strand of CAUVQR010000004.1, from coordinate 16,070 downwards.
CGTGGGGCAATAAGTTGGCGTTACGCATCATTGGAGTCTTAACTTGCCCTGATCCTGAAAAACATTTCGAAGTTATGAAATACTGCCTAAAACCCCTGGTTGAAGAATGCCTGAAGGAGCCTATTAAAGATCAGCTCCCCAAAGATTGGGAGGTATTTCTTAAGTCGCTTTTGAAGCGGATAGAGCAGATCGAGGCTAGTCTAAGTCGTGCACAGGTAACGGCACCATAACGGACAACAACGTCACTCCAGCGACTAGAACTGTGAGTACTCGCCGTCCCATGTTGGTCTATCCCCCTCCTCGCTCCCGTCTCATCCTCAGGACGTTCTCGACGAGGCTGACGGCGATGTGGGTGAGGTCGAAGCGGTTGAGGATGTCGTCGTCCTGCATGATGACTTCCAGGTCGTTGAGGCCGATGAGGTCGATGAGCTGGTCGATGCGGGTCAGGTCGTCGTCGCTGATGGCCTCGGGGTAGCGATGGAGCAGGAAGCTGGTGTCGAAGATATCGCGGGCCTTGGTGCGGTTGACCAGAGCGTCGATCTTGAGTGAGGCCAGCTTCTCCAGACGATAGGTGCGGATGCCGTTGATGGTGGTGACGTCGTCTTCGTCGATCTGCTGGGCCTGGCGGTAGGAGACCTCGATCTTGAGCGGGCGCATGACGTCGTCGCGGTAGTGCAGCATCTGGCGGTGCACGGTGGGCGTGTGCTTGGCATCGCGCAGGCTGTGGACGGGCAGCTGGGCGGCCGCGGCACCGGCTTGGATGGACTCGGTCAGGTCGATGGCTGGGCTACGGCCATCGAAGTCGAGATCAATCGAGAAACGTGGCAGGTCGTAGGCCAGGAGCAAGGCGGTGCCGCCCTTGAGGACGAAGGCGTCACCGGTGCGGCTCGTCAGCTCCTGGGCAATGGCCCGCATCAAGGCGATGTGGCGTGCCTGCTCTGGCGTGAATGGGTGGTGCTCGAACGGCCCTGGTGAGTGGGCTTCTGGCGTGTGCTGGTGTGGTGGTATTGGTGGTTCATCACCCATACACCGCCCTCAACGCACGTGCCTCATCAGCGATCCAGCGACGTAGCTCGTCCTGGGCAGCTGGGTGGAAGGACGGCTCAAGCAAGGTAGCCTGCTCGAGGAGCCGCTCGCCTTGCTCTTTGGTGTCAAGCCAGTCAGTAGTGGCACCAGTCAGGTTAAGGACGCGTCCCCACCGGTGGAGGGAACGGTAGAGCAAGTCCAAGATGGCGCGTGAGTGGTTGGCGATGTAGACCCGCTGCATGCTGGCAGGGATGTCCAACCCCTGAGCTGCCAGGCGGTCTCTGCCCTCGTAGATGCCCAGGTCACCGTAGATCGACGTGGTGTCGATGTCTCCCATGCCGGCCAGGGTGACCTGGCGTGGCTGCTCAGCGCCGTCCTGCCAGTGGAAGACGTCATGCCAGTCCCCGCTGGTGCCTTCTGGCGCGGCCAAGTTCAAGGCATAGAGGCCAGTGATGTAGTGCTCTGGCGTCGTGGGAGGAATCTCAACCTGCCGTGGAAGAGACGCAAGGTATTCAGCTTGAGAATAGGCAGACGGCATGATGAGTACCTCCTTTGCCTGTTAAACGCATTATACTATTGAGGATAACATAACGGGCGGGAGGATGTAAATATTGCACCATCTGTCCTCTTAAACTTTTACCTTAAGTGCGCCCGCGCAAACTACTTAACCCTTCATCCCCCGCAGTTTCTCCGTTATGGCCTTGACCTGATCAAGGCCATAGTTATCCGCATACTTGTGAGCCTCATCAGCTTGCTTAGTCTTTTCTTCCAACTGCACTTCAGCCTGTTTTCGCTCATCCTTGCTCTGGAGATAGATTGCTAACCAAATCATGTAGAGTATGACCAAGCCGGCAATTATTGAGGTCATTATAGGTACCTCACTACCGTCCCTGAGATCGCTTGGCGTAACGTAGCTGGCAAATATGGACGCTATTGTCAGAACTACCGCGATAACAAGAATTATGGGATTTGGCTCCGCTTTCACCTTCGGTAGTTCGCGCTCCTTATCATCTACCGTCGGCACCGTATCGAGCATGTCGATGCGTTTTTTCATGAACTCCAGTCTCTGAATATTCAGCTGGAGGAACTTACGAACTCCGTTGGAGCGCTTCTCGGGTATTTCTTTCGAATCAAGGCGGGATAGTTCCTTCCTGAGGTTCCTAAGTGAAGCTGGGTAACTGTCTTCAACAAGGTAGTCCTCCTGGTACTGGTACACATCGTTAATGTAATCGCGTTCGTCTACCTCATTGGCAAACGAAAAGCACGCATGCTCAATTGCGTAGTAATACGCATGTTGGAGATCCCCCATAGTCTCGGCATCGAGATCGTCGTTATTGCGAAATGCTTCTAAGCAGAGTTCGATGGCTGTATCGCAGTCGCCGATGCCGACGTACGAGTAGGCGGCCCGCCACGCCATGTCGGAAGGAACTCCGGCTTCGACGGCTTCAAAAGCGCGCTCATAGTTCTCCACGGCCTTCTTGTGCTTGCCGAGCAGCCGGAATGCTTCGCCGCGGACGTAGTTCACGTCAGCCACATTCTCTTCGCGAGTATCGAGGATATAGGCATTGCTGGCGTGGTCTCGTGCGCGTTTGTAGTGATTGCGCTGCTCTTTCTTGCCATTCGCTCGTGAGCCTTCGCGGAGCTCGATCCAGGCTGAGATGACGTAACTTTGCGGGTCGTTGCCATGTACCGCTCTAGCCTTGCTGGCAGCGGCTCGGGCTGCGTCATCATCATCGACGAAGTAGTACTTGCGCGCCTCGGCGATCCAGTCAATGGGTGCGCTATCGTCAACTGGCTGAGACAGAAGTGCCTGGTCGTACGCCTCACGCGACGCATCGTCTTGGAAGACGAGAGCGGCGTCTGCCAGGAGGCGGAGTTTCTCGCTTGCCTCAGCACCTTTGTTTCCACTGAGAACAGCTAGCTGTTGCCATTGACGCCGAACGCGCTCAATATCTTGGCGTAGTTGAGCTGTCGATTCTTTCCGTTTGAAGCCGAATTCTTGGTAATAGTCAGGGCTAACGGCACTGCTGTAAGCCATGTTCTAGATACCGCCTTCATGGTATTGAATGCCGAAACTTATATTATTGAATGGCGAGATTACAGGAAATCTAGAAAGAACATCCCGACATGCCTACTGAAATTTAGGCTCAAGTACAGGTAGAATGAAGTCTACCTTTAAAGTAATGCCTCGTAATCAAGTCCAAGACGGTAGGGTATCAATCGATCAGTACCAGGATCCAACTGATCATCAGGCGTGTAGGGATTTGGGTCTTCTGAGTCTACCCACCCCCAGTAACGCAGTTGGCTTGGCACTTTGACTGCCCCTATGTCCCGCAGCCGTATCACGCAAGCATGTGCTATGTCAGTGATCGCTTTGCTGTGGAGCGGCCATCGGCAATAGCGTTCCCAATTTGGTATTGCTGGATCGTTGTAAGCAAATCCGAGGCCATTGAGCGTTTGGCGCTGCTCGGTGGTGAATGACCCTTCGCGTATCCCAATATTTTCTCCAGTAAGCTCGGCAGTTACGGCATAGTCGAGCGATAGATCGTCGTGGATGCAGAACTGGACGAAAGGAAGATGGTCTGGACTCTGCGAATCAGCAATGATTAGGAAAGAACGCCGGGGGAGCCTTGAGATTGTGAGGGCTAGCTGTTCTTCGAACGCGTCCCATGTTAGATCGTCACCTCGACGCAAGGTATAGTCTTTGCCGTCCTTCTGAAACGCTTTGCTCGGGATAGCAGTCTTGATGACACCAAGCTCGCGCAGGGGAAATACGCGGCTGAGAATATAGTCCCCTATATACTCGTTGAGCGTTATTCCGCCGTGCTCAAGTCGCGCGCTTCGTGGGCTCACAATGAGCAGCGGAGGCCAACCATGAGGGTGGACTATTTCGACAAAGCAATTGTGTGGGCCTTGCCATAGTACATATGAACGGTCTCCGGTTTCCTGGTGGAGCGGTGGATTTGGCCACGTACTTCGTAACTTTTGAACGTATTCTGCAAATAAGTCGATGGCCATTTCTTGGTCTTGGCCGGTTTCGGTGCAGTGTGCGACAACTGCTAGAGTCGAACTGAGACGATTGACGCCTATTCCGTCGTGACATAGAAACGGATCTATACTGTCTGAAATTACCGTTTCAAGTCTGAATGGGTAGTTGTCTTGAACTTCCTTGACGGCATGATTGATGGCTTGAGGATCGCCTGCGGCATCCCACGGAAGTTTCGCGATGAGGTTTATCCAATGCAAGAGTTCTGGAAAAGTAAGTTTAGTTGGTGTTGAGTTTGTCATTGATGATCCTTACGTTTTGAAATTGTGTTACACTTCCCTGTAATTTTATTGTACCACCGAGATCATATTTTGCCATATGTATGCCGCCATTATTGTCCATGTTGATGCCGAGATACTCCAGTTCGATGTGACCATCTTCAAGATTTTTACAGAAGGAATTCAAGTTATCATCATTACTTAGTGACGCAAATACTCTCGGTAGGCGCTTGTCTTGATTGACTCCTGTGAGTAAATCGATGAGGTACTCCAGTGATCCCTGCTCCGCGCGTTCCCCGGTTGCGGTTATGCGACTACCTCGTTGAGGATTGTTTCCGCCCTTGTTTTCGATAATTATGAGTTTATTTTGATCTGAACTTATTGAGATTTGATCAAACTTATTGCGGCCTGTAGGTGAGGTGGCTACATCGTCGCTTTCCTTTACGCCGATGAGCATGGTATGGCCATTATCGCTGCTGTATATACTTCCGGCCACTTCGCCAGAATGTTCAGAATGACGTAGCGCCTTTGGTCGCGCTTCACATAGTACAGTTAATGCAGTGTGCCAGAACCAATACTCCTTTCGAGCGAAAGAATCAAGCATTTCCTTCAATAGCGCAAAAAAGTAGATTGCTTTTTCATCTAATTCCGCATGCTTGCTTGAAGTGGCTTTCTCGTGATTGTTCTGTGAAATGTATGAAAACATCCTTTCGATCGCTCTCGCATTTTCCCATGCTGTGTTTTTGTCGTTAATCGTTTTTGAGACCCAGGCTTTGTGGGCTTCGGTGATATGATCTCTTTCTGTAGTTATTCTAGCGTGATGATCGATATCTCTGTGGACCCGGTATGGGTCGTTAGTAAATTGGCCGCTGGGTCCATGTAGGTAACCATTATCATCTCTTTTTGTGCCTTTCGGATCTAGTGTTCGTTGTGCATTCTTCAGAGTGCCGGTGTGGGTGAATTTAGTTAGTTTTATTGCGCTTTGTCCAATTGATCGACTTGTCCTTGTGATCGTTGGACTCCCTATTATGGCTACGATCAACTGCTCGTTGGCGTCGCTGTAGCCCGAAATGCAATGTCTGAGGTTGTCTATAGCACCTTGCGCTGTTCCAAGGTCGTTCGCGGCATCCTGGGCGGCGTCGCTACAATATGCGGATACTCGACTGTGAACATTGCTGATAACTGCGCTAAGTCGGCTGAGTATTCCTTGTGTGCCACTGGTTGAAGTGAGTAGTTCTCGGCCTCGATGGAGTTCGTCAATCACTTCCTGAAAGTTGTGCGACATTGCGTGCTGTCCTTGGTGTTAGTCTTCCGGGGGTGGGTCAAGTGGAATCGCTTCGATATTACTTATCGCGTACTCGATCTGATCGGCGCACAACTTCAGGCAACCTCTTGCTGCTGTCATTTCTTGCAGCATCACCTCGGTGAGTTGATGGCCGTCGGCAGCGCTGTGGGTAATTGCAGCTACGTCGTTGGCGCTGGTATCGGCGTCTGCTACCAAGCCAAGTGCGTCCTGTAGTTGTTGGAGGAGTTGCTGCTTTGCCCCCTCGCTAATGGTTTCTGGCATGAGGGGCTACTGCTGTGCGTGCTGGACGAAGTCGTCGACGGCGGAGCTGAGCTGGCTCATGGCGGCGGCGCAGCTTTCGAGCGCTTGGCTGGCGGTGCGGACTTGCTGGGCAGCGCTCTCGCCCGTTTGGGAGGGAGCGGTGACGGACTGCAGCTCATCTGCTTTCTGAGACAGGGACTGGGCGGTGGCGCTGGTGCCGGTGCTGAGCTGGGTGGCGTTGCTGCCGATCTGCTGGGCAGCAGCGACGACGTTTGCGAGGGCGGGCATGGCGATGCTCCTGTTTTGTGTCTTAGAGGTTGATGACTTGCTGGCAGCCGTCTGCAGAGGCGTTGAGCGCGCTCTCGGCCCCGCCGAGGCTGTCGAGCGCCTGGCTGAGTGCGGCGAGCATGCGCTGCTCGTGGCCGGCGTTGTCGCCTTCCAGCTCGGACGTGACGAGGGTGATGGAGTCCTCGGTCTTGGTCTTGAAGGTGGCGATCTGCGAGAGCTGGTCTTCGATCTGCTGTTTGATGGACTCGACGGTGGCGAGGACGTCGGCGAGAGACATAGAGCGGGTACCTTTCGACGCGGCGGTGGAGAGCGGGAGATGTTGAGGCTGGTGGAGCGATGCGTTCCGTCAGCTGATGCGGCTGTAGGGGATGAGGAGTTGTGGGTTGCTCATGGTGGCGCTGTCCCAGACGAGGGCGCGGTTGTCCTGCGGCGTCCAGCGGAGGATGGGCTGCTTGAAGGCCTCGCGGGCTGAGGAATGGTCGAGGTGCATGGCAATGCGGATGTCGAAGTTGTTGTCGCCGCCGAGCCCGACCATGGCTTTGAAGGAGGAGTACTTGTTCCACCAGCCCAGGAGGTGGATGCTAGCCAGCGGACCGTTGGCGAAGAGCGTCTTGATCTTGGTGGTGTCGCTGCGCCACCGTTCCAGGCCGAAGCCGATGATGTAGACCGGCGGTGCACTGGCGTCGTCGGTTGTGAATGCGGCTCGCTCGACCAGTTCGTCGATGAGTGCGTCTGCCTGGTGCTTGCCGACAAGGCGGTAAATGCTGCCGAGCCTGGTGAGTTGGCGCTCGAAGGGGACGCGCACGTTGTCGTGCTCTGGTGAGTGCCAATCACTGGCGAGATCGAGGACGATGATCTCGGCGGCCGGTGTGCTGTGCAGGAGGGAGAGCGCCGCGTTGAGCATGATGGTGTGGCCTGGGCCGGTGCCGAATAGGGCCAGGTTGCGGCCGACGTCGGTGGAGAAATCCGCTGCCAGTGGCGCGACGCCGACGGTGATACGGCGGCCGAGCATGGCGTGCCTGCTCGGCAGGTTCGTCAGGAAGCGTTCGTCGTCGTGAAGGCTGAGGCGGTGTTCGCCTTCAAAGACCTCTGGTGGGGTGACGGTGCCTTGGGCCTGCTGCCACCAGGCGGTGCGCAGCTCGGCCAGGATGGCGTCGTCGGCGTAGGCGATGGTGGTCTTGCGGTTAGACGACAGTTCGCCGTAGTCGAGGTTGACAATGGCTTCTCGAGACCTGATGTGGCTGGCGGCGTCGTTCTTGAGGCCGAGCGTGGCGTGGGACTCCGTCAGGGAGTTCTTCAGGGCCAGACGCACCGGGATCTGAGCGAACAGTGCCTGACCAGTGGTGCCCCCGAGCATGCCGCCACTGCCAATGGTCTGGGAGGCCAGGATGAAGTGGATGCCGCAGGCGCGGAAGAGCCGGGCACCTTTGACGATGAGATCGCTGGCGGTCGTGGCGACGGTATCTTGGTCGGCGAAGAGCATCTGGAACTCGTCGATAACCACCACGATGCGGGGCATGACGGCCTCAGGATCCGCCAGGCGGTACTGGCGGATGTTCTGTACGCCGGCGGCCTTGAAGGTGGCCATGCGCTGGCGGTAGATGGCGAAGAGATGCCGCAGAACGTTGACGCCATACTCCCTGTCCGCGTCCAGCCCCAGCACGCGGGCGTGCGGCAGGAATGAGCCAGTGCTCGGGTCTGGAGCGAAAGCTTGGAGGGTGACACCCTCCTTGAAGTCAAGCATGTAGAACTCGACCTCGCTGGGGGAGTAGCGCTGGCACAAGGAGTGCACCACCACTGAGATCAAGTTGGACTTGCCCTGTCCGACCGCACCGGTGATCAGGGCGTTGTGGCGCTGGTTGAGCTCGTCGCCGAGGGTGACCTCGATAGTGGACATCCCGTAGGTGCCGACTGCAAAGCTGATGCCGTCCCGACTGGACTGCGACCAGGGGGCATCCAACGGCTGCACCTCGCTAAAGGCCACTGGCTCCACCTGGGCGTTGGCAACCGCCGAGGCGACGTGTCGGCTAACTGAGATGAGGTCGTCGGCACTTTGCGGGTCGAACTGCCCCCGCGCTGCCCCGTCATTGCCGTAGACCGTGCGCTCGTCAACATCGCACAGCTGTGTCAGGTTGAGAATCTCCTTGTTGACATTGAGCTTCATGGAGTGGATGAGAAAAGTGATGCCAGCAGCCGGGCCAGCCTTGAGCAGAACGGTGAGCTTGTCTCTAATCTCGTCGCTCAGTAGGTGGTAGATCGTCGAGAGGACGACCAGCTTGAAGCCCTCTACCTTGGGTGAGAGTTGCTGGCGGAAGTCCAGCAGACTCTCCGTGCGGCCCTGGATGACGTTGAGCACTGAGCGCACATGCTCGTGCAGGTACTTGATGGTCTCGTTCAGCTCCTGAAGGTCGTTGATGTGGCGCAGGATCTTCTCCCCGCCACTGTTGACCTCTTGGAACGGCGCCGCGATGCCCCTGAGCGCGTCGTCGAACACGAGCACCTCCAACTGCCCTGGCGCCGTGTGGGCCAGCGCATTGGCGATGGCGAACTGGGCAAACTGTACCGAGTCGGCTCGGTCATAATCGTCGATCCAGATGTGACTACGACCGATAAAGTCCAGGTGGCCGCCTCGGAGTCGCAACTGGTCAGCAACACGCGTATCCATGCTGGTAATTCCTTAATACTGCTTAGTTAGATTCAATGTCCGCTTTCATCTCGCGCAACTGATCCTCAAGTACCTTGATCTCGACGGCACCAAGTGACCGCGCGCGCCCCTGAGCGGCCCGAGCCTCCTTCTGTGCAGCGCGAGCTTTGCGGCAGGCCTTCTCGTACTTGGCCGTATCCTGATCGTGGTTCTGCAGGACTGTGAAGTATCCCAGCACCCCGATCAATGGGAATACGAGTCCCGTATAAAGGGTGTATTCGCCAGTCGAGTAGGCGGCGATGCCGATAATGGCTGCAATGCCAAGAGACCAGAGTAAAATGTTGACGCTTGGAGGCTCGCCAGGCTTCAGGTGATCAGTGTTAGCCAACTCGTCGCTCGGGGCGTTCTTGATTGCAGTGATGCGCTGTTCGATGAGCTCGAGGCGGCCGATGTGCGCCTCAATGAAGCTCGATAGCTTCGACAGTAGGTGTGACCGAATATTCTGGTTGACGATGTGGTTGCGCATGCTGCGGAAGTCGTTCAAGGAGTTGACAACGTCACTCTCTTTGAGTCGCTTCTCTTCGTAAGCGCGAGTAATTTCATCAACACCGAAGTGGAAGTGTAGGCACTTTGCTTCTAGGGCTGCATAACATGACTGGTAGACTTTGTGTAGGAGTATATCGTCGTCGATTTCTGCTCCGACTTTCAGGGCAATCAGGCAGATGTCGACTGCCTTGTCGTACTCTTTGAGTACTGTGTATGATATTGCTGCCCTCCATGCAATGTCGCAAAATGTAAATGGGTTGGCTTCTTGGAGAGCACGAAGGAAGCATTCGATGGCATTGGCGTGCTGTCTGATTGCCGCGAAGCAGACTCCGCGGGCGAAATTGACGTCAGCAACGTACTTCTTCTCCAGATCGAGGACATACGATTCGTCGGCGTACTTCTTGGCCTGTCGGTACGTTTGCCGCTTCTCTCTGTCACTGCCCCATGCCTCGGCAAGCTCTACCCATGCTGACACGACGTAGCATTGTGGGTTGTCGTTCTCTGCACTGCGGGCTTTCGTGGCTGCAATCTTGGCGGGACCATTGTCGCCAACGAAGTAGTACTTCCATGACTCGTTGATCCAGTCAGTCTTCTTTTCGGACTTGATGGCTTTCGGGGCCTGCTTTAGCGACTCGTCATAGGTGTGTCGTGACTCGTCGCTCTGAAATGCTTGAAGCGCTCTCTCGATGAGCCTAAGCTTCTCGTTCGCTTCCTTGCCTTCTCGCCCACTGCGTACTCCGAGCGTTCGCCACTGACGCTGAACCTTCTTGAGATCCTTAAGAATTTTCTGGGTTGAATCTTCTCTGTGGAGTGCGAACTCTTCGTAGTAATCGACCACAGCGTTCGTCTGCTCATATGCCATCTCTAGGGTTCCTAACTCAACGATTCGGGATTCGGAGAGGAAAGCGAAGCGAGTGGTAGACGCATCGTTGCGCACAGGCGCCGGCGCTGTCCTGGCTTGCATTCGCTTGGCGGAACCGAGATTAGTGAGACTGTGGCGTAATCGACCAGTATGAGTGTTGAGACTGAGAAGTAAGACCTACCGAGGGGTGCTGGTGTGTGGTATCGCGCCTGCGTTGTGGAGGGTAAGGGTTGTTGTTGGTGGGGTGTCACAAGTAGTGGCTACCGAGATAGTAGAAAATCTCAGTGCGACATAGCTGTCGCCTACAGGCTGGTGTGTGTACCTAAGGGTGTTGGCATGGCGCTTCGTCTCATAATCTGGTCAATCGATGAAGTGGTAGAAATTGATCTGTATCAAAGTGGGGGTGTTGAGTCGTCAATGATTGAAGTGTGTTCCTGGGAGAATTTGGCTTCATTCTTAGGCGAGGTCTCGCCTGGTGTGCCTGGAAGGTTGGCGAAAGTTTGCTGATTCGCCTGGTGGGGGTGTTGACGTCTTCGTGCCGTAACTAATCTGTCTGCTGGTGCTGGCCGGCTGTGTCGGCTGGCTTCGTTGTTGAATCATGCGTAGTGATGAGGAGATCAATGTGGATCAGGCGTGCTCGATCATTGTGGTTGACGACCACGACATCATTGCCAAGGGCTGCCGCCTGGTGTTCGAGGATGCCGGACTGCCGTGGTCAGTGCGCTGGTACGCCAGCCTGCATGATGTGGAGTGGCCCGATGGCCGGGCGCTGGTGATCCTGGATCTGCGGTTGGAGGATGGCTCGACTCCGACGCAGAACCTGCACGAGATTGAGCAGCGCGGCCTGCCTGTCATTGCCTATACGTCGGCGGAGAGCCCGATCTTGGTGCGTGAGGCGATTGCCGGGGGAGTGCTGGCGATCGTGCGTAAGTCCGGGCCGTCGAGCGACCTGGTGCTGGCGATCCAGGACGCGCTGGATGGCAGGCCGAGCGCCGGCCTGGACTGGGCGGCAGCGCTGGATGCTGATGAGGACTTCGTTGTCGACTACCTGGCGCCGATAGAGGCCGACGTTCTGGCGCACTACGCGGAGGGTGAGAAGTCTGAGACGGTGGCTCACATCCTGAGCCTGTCGAAGAACACCGTCAACACCTATGTGGCGCGCATCCGGGACAAGTACCGCGCTGCTGGGCGCCCGGCGGACACCCGCGTCGACCTCTTCCGCCGAGCGGCTGAGGATGGGCTGGTGAGCTACTATGACTGACCGCCTCGGCGGGGACGCTGAGCGAGTCAGTTCCCCCGGTGAGTACCGGCTGCATGTGCGCCGTCTGGTGGCGTTGTTCGCCGGCCTTGGCGTCCTGGAGATTGGCATTTTGTCGGGCCCAACGGTCTACTTCACCGAGGGTGTGAAGCCGATTGCGGCCGCCATGCTTCTGGCGCCGATAGTGGTGCTTGCGGTGGTGATAGCCGGCGTGTCGGCGGGCGCGATCTATTTGCGCCGCTGTGGGAGGCCTCGGCGAGACTCGCTGCGCAGAGCCGATCGGTTGCTCGCCGGCCTGCTCGCAGTGCTTCTCGGTGTCTATGTTGCTGTCGCGTGTGTCCTTGCTGCGACCCGGCTACTGCCGATTGCGGCGCCGGGCGACGCGCTGGCGCGGATGCACCCGATGCTGGGGTGGTACTTCGTCATCGCTGCGGCAGGTGCTGTGGTACTGACGCGGCGGTGGCGCTTCACGTTCGTGGTGGCGCTGGCGCCGCTGCTGCTCATGGTCAATGCCACGGCAATCGGTGAGCTGCAGTTCGTCTCGGTAGAAGACGTCATGCTCGATATGGCAACTAACCTGGCCACCATCGGTGCACTGACTTGGCTCCTCCGACTGGCGGAGACCTCGGACGCCAGCGGTGCCCAGCAGCGTGCACAGGCTGTAGAGCTGGCCGCCCACCAGGCCAGCACCCGAGCCCAGCATGAAGCCAACAGCTTCATCCACGATCACATCCTCTCCGCCTTGATCGCCGTCGCCAACGGCCTGCCCGACCGGGCCGCCCTCCGCGATAGCGCCCGCCAGGCGCTCGACTCACTCAGCGCAGAGACAGCAGTGGCCAGCCCGGTTGCCACCAGGACACTGCTGAACTACGTTGCCGGACGGGTTGGCGTCATGGCCGGCGCGATCCGCACCGACGTCGTTCTCACCCGCGAGCACGAGATACCGCCCGAGGTAGCACAGGCGATCACCGAGGCCACACTGGAGGCCGTGCGCAACTCTCTGCGCCACGCAGGCAACAAAGACACTCCGGTGATGCGCACGGTGACTCTTACCAGCGACGCCTGCGGCGTCACCATCGAGGTGAATGACAACGGATGCGGCTTCGACCCTGCTGCGGCTGGGCGTGGCAGGCACGGCGTGTCTGGCTCGATCATCGCTCGTATGCAAGACGTCGGCGGCCGTGCGACCGTTGACTCAGTGCCGGGGGAAGGCGCCTGTGTCACCTTGCGATGGCGACCTAACCTGGATTCGGCCGATCAACAGCGACCCGAGCGCGATGCCGCCCAGAGCGAGGCAGCCAGCTGGGAGCGGTCGCTGTCTGCCTCCATGGAGTCCGCTGGTGCCCGTGCCATCGCCGCAGGACTCGCCCTGGTGCATTTCATCCTGCTCGTCTACGAATGCGCCGTGCACAGCTATTGGCACTGGCCTCCAGCCGCACTGAGCTTCATCGCACTGCTGCTCCCAACCATCCTCCTGCTCAAGACCTGGCCCGATGCCCTGCTTCCGCGCTGGGTAGCGCGGTCAACTGTCGTCGTCATCGGCGCGGTCAACTTTCTCGTGCTTCCGCAGATCATCACCACTGGCTGGCCCGGCTACGCGTCCTGGTGCACCGGTGCTGGTAACGACCTGAGCTGTGGCCTGCTGATGCGCGGACGCCCCGTGTATGCCTGGGCGGGCAGCGCAGCCACGACACTGGCCACCGCCTACTGGGTCTTCTCCACCGGGCGGCCACTGTTCATGATCTTCACCTACATGCTCGGCCACTACTTCACCCTCGCCAGCTGGCACGGCGTCGCCCACCTGTCTACCCGAGCCACCACGCAGATCGCCGCCACTCAGCGAGAAACCGCCCGGCTCCAGGCGCAGCAGCACGCCCAAGAGGAAGCCGACCGCATCATGACCAGCCGCATGGCTTCCGTCCGCCAACGCGTCACACCCCTCCTAACCCAGATCGCCAAAGGCAGAGCACCAACGCCGGAGCTGCGCAGCCAGGCCTACCTGCTCGAGGCCGAGCTGCGCGACGAGATCCGTGCCCCCTTCTTCACTGGCACCAGCATCGTGACGAGCGCTCAGGCTGCCCGCCGACGCGGCACCGAAGTCATCCTCCTGGACGACTCCGGCGACAACACCACCATCGACGACCAGGTACGGACTAACGCGGTCAACTACGTCACTAAGCTACTCGACCTCACCCAGAGCAACCGCGTCGTCGTCCGCCTCAACCCACCCAGGCGCCCCACACTGCTGACCATCGTCACCGACGACACCCGATACCGACTTGACAGACAAGGAGAGCTGATAGCCGAAAGCGTGGGCGGCCAGGTGAATTGAGCCGGGCGAAACTGTCTGAATCGGCTGAATGAAAACTATCGCGCCGAAGTGGCGATTGGTTCTAGGTGAAGTAGTTGCTGGGTGCTGTTGAAGTCAATGATCTTGGCAACGATGTGCAAATTCTGGCCGGCGCTGATGCTGTTTGGGATATTGTCGCCGGTGAGGTGGAGGTTGTAATATGCGCAGTTTGCGAACTGGAAGTTCGGGCCGTGCGCAGAATCCGTGCTGTAGTCTCCGGCGTAGATGAGGAAGTCAAACCGCGTCTTGTAGTCGTTGTGACGAGCTACATTGGCGACGTTTCCGTCAAACTCAACTGTGCGCCCCTTGTATTTTGATACGAACTGTTTGATGCTGGCGTCATCGGGTTGCAGGTTTTCGAGGAGGGCTCGGAACTCCTCGTTGTTCTCGACCGTGATGTTCTCGTTGCTTGCCGTGGGAGACGGAGAGGGTTCAGGGGCTTGTGAAGGCTCGGGGCTCTGAGGTGCCGGGGAGCTCGACGGTTGGTCGGGAGTGGGTGTTGATTCGGTGCTCCCCTTGTCCTTCTTGGGGAAGGTGTGGTAACTGACAACCACCGGAGCGTCCACCGCGAAGGTGTCGCTCGTGGAGAAGGATGTTTTGCCGCCGATCGACACCTCTTCGACTTGGCCGTCCTCTGTGAGCCATCCGAGGATCAGGTCGTCAATCTCTTTTGTGGAGACATTGGTGAACCCTGCTCCCTTGAACTGAGACACCATGTCCTGGTAGTTGCTGCTGCTTACCTCAGAAGACTCGACTGGGGCGTTGATTTTCTTGTTGGTGCCATCGCAAGCTGCAAGGGATGTGGCCAAGATGCATGCGGCCATCAAAGCAACAATTTTTCTCATGGTAGTCCTCGGGGAGCGACGCCGGCGGGGAGTCGACGTCAATTGTGTTGCCGGTCGGCAAATTTAGCCATCAGTTCGTATAGCTTTTTGGGGCCGACTTCTCGTGAGATAATGATGCCACTGCTCTTGTTGGGGGAGCAACTCTGATATTTCCACCTTTATTGTTAAATTTTACTGCCTTCATGCAGGCGTTTTAGACGCATCGCGCATCCTGCTTCGTGGTTTCACTCCTCATCCCTAGCTACCTCGACCATCACGATGGTGCGGTAGGTGGTCATGCGGGTGTGGAGGCCGGGGGTGAGGTGGCTGTGGTCTTGGTAGAAGACGGTGCGCATGGGGGCGTCCTGGCCGGTGATGGATACGGCCAGGATGGCGTCGTCTGGTTCGACGGCCTGGGTGTCGGGCAGGTCGAGGGCGAGGCGGTGGCGGCGCATGGTCAGCCCGTCGCGTGAGACTTGGGGGCTGGTGATCTGCTCCAGGTCGAGCGTGATCTCTCGTGGGCTATTGCTGGAGGGGTAGTGCCAGACCTGGATGAGGGGCGCCTTGGCGGGGAGATCGCTGTTGGTCATCTGGTCGATGATGACCATCAGGCTGGTGCCGCTGCCGCCGAGCTGGATGCTGAGCGTCTCGGTGCCGAGCCGTCCGGCGACCTGGGCGAAGTAGACCAGGTCGCGGGCGATGATCGGCATGCCGGCGTCGCTCCAGCGGCGGGCGGTGCGTTGGTCGCGCCAGTCCTGCTTGGGTGAGAGTGCTTCGGCGGTGAGCTGGAGGCGGTCAAGGACGGTGTCGGCCGGAGCGGACAGAGACAAGGCGGCAGCTGCCTCGTTGCGGCCGCTGTGCTGGTAGCGGGCCAGCTCGCGCTGAAACAGCAAGAAGGCATCCAGCAGGTCGTCGCCGCCGCAGACCTGCCGCAAGGTGGCGAAGGTGCTGAACTTCTGCACCGTCAGCTGCCCGTAGGCCTTGCGTAGGGCCAGCAGCTCGGTCAGCACCTGCTGCTCCAGTGCGGCGCGCTGCTCAGCCTCATCCGTGGTGTCGCCTATGGGGAAGACGCCATGTGGTAGCGGGGTGGCTGGCTCCGGGGGCGTGCTCATGGCCCCTATTCTCACCGACTGGTTTGGCGCCGTGCTGTACAGATGCAGCGCGGTGCACTTTTCTGTCACGACACCGCCAATGGCGGCGGGTTCTCCTAGATGTGCCAGGTCAACCGGACGCCTGCACCAAGGTCGCCCTTTGGGCGGTGCGGCAGGTCGATGGCGTGATCTGGGCGGCCACAGAGCCGCAACTGTCATCCCAGGCGGTGGCAGCGGAACCGCTCCAAGGTGAGCAGCCGCCCCGGCCGTCTATCTCTCTTCTCTCTTCTTCCTTCCTCTCTTCTTGAAAGGACTTCTCATGGCTTCTACCAATCTCAGTCTCTTCTCGCCCCAGCGCACCCGGATGGGGG
>CAUVQR010000003.1:0-126563 GCA_963554165.1 uncultured Candidatus Saccharibacteria bacterium | reverse complement strand
CCCCCATCCGGGTGCGCTGGGGCGAGAAGAGACTGAGATTGGTAGAAGCCATGAGGAATCCTTTCGAGAAGAGAGGAAGGAAGAGAGGAAGACGGCCAGCCGGGCTGGTCATCTCGCATCGACGACCCGTGCTGCCGCTCTGGGCGGAGCGGGTCGTACTACCCGCCACGAGCCGCGCCAGACCAGCGTTTTCTGCCGGTCTGGCCTCGGGCTCGTGGCGTTGGTTAGAACGGTAGGCAGGCCGCGCCGCAGTGCCGTCAAAGTTGGAAGAAAGTTGGAATAGAGGGCTCAAGAGCCGCCGGTACTGCAGACCGCCGCCTCGCAGTGGCCCGACAACGAGGTGGGCGCCATCGCTCCCCCAGTGGCGAGTTGCCATGCTGCTGATCGCCGTTCTCATCCAGCCGCTAACCCAGCAGCCCCGCTACTACCTCCTCACCACCATCCGCCAACCTCTGCGCCATATCTCCTGGTTTGTCCCGACCGCTCGGTCTAGGCTGGCTCGCGGCCCATCCCGTCCGCCGACACCCGAGTTGCCGCTCACGACAGGCCCGTCGCAGCAGGCGTCTCAGCCAGTACCGGCACCGACCTCGCGACCACCTCGTCACTGCCCTGCCCCAGCGACGTCATCTCTGCCCATCCTCTCGCCACGCCCTGCTCCTACTCCCCCAAGGAGGCTTGCTCATGTCCCGTGCTCGTCTCGATGCCGACGACGCAGCGTCCTTGTTGCGTGAGCTGGCGTGGCTGCGTAAGCGCGGTGGGTTTACGGCGGCTCGGTTGGTGCGGGCCCCGATCGTCGATGAGGTGCTGCGGGGTAGCTTGGAGGACTCCTTTGAGCGGCTGCGTCATCGCTTCGTCTCAGCCATTCACAGCCTGAGTGAGAGCGGGAGTGAGCAGGACGAGCCGCTGGTGGGTGTGCTGCTGGCGGCCTTTGCGCTTAGTCCTGAGACGGCGGGTAGTGGCAGTTTGCTGGAGCGGCGGCGGGCGATGGCGAGCCGCTTGGGGTGCAGTATGGAGACGATCGCCTCGCGGGAGGAGGCTGGCCTGTGCCTGCTACACAGCCGCCTGGTGGCCGGGCGCTACGCCCAGGCACCGCTGGTGCTGGATGTGCCGGAGATGCACGGTGGGATTGTCTATGAGGAGACCACCACGCTCATCGTGGTGGAGCAGCGTCTGTGGCGGGGCACGGTGGAGCACTACCGGCTGGCCAACATGGCCGGCGAGCTGGACTTCGTCACCATCTCCCGCTCCTACCCGGCTCATGTCACGGCGCAGCCGGGTGGGGAGTTCAGCGTCAACAGCCGCCCCGTCGAAGGCGCTGGGTGGAACGACCACTTCTGGCACATCGACCCGGCCACCGGCAGGCGCACCCCGATGCACGACGCCACGCGCTACGACCTCGCCTTCCGGGCCGAGCCCCTGCCGGGCGAGGAGCCCACCACGCCGATCTCCTTGGCCAGCCGGGCCTTCCACGCCCGCTCACTGCTGGCCACCATCCAGGTGCGCTTCGTCGGGGAGGTGCCAGCCAGCATCTGGCAGTTCACCGGGGCCAGCCCCTTCGCCCGCCCCCAAGCCGCCAACCAGTACAACCGCACCAGCCTGGATGCCCAGCAGCGCGCCACCCTCACCCAGCGCGACGTCCATGGCGGGCTGTTCGGCGGGTTCGGGTGGGAGTGGTGAGGGGTGATGTGCCCAAAAGTGGGCCTCGCCGTTGGAGGGGTGTGCTAACTGCCGGTTGGTCAACTCTGGCAATCGTCAATGGTGATGCGCGCTACCAGGTTGCTAGCGTCAACAACGCCTGATCCACGCTCCTTTCCCCGACGGTTCGTGAGGACGCAGAGATGACACAGCCACCTGTCAACGGTGGCGGCTCGGTTGCCGGAGTCGCCCCGCATCATCCCAATCCCATCGCCCAGCAGGCACCCGCTCGCGAGGTGCCACGGGTCGGCACCGTTGCCCTGGTCGATGACCACGATGTCATCGCCCTGGGTGTGACGACCATGCTGGCGATGACCGCCAGCCTTCACTTTCGGGGCGGGTATCCCAGTGTTGCGCAGCTACTGGAGGAGACGGCCGCGACGAAGGATCGCTTGCCCGATGTAGTACTGCTCGACCTGCGCCTACCGGACAACTCCGACCCCTCACACAACGCCCGCACCCTGCGTACCCGAGGTGCAGCGGTGATCGCCTACACCAGCGGCGATGACCCCTACCTGATCCGGCGCGCCTGTGAGGGCGGTGTTCTGGGTGTCGTCCGCAAGTCCGAGACACCGGATGTCTTGATCAGCACGATCTGGGCGGCGCTGCGTGGTGAGCTGACGCCATCACTGGACTGGGCAAGTGCTCTGGATGCAGACAGCGCATTCGTCACTTCTGCGCTCACGCCCAGCGAGCAGGACGTGCTCTCGCTCTACGCCACCGGCGCGGAGGCGAGCTTCGTCGCCCGTCAGCTCAGCCTGTCGATCCACACCGTCAATACCTACGTCTCGCGCATCCGCCGCAAGTTCATGGACGCTGGCGTCCCTGCTGGTAGCCGTGTCGATCTGCTGGTACGGGCCCAGGCCGAGGGGCTCGTGCCCACGCTGGATCTCCAGCACGCGTTCTGAGCACTATGGCAGCCTCCGCCGCTCCGTTCGCCGCCGACACCGGCTCGACAAGTGCTTCCCAGCCAAAGCGAACCGACTTGGTCAACCGGATACTGCTCGATGGCACCAACCAGGACGCGTATCAGATCATCCTGATTATGGGTGCCAGCCTGTTTGGGACGCTCTTCGAGCTGTTCCATCAGGAGCCATCGCTGTTTCAACAAGTTGCCGAGGCACCCCGATGGTATCGCTGGGCATCTGGCTACCCGTATCTCTTTGGCTTGCTGATCCCGCCAGTGCTGTGTCCGCTGGCCGCGTTCACTATTTCGCGCCAGCATACGTCCCGCGCGTCGGCTGCTGCCGCTGGGGCACGACTGGGGGCATGGGTTTATCTTGCGCTTCATGGCTGGGCATGTGCCGCCATACTGACGCTGCACAATCTCGATCCCGATCAGCCACATCTGGCATCAGACATCCACCCGCTACCAGCCTTTGGGATGGTGATTGCCGCGGCACTGCTTGCAGCGGTAGCAAGCTGGCGGACGGCGGTGATTGGCCTGGCGGTGCTGTTCTTGCTCGAGTTCATCGTCCGCCTCTATGCCGGAAGCGAGGGGTTGCTCGAAGCGCTGACCCGTGCTGGCTACAGCACGACCTTCGCGGGCTGCTACTGCCTACCGATCAACTGGCTGATCGGCTGCGCCAGGCAGATCGACACTGAGAGCCAGCGCAACAGCCATGAGGAAGACCTCGCCACGCGGCTGAGCGCCCAGCTAGCTGGCAGCCGCCATGCCCGCAACCTCGTCCACGATCATGTCCTGGCCGCGCTCGTCTCGTCCTTTCCGGAACGCGGGATGCCGGCAAAACGACTCCGCTCCGCCGCAGCCGATGCACTTGAGCTCCTCAAGCAGCCAACACACAGCGATGACCACCACACCACCACCGACCTCGTCGACCAACTGCGCTCATGGTGCCAGCAGCACACGCACCCGCAGATTGAGTACCAGTTCGCTTCTGCTGTCGATCCTGAAATGGAGACTGAAGCAGAGCTCAGCCTGTCTGAGGACGAGTTCGTTGAAGTTCTCGCCGCGAGCCTAGAGGCACTGCGAAACGTCGCAGCGCACAGCAGCGGCGGCGAGCCGCAGCGCCACGTCCACTGCACGGTATCCACCCAGCAGTCCGCTAGCACCCTCACCGTCACGATCGCTGACGACGGCGTCGGCTTCGACACCAGCCGCTTAAGCCCACTTCGCCTCGGGCTACGCCAATCAATCATCGGACGGATGCGCCACTTACCAGGCGGGCTCGCCAGCGTGTCGTCGGACGTCGGGCGCGGTACCACCGTCCAGCTCGGGCTCAGGAAAGCCACTCCCAAGGCTCACACCGCAGACGCTCTCCCACTGACCGGTGACGGCTTGTCAGCCACTGTACACGGGCACTGGGGCCGCATCGGGCTCGGCTGCATCGTCCTCACCGCCTGGGCCCACGTCATGCGCAGCAGCGGCACACCCGCCCACGTGTTGGTTTCCATCCCCAGCGCCGTCGGCGTCACATGCTCCTTTCTTGCTTTGGCCTGGCCGCCACGGGGCCTAGCGCGAGCACTTCAGCGCTGGTGCATACTCTCCACCTCAGCACTGAGCACAATTCCGTTCCTCACCTGGAGCCCCCTCACACCAACACTCGAGCTGGCGTCATGGCCCCAAGGGTATAGCGCCATCTTCACCGTGCTCCTGCTTCATCAGCGGCGCTTGAAACTGGCACTAGTCAACCTCGGAGTCGTGGGAGCCGCCCACCTTCTGCCAGTCGTCATGATCGGTGCACCAGCAGCCCCATTCGTTCGCTCGTTCGGATTTCAGTGCATCAACATCCTGACGGTCGCCACCGTGATTGCTCTAGTGCGCTCGATCGAGCCACGCATCACCGCCATGCAGCGCCAAGCCCACCAGGCACAGGTGCTCCGCACCGCCCGGCAAGCCCGCCTCGAAGCCGAAACCACCCTACTGGCCGACGTCAGCCGGCGTTCGCGCCCCGTGCTTGAGCAACTGCGTTCACTCACCGACACCCCAAGCGACGCCTTGGTGCAACTGGCCCGGCGGGTCGAAGCCGAGCTGCGCGATCTCATTCGCGTGCCGCGCCTGGCGAGCCAGCCTGTTCTCGTCGCTGCCGTTCGGCAGGCGCGCGATCGAGGTGTCGACGTCATCCAGCTCGACGACTCCCTGCAGGACACAGACCTCACCATCACACCGCCACCGCTCCCCACCACGCTGGTCGACACCGCCACCCGCATGCTGCACCGCGCGAAGAACGGCGAGTCAGTCGTCCTTCGCCTCTGCCCGCAGCACTCGCCGTACGCCGCCACCATCCAATGCCACAGCGCAGCGGGGGCGATCGCACTGGAGCGGATTCGCCGCGCGAGTTGACGTTGGCATCGGCGATTGAGGCACCCAGACAGCCCACGAGCCGCAGCAGAGGCGTTCAGCGCCGCTCAGCCACGACTCACCAGTCGACGCACACGCTGTAGGCACTCTCGAGTTCTCAGCCGCCAGCAAACACACACGTAGCGCCCGCATACATGCATGACTCATACCGTTGCGAGCAGATCGATAAAGATAACGAATCAAACTTACGAGACCACGTCGCGCCGGACCTTCCCACCATTTGTCTAACAACTTGCAGTTGATACGACACCCAGCCTGGGACTTCCACACAGGACGCACCAGCTCACTTTCACGTATCCCACAAACCGCGTTAATACCACACCGCAAACCACTGTCTCAGTACTCAGACTGGTCGATTACGCCACGGTCTCACTAATCTCGGTTCCGCCAAGCGAATGCGAGCCAGGACAACGCCGGCGCCTGTGCGCAACGATGCGTCTACTACCCGCTTCGCTTTCCTCTCCGAATCCCGAATCGTTGAGTTAGGAACCCCCAAGATGGCATATGAGCAGACTGCCGCTGTGGTCGACTACTACCAGGAACTAAACCTGGACAAGGACGATGCCACCCCTGATATTCAGGTGCAGTTGAATAAGATCCGCATGCAGTGGCGGCAACGCGCGTCACTGAACGGCAGTCGCGGCGAAGAGGCGAGAGCAAAACTCAAGATGATTGAGAACGCCTCGAACGTGTTCTCGAACGAAGACTCGCGCGATGCATACGACCGCTCTCTGCGAGCACTGCCTGAAGTGGCTGAGCAGGATATCGACTGGATCGGCCGAGCCTGGACGTACTACTTCGCCGACGACCCAGGAGCGGCCAGCATTGCCGCACGTAAGGCACGAAACGAGCATGCCGACGACCCAAACGCCCATGTGATCTCTGCATGGATCGAGCTAGCGGAAGAGAACTGGCGAGAAGCAAAACACTACGCAGACGAGGCCTATGTTCTTGATGAGCTAGGTGAAGACACCGTAGATGTCTACCGAGTGCGCGGCGTCACATTCTACTTTACAAAGAGGTACGAAAAAGGTATTGAGTGCTTCCAGCGTGCGCTAACCAAGGCGCCGCGCGAAATGGTTCCCGATATCGCATTCCGCATGGCAGCGTGCTACGTCGAGATGAAGCAATACACGAGAGCAATAGATATCTGCGTTGAGGGCCTTAAGGCTGACCCAGACATGGACTCTGCCACACTCCTCGCTGTCAGCCAGAACTGCTGCGAAGCGATTGAAAAACACTGCTATGACATGAATGAGCTCGAGAAGTCGAAGAACTGGTTCCGCAACATGCGAGACAAGTTCACTAGTCTTGGCGTACCGCAGCACCTCACGAAACGCATCATCACGTTCATCGATCTCTACATCAAGCGCATTGAGCTACTGCAGGTTCCACCCGCCGACCCGAACCGAGTCCCTGATTTCCCACTCAAAGCAATCGGCATCGCCGTTCTTGGCATCATCGCATTCATCTCATACCCCCACATCGTGACATTGCTATTCTTTGCGGTGCCGACCGCTTGGGTTGTATTCTTTTTTGTCCGCCACGCCGAGTACAAACGCATGAAGGAGGCCTACGATCAATCTGTCGTCGAGCACGAGAAAGTGAGCGCTGCCCTACAAGCCATGACAGAAGAATCATGACACGTGTGAGCACCACATTATTTCGGCGATTGGATCGACAATGCAAAGTCAGGTAGCCGACACGATCTCTCTTGGCAATGACATCCTGGGCTTTATCGGGCGGAGCAACATATGGGTCGAGGATTCCTTGGTGAATCGTGACTCGGTGCGGTTCACCCAGTTCTTGATGGCCAAAGCGCTGGAGGAGACAGCATCAGGGCAGCTAGAGATGCTGGTCTTCGATGATGCGCTCAAGGGTATGGCGGCGCCGTTCCAGGAGGTCAACAGTGGTGGGGAGAAGATCCTGCGCCACATCAACGACACGCAGGAGCTCACCGAGACCATCCACCACCTGCACGAGCACATCCAGGCCGTCCTCAACGTCATCCAGGGGCGCACGGAGAGCCTGCTGGACTTCCGTCAGCAGCTCTCACCCAAGGTAGAGGGCTTCAAGCTGGTCGTCCTGTCCACTGACTATGAGTTGCTTAGTGATGAGATCAAGGACAAGCTCACCGTCCTGCTCAAGGCCGGCCCAGCCGCCGGTGTCACCTTCCTCATCCATTCCATGACGTTGGGGGTCAACGAGCTTGTTCTTGGCCTGAGCCAGCAGTGCCAGGTCGACGGAAGCACGGTTCTTGACGAACGCAGTGGGGTACGGGGCCGTTTCGACCCGCTGAGCGCTGATGAGCTGATTACGGTCAGTCGCCGGGTTGCGTCCGCTGTCGCGTCGGCGCAGGTGGAGCCAGTGGCCTTCAGCGAGGTACAGCCCCTGGACACTCCGTGGTCGCTGTCCAGTCGGGATGGCATCAGCTTCGCAGTGGGCACCTACGGGATGTCCACCATCGAGGTAACACTCGGCGACGAGCTCAACCAGCGCCACAACGCCCTGATCACCGGCGCGGTCGGGCAGGGCAAGTCCAACCTCATCTCAGTGGTGGTGCACTCCCTGTGCCAGCGCTACTCCCCCAGCGAGGTCGAGTTCTACATGCTCGACTTCAAGGAAGGCGTCACCCTCCAGGCCTTCGCCCCAGACCCGCACACCGGCTCATTCCTACCGCATGCCCGCGTGCTAGGGCTGGACGCGGACAGGGAGTACGGCGTCAACGTCCTGCGCCATCTCTTCGCCATCTACCGCCAGCGCATGGCCACCTTCAAGGCCGCCGGCGTGCAGAACATCCGCCAGTACCGCCTGGCGGATCCCGAGGCCGTCATGCCCCGCATCGTGGTGGTCATCGACGAGTTCCAGATGCTCTTCGGCGAGGACGACGACACCGCCGAGAGCGCGGTCGACCTGCTGGTGAAGGGTGCCCGGTTGTTCCGCGCCTGCGGCATCCACTTCATCCTGGCCTCTCAGACGATCAGCAGCGGCTACCTCCTGGGTGGCACCGCAGGCGAAGGGCTCTTCGGCCAGGTGCCGGTGCGCATCGCTCTGAAGAACTCCTTGGCAGAGTCGCACGCGACGCTGGGGTTCAAGAACGACGCTGCCAGCCATCTACGCTCCAGAGAGGCCATCGTCAACCTCGACTACGGCGAGCTGTCCTCCAACCGCAAAACCACCATCGCCTACGCCGACGACGCCATCCTGGCCGAGCTGCGCACCGCCTGGTGGCAGCAGGCCCAAGGCACCGTCACCCCACCAGAGGTCTTCGAGGGTGAGCGCCGCCTCAGCCTCCACGACGACGCACGCGTCCTACCGTCGCTCCACACCGGCCAGGCGATGCTCGGCAGACGCATCAGCGTCGGTGCCGCGCCACTCACGGTCGACTTCACGACCGACGTTGGCCGCAACCTTGCCCTGCTCGGCACCGGCCCAGGCCACACCGTCCTGCTCAACACTGCGCTCTCCCTCCTGCACAGTACGCCCGCTGCCGAGCTCATTCTTCTCGACCTCATCGGCGACTGGCACTCGCCGTCTCGCGACGCTGTGCGCGCCGCCTTCGAGCAGCAGCTCACCAAGATTGGCGTCACCTACCGCGTTGTCGACAAGCACCAGGCAGATGCTCTCGTCGACGAGCTGGCCGAGCAGGTCGCTGACCGCGCCGACGACGCCAGTGCACCGCCGGTCTACGTCATCGGGTTTGGCCTGGAACGGTGGCGCACCAGCTCCGAAGAACAAGAAGAAGCCCTCCAGGAGCTGTTCAAGGCCGCGCCCGTCAGCCACATCCACTTCCTGCTCTGGTGGAAGAAGCAGACGTCGTTCGAGAACTGCGTCGGCTACAACGGCAGCACCTATTTCGACATCAAAGCGGCCATGCAGCTCGACGCCTCGTCGGCCGTCGACTTCTTCGACGACGCCCTGCTGCGTTGGCGCGGCGCCGATAATCGCCTGCTCGTCTGGGACGCAGCCGAGATGAGCAGGCCGCAGCTCGTCATCCCCTACGCCCAGCTCCCACACCCATCGCTCCAGAACGAAGGTGCACCGTGACCTCACTTGCCCAAGTCAAAGCCGCCATCAATGCCGTCATCAGCCAGATCAACGAGCAGAACGGCCTGATCAACGACTTCAAATCCACCAACAGCGACAACATGACCCTTGTCACCAGCACCCTCCAAGGCGGCCAAGCCGGCCACGAGCAAGCCATGCTCGCCGCCCTCCGCCGCGTCGACGACAGCCTCAACAAGGCTCAGCAGGCACTCCGCCAAGCCGAGCAGTCCGCCAAGAAAGTCACCAACATCTAGCGACCCCGCGCACCACAGGGATTTAAACCACCCCACTTTCACGAAAGAACAGGCTCATGGCACCAGACAACGCCGGCGACGACCTCAACGCCGTCATCACCGCCGCCCGCCAGATCGGCTCCAGCGCCGCACAGCTCAGCCAACGCACCAGCGCTGCCTCCACCACCCTCGGCAAAAAGGGCCAGAAGCTCGCCGCCGTCTCCCACCCATCCAAGAGCGGCGCTGCGGCCGCCAGAGCCGTCACCACCGCCCAACGCAGCCTCCAAGACAGCAGCGCCGCACTTGCAGAGCTCGGCAGGGCCGTCGAACAGTTTATACAGGCAGCACAACAGTAGGAAAGGACACAGAATGTCAGCACAGACGACAGTTCCTAAAGGAGTCGTAAAGCAAGTTAACACACTCCTCGGTTCTACCTGCATGCAGTTCGGTAAATCACTCAAAGACTGCAACGCGATAGCAAGTGAAACCGATAAAATATTCACCGGGTCAGATTCTAAGCGCGGCCGCAAACTCAAGAGTAAGGCCAAGCAGATTATCAGTGACCTAAATCAGAGCCAGAAAATGATGGAGTCCGCCATAAATTCGATAAATTGACACCTCACTAAGTTATATACGAGGTAGCGATGAGTGACAACTTTGACAAAATCTTAAGGCAATTGAGTCACCACAGCGAAATATTAAAACACCATAAAAAACCTTCGGGCGCCATAGGGAAAATTATCACCAATATGAAGGACGCGCAGATCCTATTAAATCGTTACCCGAATAGCGCAGAAGCTAAGGCAGCCGTCAGTCAACTAATGAGGGCAAAGGACAGCGCCAAGAGCGCCATAGAAGCCGCCAACACCTATATTGACATAGTGGCCGAAATCATGGGAGAGAACACCGTCTCCGAGGAGGTTCTCGCATTTCTCCACGTCGAAAATCGACTAACCGACTTAAATATGGCAGAGGTCTCACTCTTTGAGGTTGGCGAATATAGCGCGCTTAAGAGCCGCCCAGGGCGTGACGGCATGGAAATGGATCACATTCCGTCAAAGGCAGCGCTGTGCGAAGTGGCATGCCGTTACATTGAAAACAAAATCGATCGGGAGTTGTATGGAGTAGAGCAAGAAGCAGTACTTAAGTTTGTCGAAAAACTTGGCGGAGCAATAGCAGTCCCAAAGGAAATGCACAACCACCTAAGCCGCACAATACGTGGTCGAAACACGGACACACGTATACGTCAAGATAGTTCGGATATTATTCGTGCGATCAAAGCTGATGTAGATGCATATACCCCTGAACTACGAAGGAGAGGATATAGTGACAACGACATAAAAATGATATATAATGACCTAGTCAAGCGATATAAGTATGTTATGGAGCAAATATGTCGACACAAGTAGCGGGAAAAATCAATCAGTACATCAAACTAGTCGGACAGAGCGGAGAGACAGTCAAGGCGGAAGTGCAACACATTATTGACACGTCAAGTTGCACTCTCAGCATACGAGAAGTCGACGAAGATTTCCTCAGCTACGGCTCAACTGAGTCATATTGGTCGCTACATGCCGCAGGATTGGAATTTCACTGGAAGAATGACCTACTGAGTGCTGCTACATTATTTACTCAAGAACAGCTGTTCGGCAAATATAGTCCATACTCCCAGCCTCTATTTGACAACTTTTCCAACACTGCCACGCGAGATGAGATTATTCAGAATCTCGGCAAGCCTGCGAGAGAAGGGAAATGGAAACAGTCTTGGATTCGCTACAATAATCCAAATGGCACTTGGATTAACTTTGAGTTCGACGGCACACTACATTTGCGCATGGTGATGGTTTGCATGCCTGTTAACTAGCCGATTCAGTTCTCTTCTTCCAAGGTGCCGAGTAGGTTCTCAAGGTCTTCGTTACTAAGTCAATAGTGGTATCGTTCGCTCATGACATACTCAGCCACTGTCGTTCAGATGCTCCTCTCCAGCCCGAGCGACCTCCCGCCAACGCACAGGGATCTGATTCATAGCACGATACGCTCATGGAACACGAACTATAGCCGGCGCTTTGGAGTGCTGTTTTCACCTACCGATTGGCAGGAAGGAACGAGCCCGAGTTACGGGCAAGAACCACAGGCTTTTATTAACGAGCAGTTGGTTGCTTCGTCCGACATGGGCTTGGTGGTGTTCACTAGTCGGCTCGGCACGCCGACGAAAACTCATCAGTCTGGGACAGTTGAAGAAATCGATCTACTGCACAGCCAGGGCAAGCGAGTCGCAATCTTAAGAAATACGACACCAAGCGCTCTGCCCATAACAACGGACGCCATCCAGCAGTTGGCTGCATTAGACGAGTATCTAAGGTCAATCCAAGACAAGGCGCTCTATGGCAACTACTCATCGAACGAACAGTTGACGCAGATTATCAACAACACGTTGAACAACGTTGCACGTGATTATGACCCACCCAGCGAGCCAGTCGCCGCTTTCGCACATAATTCTAAGACTAATCCTTCGTTCGGCGTTTGGCCTTCAGTTGAGATTGAACGCTACACCGAAACTGATGGTAAGGGACGAATTAAGAACAAACGGCGACTGTATCTAACCCTCACAAACCGAACCGGGCAGCCAGTCACCAATGTGTCTTATCGATACGATGACGGCGACGATGAGTCGGGCACGCCGTTCGATCTTAGTTTTGATGCCAACAATGTCATCAGCACGATGGCACCAGATGCTGTCCAACGGTACCCCATTTTTCAAGTCCACGGATCGACAAACAAGGCAGATTGTGTAGTCACCTGGACTGACGTGGACGGAACTAGCCATGAAACGAAGGCCAGCGTGAGGGTTAATTGACAATCAGGAAGATCATCAAATATTCAGGGGTGTAGTTGCAGTCCACCAGCGGCGTGAATACAATGAAACGTTCAACATTATAGAATCGACTATTTTACATCCTCCCACCCATTATGTTATCCTTAAAACATAAAGCATTTAACGGGCAAAGGAGGTGCTCACCATGCCGTCTGTCTATTCTCAAGCCGAATACCTTGCGTCTCTTCCGCGGCAGGTCGAGATTCCTCCCACGACGCCAGAGCACTACATCACGGGCCTCTATGCCTTGAACCTGGCTGCGCCAGAAGGCACCAGTGGGGACTGGCACGACGTCTTCCATTGGCAGGACGGTACTGAGCAGCCACGCCAGGTCACCCTGGCCGGTATGGGAGACATTGAGACCTCGCCGATCTACGGTGGTCTTGGCATCTACGAGGGCAAAGACCGCTTGGTAGCCCAAGGCCTAGACATTCCTGCCGACATGCAGCGGGTCTACGTCGCCAACCACTCACGCGCCATCTTGGACTTGCTCTACCGCTCCCTCCATCGCTGGGGACGCGTCCTCAACCTAACGGGTGCCACCACCGACTGGCTCGACACCAAAGAGCAAGGCGAGCAACTCCTCGAGCAGGCCACCATGCTTGAGCCGGCCTTCCATCCAGCCGCCCAGGACGAGCTACGCCGCTGGATTGCTGATGAAGCACGCACGTTGAGGGCGGTGTATGGGTGATGAACCACCAATACCACCACACGAGTACTCACCAGAGGCCCAGCCACCAGGGCCGTTCGAGCGCCACCCGTTCACGCCAGAGCAGGCACGCCACGTCGCTTTGATGCGGGCCATCGCTCAGGAGCTGACCAGCCGCACCGGTGACGCTTTCGTCCTCAAAGGCGGCACCGCCTTGCTCCTGGCTTACGACCTGCCACGCTTCTCGATTGATCTCGACTTCGATGGCCGTAGCCCCTCCATCGACCTGACTGATTCCATCCAGGCCGGTGCCGCGGCCGCCCAGCTGCCCGTCCACAGCCTGCGCGACGCCAAGCACACGCCCACCGTGCACCGTCACATGCTGCACTACCGCGACGACGTCATGCGCCCACTCAAGATCGAGGTCTCCTACCGCCAAGCCCAGCAGATCGACGAAGACGACGTCACCACCATCAACGGTATCCGCACCTACCGCCTGGAGAAGCTGGCCTCACTCAAGATCGACGCCCTGGTCAACCGCACCAAGGCCCGCGACATCTTCGACACCAGCTTCCTGCTCCACCGCTACCCCAAGGCCATCAGTGACGATGACCTGACCCGCATCGACCAGCTCATCGACCTCATTGGCCTCAACGACCTGGAAGCCATCATGCAGGACGACGACATCCTCAACCGCTTCGACCTCACCCACGTGGCCGTCAGCCTCGTCGAGAACGTGCTGAAGATGAGATGAGAGCGAGGAGGGGGATAGGGCAACTAAGGTTTCATGGCTCAGAACATACCAACCAAATAATTATCCACGGCTGATGAACTAACTTTCTTGCTCACAAATTCGTACCGCCCGACCATTTGTTAGCTGACATTTTGCGAGGATTCTACTGTAACTAACTAGTCACGCGACGGTCGAGTAGCGTCGCTTGCCTTCTAGCTAAGGGAGTAGAGTGGCACCATGGCACGACAAGCTGGGTACTACGAGTGGGATGACGATCTGACCCCGGGAAAGAAAAAGGAAGGTGGGTGGCACCAGAATCTCTACGATACGGAAGGACGACTCAAAGGCAGTGCGCGCTTTGTTCCAGTAGACGACGACCAGGAGGATCCAATCGTCGTCACCGAGACGATGTATGTCCCTGCTGATGAACGTCTTTCAAAGACTCAGGAGATGGTTGCAGATATAATTGCTTCCGTCATTATCAAACTCATCGAAGACGGCGCAAAGGCAGCTACGCCGCGTGTCAAACGGTGGTGGAGTGAAACCGCTGTGCCGTTCGCTAAAGAGAAAACAAACAGCTGGAAACGCCGCCACACCGCACGCCATTCCGAAAAGAAGCCACACAGCGTCGAAGGCATAGTGATTGACGACGTCGCTTCCTCTACAGAAGAGTCTTCTTCCGCCACGATAATGCCGACCTACGAGCGACCGGTTATGTCGAGTGCCGAAGCACAGGCTCGTCTTCTTGCCGCAGTTTCTGCCCGCGCCTATAGCGATGAGCAATTGCGGATGGTGTCGGGGTCGCAGATTATTGATGTCGAAAATGTCGCAACTGTCCAGTCTGCTCTGACCCAAGTTCCTCGCGAGCACCTTGTCGAATTCATCAAATACATGACACGTAATCCTCGCCTGTTGGAGGAATCAAGCCTCGCGAATTTAGCGAGCCTTATTGGGAGTATCGATCAGCCGGAAAATGTGCCAGTTGATGGGATGACAAACACTGAATAGTTGGAGGCTTATCAGAAGACATTAAGGCACAGTCGTCTGTCAATCTACCTCTTCGGGTCGCCACCCATCCAAATACTTCTTGATTAGTTCAAGTAGATCTGCACTATCTGATTCAGGAGCCTCGCACATTTTTTTGTAGACCTGCTCAATTGTTGACTCATCGGAGTAAACGCCGCAGAGCTCTCCCCATGCCAGAACAGGTGTGCGATGAACAGTCGCACTCCCAAAGGCTTGGCGTCTATTTTCACCCACTGCTGACTTAAACACAGCGTAGTGAACAGATAGTGGAGCAGTCGCATCAATCATCTGGGCAATACGGTTCCCCCAGTACACCGGCGCGATTAGCACTCTCAAAGGCTTATCTTCATGCACAAGTTGTTCGATCGGCATAGCAGCAGCATCCTGCTCGTACTGCTGCTGAAGTTGCTGCGCGTACGACGATGACACGAGTCTGCGCCCTGCATCCGGTACGTGCCCAACAAGCAGCATTAGCTCAAGCTTAGCCGAAAGACTCCGCAACCGAGGAATGATGGCTTTAACTACCGCCTCTACGGCACCTCCGTTCCTTTGGTAGTGCTCTAGAATTCTATCGATGGTATAGATAACATTAAATCGAGCCTCCGGCATAAACACTGACCTGTCATCATGCCGAGGAAGGCGTGTCATTGCACCAAGAATTTCCACAATGACGTTAATCAGTCCCACGTCAGAATATTGACCCGCGAATCGACCTAGATCGCTGATGACGTCCTCTAGCTCATCGTCCACTATCGCATTGAACGCATGCGCCAGGGCTACATCATCGTCAGTAAGCTGATAGATTCTCTCTGCATTCGCAAACGCAATCAGCTGATCAGGAAGTACCTGCTCGAGATAGACTTTCATGACCTCTGAGTAAGCAACACGCCGTTTTCGAAGATACTCATCTGATCTGCCGATGTCGGCAGAGAACATGCCAGGATCGTAGTATGACGAGGTTGGCAAGGTGATGCGAAGAAAGGCGTCGATAATTGCTTCGTCTTGAGGAACGTTGCTCAGGGCTTGACTAATGTTGATCTCCTTTTCTTCCTTACTTCGAATTTCGTCGGTATTGATCTTCGAATTTCCTTCCGGTAACTGGTAGGTCACAAGATACCAAAACGCGTCCGGCAAGAAGAGGCGCATTGACTCGAGTGCAACGATGTCCGAGACTTCGACGCTGTCAGTGAGTGCAGCAGCCGTCGATCGTACTGTCATCGCTAGACGCCGCACATCTCGCATATTCTTTATAGCCGGCACCACAATATTGAGGAGCGTATTATCCCACACTTCTCGGTCAAGTCTAACTTTCACTTGCTCCAGCGCGAAATCCAAAGCCTGAGCCACTTCACGAGTGAGCACCTTCCTTGGAATCATCGGAAGCTCAAACCCATTTTGAACAATCTTCTCAAGATAGGCACGTCCAGGCACGCCATCCTCCGCCAGAGCATTTTCTACTCGTATACGATCAAAAGACAGGAGGTAAATGACATTAGGAAAGTTCGCCGTCAGACGCACTAGTTTGAATATCTCGCGTATTTCTGCTCTATCAAGCCGATCAATATCATCAATAATGACAACGATCGGATGATCAAGACTCCCGAGCGCTTTAGTGACCTGCTCTTTTTGTGCAGCAACACTGACACTACGTAGTTCTCGAAATTTTCTCGCAAAACTCGCCATCGCAAGAAGACCAGCGGACCATGATCCGGCAACCGGAATAGCCGCAAATGGCGCTACCAGTTCGCTATAGCGTAGCATTTTGGTGGCGATGCTGCGGTACTGTTTGCCACGTTGTTTAAGCTGGGCATTGATTTCTCCAAACAGCCCTGCAACGAGCGCTTCCGTCCCTGATAGCAGCCAGGGGTTGTAATCCACAACGAGCATTTCCTTATTTTGCAAGCACCCTTTAACAAGGTTGAGTACCGATGTCTTACCGGAGCCCCACTGCCCCATGACTGCCAATACATAGCCCTGTGACGCATCGATCATGTCGATCTCACGTACAATTCGCTCGACAAACTTGCTTCGTTGCAGCAGATCTTCCGAGGCAGTCGAGATGGGATTGTCTGCGAAATATTTGAGAGCACTCGGTGTTTTCTTGGGGTAATCAGCCATCAGTGACCCTCTTGATAAATAGGACTGCTGACGCCCGGGAGTGTTTGGTCAGCACTATGTGGACGAATCATACCTGGCCAGTTTCGCGCAGCAAGATCACGGTTGCATACATATACGCAAACATTTTTATGTTATAGTAATAAATAGATATGTCCAATTTCTCACTCTCTCCCTACCACCGCCTCCGTCGGCTCAAAGCCGCCCTGTTGGTCGTCTCCCTGACGCTTGCCGGCATCCTGCTCATGATGCTCAACGCATGGCTGTCCCCGTTGCGGCTGGGAGATTGGCAGTGGCTGCACGCCCTGCCGCTGGGTGAGCTGGGTGGGACGCTGTTTGGTGCGGGGCTGCTGTCGACGTTCTCTGAGTACACCTTCCGGAGAGACCAGGAGGCGCACACGCTTGCCCGCTTCCGGCAGATCATCCGGGAGGAGGCTCCGGCGATGCGTGATGCGGTGGTGGAGGGCTTCGCCATCCATCCTGATGACTTGAAGCGCGTGGCCACGCCGGAGCTGCTGGATGACATCGCAGCCAACGTGATGGCGCTGCGCCTGGGCGATGAGCAGTTCGCTCGGGAGATCTACCGCGACATCCGCGACCAAGCCATCCGCGCCGCTGAGCGGTGGTACGACGTGGCGGTGCGCGTTCGGCTCTCTACTGCAGTAGAGAGGAGTACCGCAGGTACTCCTCTGCTGGACGTCACCGTGGAGTGGGAGTACACCACCGTGCCCAGCAGTGCGACCCGGCGCTTCGCATGTGTGTCTGACCAGGATGAGTACAACGAGCTGCGCCAGGATGTGCCCGCTACCTCTACCTGGTTTATGGCACCACGCCCTGGCATGGACGCTCGCCGCCGGGAGGCATACGAACTACTGGAGCTGACCGTCGATGGCCGGCCACAGCCCATCCGCCGTAGTACCCGCGCTACCGGCCAGACCTACAGTGTGGACCTGGACGAAGACGCCAGGAGCGGCGAGCCAGTCCGTATCCGCCAGGTCTTCCGCACCATCACCCCGCAGTGGAGCCACCGGCTGTACTTCGCCGTCAGATAACCAACGCGAGGCTGGTCGCTGCGATTGGACTACACCGACACCAGTATCGGCGATATGCGTGTTAACGACACCGTGGCCACGGCACCAGCGGCCCGCATCGTCCGATCACCGGAAGCCGTCCCAGGCAAGATCATCGCCCTCGAGTCGGCTGGTTGGCTCATGCCAGGCTCCGGCGTTGCCTTCACCTGGACACTGAACGAGGAGCTGCCCCAGACCAAGCAGCCTGAGGCAGCGGCATCCTCCCGAGAGGGGTAGAGGATCTCTGCGAATGGTCACTCGCCACCGTCCATCAGACTCACCTCCTCACCTACTCGACCGCTACGGACAACCACAGAATACATCGTCCTGAGATACATAGTCTCTGGATTGGGAGTCTTCGGCCGGTTGAGATGGGGCCGTGCCCACCGACCGCAAGCCGCCGCTCTCACCAGCCACTGGTGAGTTCGGTCGGCGTGTGCGCGCCCGCCGCGAGCAGCTGGGTCTGTCCCAGGAGAAGCTGGCCGAGCGCACCACCCTGCACTGGTCCTACATCGGCCAGGTCGAACGCGGCCAACGCAACCTCAGCCTCCACAACATCCTCCGCATCGCCCACGCCCTCAACACCGACGCCGGTGGGCTGGTGAGCGGGTTGGAGGTGTAGGAGGAGAGGAGCACGTCACTGGCTACGATGCCGCTATGAGCCAACGTTCACCCCTCCCCCAGGGTCATCCCACCGACAACGATCTAGCGCTGTGCGCCTTACGATCATGAGTATTGCGTCTCTTAGTGTCGACACTGCCGTCGGTATCGTTACCGCGCTGACTGGCCTGATCGCTGCCGCTGTGGCCACCACACAGCTGTCCTACCGCCACCGCATGATGCGCACCGCCACCTGGGCACAGGAGCAGGTCCCCTCAGCCAGCGGTGAGCGCAAGCAGCACCTAGAAAACATGCAGCGCTGGGCGCAGTCTGAGGTGGTGGCAGCGACGATGATTCCGGCCTGGAAGTATGTTGGAGCGATTGTTGTTGCGACGGTCACGGTGATGATTCCCGTCCTGCGAGAGCAACCCATGGTGCCGTTCATGCTCATCATGTTCGGCATCCAAATTTTGGAGTATCGGCGCACCATCCTCTTTTATCTCGAGCGCCGGCGCTGCGCACGTGTCTACTACAGGGGCCAGCCAGTGTTGCCTGCACGTATTGGTTTCTTACTTCCACTCAATAAGCAGACGTATAAGGCTTTCACCCCAGCCAGTCTTGCCGCTCTCGCGGTGACGATAACATCATTTGCGTTGGCAAACTTCGTCCACCACGGTGGTAGCGGCGCACTTATGTGCGCTATTGCTGTTGACATTGTGACCCTCAACTACATTGGAGATGTCCGCCGTTCCGCCATTCATCCTTTTCTCGAGCACTTAAAGGTATACTAGCTAAATCGAAGATATGCCGGCGCCAGGCCGACCACATTCTACCTGTCACGATATCGTGGTTTACACCCGCGCACCAACATGCTTAAATAGAAGTATGACTGAAAAAGACTTCCAACGTATACAAGAATTATTAACCACGAGTCTCAACGCCACAGAGACACGGAATGCTGAACACTTCGACAGTATCAACAAGCGCTTAGATGGCGTGGAGAGACGGCTCGACAAGCTGGAACACGAGATAAAAGACGTGCGCAGCAGCATGGAGGAAAGATTTGACGCCATCGGTGCTCAGTTTAATGAGATTGACAACCGGTTTGCAGAACTGGACGAGAAGATCGATCGCAACCATCAGGAAGTAACCGAGCGGATCGACACACTCAGTAAAGACATCGAGTCTCAGCACCAAGACGCCCTCGAAGCAAGAGGCGCACTACGGCTGCTCACCACGCAGCATGAGGATCTCACCGGCCGGGTGGCGATTATCGAGAGTCGGTTGCAGGCGGCGTAGCAGCATCATCGTTTTCACAGAGCGATTTTGTGCCTCGATGAGTTGATTGTTATTAAAAAGCACGCAACTCCAGCGCAGTACCGATCATCCTAGGATGCCTACCACCTAAGGCACTACATCTATGTCGACAATCGGCTTGAGAGGTCCGCGCCCCGCTGCCGTTACCAAACCGCAACGGCGTAGGCTCACTCACCATCCTCACGACAAGCTATCGTAAAGGCCGCCCCGCTCGGGCACGATGTCGCAATGGCTGCGACAGGCACACCATGAGGAACCCATCATGTACTTCAAATCCCTAACGATCACCAATTTCAAGTCTTTTGAGGGCGAACAGCCTATCATCTTCTCCAAAGGAATCAACTACATCGTTGGCAATAATAACTGCGGAAAGTCCACTATAATTGATGCTCTACGGTATCTTGCCGAAGGAACTCGCGACACGTCAGCATTGCAAAACAAGTCTGCCAACGAGGACTTCTCGGTCGAAGCCATCATTGCCGGGGAAGATTTGTCCCAGATTGTTGAAGACCGAAAATACTCTAAGCTTAAGGACTATTTGCTCCTCAATGAAGACGGACCTTATTTCAAGGTACGCCGCTCACCAAAAGAAGAGGAAATTGAGCAGAACGGCAAGAAAGTAAAACTTGACGGGAAGAAAATCACTTTATGGAACCCAGATACGCAGCGGTTCGAAAACCCGACCGGTATCGACGCACTTTTCAGGTCGTTAGTCGACCTCGTGCCGGTGCTTGCCGACACCACCACCTCCGAAGTCGTCGATTTTGGCACAACAAAACCACTCGGTAAACTCATCGCGGCCGTCTCACAAAAATTCCAAGAGACCGACAGGTGGACGGCGTTTCAGAGGGCTCATCTAGAGGCATTCTCCGATGGCGAGGAATCGCTCTCATCTCTGACTGAAGAGGTCACCAGCCAAGTTGAAAGCCTTTTACAGTCGCAATACGGCGCGGCTAAAGTCCGGCTCGACTTCGATCTTCCTGATGCTACGACCTTCATCAAGGGTGGCCAGCTACTCGTCACGGATGGCAACTACGAGACCCCGCTGTGCGACAAAGGTACCGGGATGCAGCGCGCCGTCACGTTGGCACTGATTCAGGTGTACTCGAATATGCAGCACAAAACGAAGGAGCTTGCGCCCCTTACGCTCCTCCTGGACGAGCCCGAAACCTGGCTCCACCCTCGTGCGCAGATTCAGCTCGGAAAAGCGCTGGCAAAAATCTCGGAAAACGAGCAACTATTCCTCATCACGCACTCGCCGTACATGCTGCGCTCATACCGCCCAGCACAGCACAAACTGCTCATCCTTTCGCGCGAAGATGGCGGGCCATCGATTCGGTACTCGGAAGAACTCGGACTCGTCGCCAGCCAAAAGCCTTCTCTAGGCGAGATCACCTACTTTGCATTCGGGATTTCTTCGCCTGAATTCCATGATGAGTTGTGGGGTGAGATACAGGTGATTACCAAACGTAAGAGTGAGTGGAGTCTTAACGTCTGCCTACACGATACGCACAAGCTGCCATACGACAAAGAATGGAAACGCGATGACCGGCCGAACGATGGCCCAGAGGAAGCCACCCTTCCATACTTCATTCGGAACTCTATACACCATCCAGAGAACAGACTGAACGCTCCATACACGGACGACGAGTTGGAAGAGTCAACCGAGAGCCTCATCGCAGTGCTGAAGACACTACAGAGCACGCAAGTTAGCACCCCGTAGAGGATCAGCCACTCGCATTAAGCGCCGTTGCCCACCTGAAGGCTGTCGGTCGCGCACCTGTGGAACGTGCCGGGGATTTTCCGCACGTTCCACAGGTGGCATGTCTGCACCATCAGTTCGCAACGGTTCGCATCCGTGTTGATACTGAAGACGCTGGGCACCATGTGCTCGACGCAGAGCCACCAGTCAGCTGGCCGCACGACAGAACATCACGGACGTCGTGGCTGAGCAGCACAACGCCGCTGATAGAACATATTAACTGCTCAATATGTTGCGTAAGCCCACTATATGCAGAAGGCTGGCCTACTGACCTCGCCATCTTGCAGCACACTCCCGCTTTGAGAGTTAGGCCCAACATTCCATCCGCGTGTCACTGGTGCCCTTCACTACCCTCCGCTGCCACTGCGCCCCGATAGTTCCCCTCCCACTCTGACATCAAGTTGCAAGATGTATTCCAAACTAGTTGCATCACTCTAGATTGCTGGCACGGTGATTCAAGATTGCCGACGCTGCATCTCGCGAGCCCACATCTATGATTGTGAAGTATGAGTATACGGTTGAAATTGAAGTTAGTGCTAATACTACGGCGATATATTGTAGGTTGAAGATGCCGCCAGAAACGATCCATACGCCGACCAACGAGAATGCACCAATAATAGCAAAGGCACCTCTGAGCCTGAGATCTTGACGTGCCTTGATTGATGCAGCAATCGCGAGCATTCTTTCTGATTCACCACTAATCTCTGGGTACCCGTAGTCTTTGAGTATTTTGTTTGTCTTACGGATTATGCGTTGGACGTCCAGGCTTGACATATTCCCACTGTATGGCAATTAACAACGATAGATGCTGTATTTTGTGCGTGACTCACATCTCATATAACAAGGACAAGATAGTTCACTGTTCTACATGTGAAGACGGTGCTCACGACTCTCAGCATCATCACAGAACGAAATTCTAACGCACGATATTCGGGAATATGACGTAATCGTGCGCTCGACGAAATGGTAACTGCACGTCAAATCTCAGATCGATCCAGATACGATCGCAAGCGGCCAATATCTGCGGATGCCGCTCGATCGGTTCTATTGTGTAATGAAGGGCGGCAACTACTTCTGCATACAGGTCAAAGAAGACACACCGGTAACAAGGACTTCATGCCAGTCTTTGATAGGAATCCGCGCTAAAAATCTCCCGCTGTGTGGTTTGGAAACCACCCACCGGAAATTCTGTTGACACGATGTTGACCTGTGTCTACTTAGGATTATAGGCGGTTCATTGGCGATGTCAACATATATCTTAGAACTGCGTCATTCCATCTATCTGACGACGCGCGGCGTACCCCAAACTAGATCAGGAAGATCTGGCTTGATTCCCCAAGCTATCTTAGCTCCGTTACCCGCAGGGTTCCCGACATCGCCATCGCGAGATGATTCGAGTTTGAGGCGAATCCCTCCGGATACGTCGACGGTAATACTTTCGTGATGACCAAAGGTCACCTGCCATGTGCCTTTGTTGACATCATCCACATACACCACAAACGTACCGACTTGCGATGTGTCCTCCGCAGTTTCCGATACCCCTACTGTCGCTTCGAATGTCCGATACTTGCCGCCTATATCAAATTCGACACTACCGACACCGGAGTTTTCGTTGCAGTAGTTTTCGCATCGATGGCCAAGTGAGTGAATGTACTGCTGCCCATCAATTTGGAGAGTGCCGCCGATATCAACATCTTGATGTGAGCCGATCGGCTTGGCGGTCGCAAGCGGCAACTCAGATGGAAAAGAAGGGGTAGGTTCTGAAGGCCCTTGACCATCGTCATTCGATTCTGACGATCCAGGGAAGAAACTGGGAGTTGAATGTGAGGGAGGTTCGGTAGTTGTTACAGCAGCAGGGGCTGCGCCATTATTGCCCGACAAATTCAGTCCAATTACACCCGTAGCCCACGCAACTAATATTCCACCAATCGTTGTGACAAATAAACCTTCGGCAATCCTTTTGGGGTCAAAGTGCCACGAAGTTTCTTTTGAGGTTCCTGCCATTGTGGGAACTCCTTCGCTCGTAGGGAGGCGAGCATCGGACATATTTTACCACGTAGGCTAGCCTATAAATCTGGACTGTTGTATAATATTATCCTATTGTTGTGGTCGAACTGTTCATGTGCTTCGTAATGGCCAGTTCGACTGCCGCAATCCGCGGCGGCGCTATCGAAGGGCTACCGCGATGAAGGACACAACAAGAGCGACAGTCATCACCATCCCGCCGTTTTTGACGGGTATGGTATTTGGGTGTGTAGACCGCACCTTCCTCGTGAATGGCCACATTGCCGCTCACATTATTGTAGGAACTGTCATATACTGCTGTCTGCATCAGCTAACGTTGGTATTACTGACGTACAGAAGCGACAAGGATGACAGAGAGTGAAGGTCCTACCCTACCCCCGGCGCTTTCAGTGTCGGGGGCTTTCCTTTGTTTCGTATGTATCTGACTTCGCTGCCGCCGCCAGATGCTTGCTCACCGTGTCCCGCCCGAAACCGAGCTCTAGCCCGATCTCAATGTAGGTACGCCCCTGGGCGTGAAGCTGCTGGGCACGACGGAGGTCGTCGTCCGTGAAGCGTCGCTTGCGGCGGGGTGGTTGCGTGGCCTGGCGGCAGGTGGCACGGACGGTTGACTCAGTGACACCGACTTCGGCAGCGATCTCGCGGGCAGACATGCCGGTGGGCTCCAGATCGAGGATCTGCTGCTTCTTCGCCGCGCTGATCGGACGGCAGGCCGTCTTGCGGATGCCGCGGGCTGTCGGGGTCTCGCTCGCTTCTGTTGTGGACGCTAAGCTATCCGTGCTCGACTCCGGAGCCACCTCACCCGCGATGAGGCGCTTGCGGAAGGCGAGCAGGGGTAGCCAGTTGTTCGAATTGATGCTGCCCAGGTGCACCAGACAAACTCTTATCTAAGCCCTCTTTAGTCAAAGTAGACTGGTATATACTTTTCAATAACAAAGACCGCTCGCCCATCGTGGCGAGTATTTTAGTGGATTACACTGAATGTAGGCAACCAAGATAAACCCCTCGTACAGCTATCACAAGGGAAAATACCACAGCTATTGTAGTATCGTACCAATCATTGCGACAAGGTGGTATACTTGTATTAAGATATATGGAAGCTAGTTCACACACCACCAAGTCTAAGCATTTCGTTATTGGCATTATCATTACGGTGTTACTACTGGTTTTCATAGTTACTTTTGTATGGTTGCATCGCTCGTTGCAAACACAGCCAACTACATCAAGCGACCTTTTCTCGCAACGTATTGCATCTCATGTTGTCTCAAATGCAACAGTGGACGGAACCTCCGGCGAAGTACCCGCAAAAGACGGGCGATACGGCATAGTAGTTGGACACTTATCTAAGCAAGTTCATCAGCTTATCACCACAAAGCAGCCCTTCGCTATATGCCACAATAACTGCGATAACAACTGGAGTTTATTCGATAATTTGCACACCAGCATTCCGGCACTAAATGAAAAGTTGCCGGATCGGGTGCGTCGCATCGCTGTCGCTGCCACTACTGCCCAGAGTAAATGCGCAATGCGTCGATGGACGCCATCTAGAGCATTACCCACCACGTTTGAGCAACTTTTTTACGACCTTACCTCACGTTCTTCACAAAAGCCATCTAGCTATGAAGTATTTTGCTTTTCTATGAATACTGGCGATTTTGTGTACGAGCTAAACGAGTTGTAGAGCTCTCCGAAGCCGGAGGTCTGCTCGCCGGCAAGACATACGACACCATTGCGCCAGAACTTGCGCGGTTTTGTTATAAAAAGCTCAGTAAAGAGTAACTTTAGTTTATTCATCATTCACTATAAAAATACTCACTCCTACTGGGTGAGTATTTTTATATACCGCAAGTTTTCGCTCTTTTGGTCAGTGTATGAAAGTAAAGGTTTTTACTCCGTTACGCCCAAAACCCCATCCAGGGCATAGGCGGTTGTTTCCCAGCCATTGACGGCAATGCTGTCGATACCCATCGCGCGGACTGGGTAGTCGTTACCCCCTTCTTCGATCTTATCACCAAAGAAGAGGACTTCGCTTTTTTCTAGCCCATTAGCTTCAAGCAGCTTCTTCATACCATAGGCTTTGTCAATGCCAGGACGGGTAATGTCGGTGCTGGTAGTGCCACCAATCCGCACTTCGAGGCCGGGCAGCTGCGCCGCTACCTTATCGCGGTAGACTGGCCGAACATCCTTGTACTTCTCTGCCCAGGCGTATTTTTCCTCAGGAGTGGCCTGCTGACCCAAGGCAGATATAGTGATCTGGCTCTGGCGATCCTCGATAATCTCACCTGCTGGGTGCTCACACCAGATCCCCATCTCCCGTGCAGTTGACTCAAGCACACTCACGATTTGCGCCTTTTGCTCATCCGTCAGATCCTCGGCATACTGCAACTGCCACTCGCCTGCGTGCGGGTCGAAACGATAATAGCGCGTACCACACGTCGGCATAGCGTGAAACTTAGCCAGTAATTCGGGTGATACATCAAGGCGGCTGGTCACCTGCTTTTGGATCTGCTTGAAGTCTCCACCAGTGATGACACATACATCATACTTCTCCAGTAAGCGCCCCAGCAGAGCCGCCATCCGGTCGCTCACGGGCGACTTCGTTACTGCCAAAGTATCGTCTAGATCAAATGCAATCAGTTTTTTCATAACTAAATTCTCCTCTTGTAGCTAATTAATGTGCAATTATCATACCATAAAATATGGCAAATACATAATGAAATAACCAGTTGCGAACATTCTACTGGGCGTAGCCATCGAGAACACCCGTCTATCGTACAAGCACGAAGCTATTCTTGCCTTTTTTGATCAAGCTTGGACTGGTGGCTGGTTGATCACTGGTGATTTTTGCGCCGTCAAGGCTAATGGCATTGTTTTTGATGAGGCGGCGTGCTTCGCCATTGCTAGCACAGATCTCAGCCTCCACCAGAGCGGTTACTACTGATTGAGGCGAGACGGTTGGGATCTCGTTAGCCAGCGTATCAAGATCTTTCTCGCGCAGTGTCGATAGGTCATTGCCACCAAAGAGTACACTGGTTACTCGCTCCACACTCTCGCGGCGCTCATGGCCGTGGACGATGTCGGTTACTTCTCGTGCGAGAGCCTTTTGTAGGGTGCGCGCGCCAGGGTTAGCGCGGTGGGTGTCGATTAATGTTTCGATAGTTGCTTGATCAAGTAACGTGTAGATCTTGATCAAGTCTTCGCTCGTCTCGTCATCGCAGTTGAGCCAAAATTGGTAGAATTTGTATGGGCTCGTCAGCGCTGGGTCAAGCCAAACTGCACCACCTTCCGACTTGCCGAATTTCACTCCTGTCTGCTTATTAATCACGAGCGGTGCCGTCAAGACATGAGCTTCACCGCCCTCGAGCTTACGAATGAGCGACACGCCTGTCACGCTATTACCCCATTGGTCGGCACCAGCCAATTGCAGCGTCGCACCCTTCTCGCGGTACAGATGCAAGAAGTCATAGCCTTGAATCAATGCATAACTAAATTCAC
Source organism: uncultured Candidatus Saccharibacteria bacterium (assembly GCA_963554165.1). Taxonomy (GTDB): domain Bacteria; phylum Patescibacteriota; class Saccharimonadia; order Saccharimonadales; family Saccharimonadaceae; genus Saccharimonas. The sequence continues at coordinate 99,602 of CAUVQR010000003.1, read as the reverse complement.
CATAGCTAATGCCTGTTCCACCTTCGCCGATCCGTTGCTGCACAAAATCGCGGTCGAGTAGCTGCGTCATACTCACGTGCTTACCGATCTGGTGCAAAAAATCGACATAATTAACGTGAGCGAACCAATCGGCATTATTGACTACCGCAAAATCCTGGCCGCGAAATATCTGCCGAAATTGCGCCGTCAAGCCCTCAACACTACGTGCTACCGTTTCAGCATTGCGGAGATCACGCTCTTGCTTTTTACCGTCTGGGTCGCCAATCATCCCGGTTGCACCTCCCACAAGCAACAGTGGTGTGTGTCCATGGTCGATGAAGTGCCGGCATAGCATCATGACAGCCAAGTTACCAATCGTCATGCTTGGCGCACTGGGGTCAACACCAATGTAGAAAGTGCGCGGCTCGTTGATATCATCAATATTGGCAAATGTCGTTTGGTTGATAAATCCGCGCCAGGTTAATTCTTCTGCTAAGGTCATATGTCCTCCACTCTTGCTTTTTCTTATGCTCATGTATTGCTATTTATTTTAGCACGAAATAGCGCGAGGTAGTGGGGCTGCGCCGTAGGAAAAGACTAGCCCTACCCACCTATATAATGCTATAATGCAGAGGAATATCGTGTGTTAGAGGAATAAGAGATCGTGGTCAAAAATAATTTATCACATCGAGTTAGCGTCTACTCCAATCTTGCAGCCAAGCGCCGCACCAAAAAAGACGCCGAAGCCCGCCGCAGAGCGGAGTACTTGGCAAGCCTACCCAAGCAGCCTCTCAAACGGCTACTCTATCGCTTGCACCCACGCCGCGTGGCACAATTCTTATTTAGCAAGCGTGGGGCTTATGCCATCCTCAAGGTAGTTGGTGGGTTTTTCCTCGTGCTCGCCCTTATTATCGCTGGGCTCTTCACCTATTACCGCAAAGACCTCGACGCAATTCGCCCAGGCGAGATAGACAAACGCGTCCAGACCACTGTTACCAAATACCTCGATCGTAGTGGCCAGCTCCTCTGGGAGGATAAAGGCAACGGCGACTACAAGCTCGTGGTCGATGGCAACCAGATTAGCGACTACGTCAAGAAGGCAACGATCGCCGTGGAAGACCGTGATTTTTATAACCACCACGGTATTAGCCTGGCTGGTATTTCTCGCGCATTCCTGAGCAACTCACAGGGTAATGCCGTACAGGGTGGCTCAACACTGACGCAGCAGCTCGTCAAGCAAGCCTTCTTCGAGAAGAGCGAAATCGAAAAACGCGGCCTCGATGGTATACCACGCAAGATCAAGGAGGTGATTCTCTCGATTGAGGTCGAGCGTATGTACAACAAAGATCAAATCCTGAACCTCTACCTCAACGAAGCATCATACGGTGGCCGCCGTAATGGTGTTGAGTCGGCTGCGCGCACCTATTTCCAGAAACCAGCTAAGGATCTAACACTGGCCGAATCTGCACTGCTTGCCGGCATTCCTAACAGTCCTGGGCTCTACGACCCATATTACGTACCAGGTAATAGTGCCCTCATTGCACGCCAGCACAAGGTGCTTGATAGTATGGTTGAGATGAATTACATTACCAAAGAGCAGGCTAACGAAGCAAAGCAAGTTCCCATTCTTGACACTGTGAAACCAAAGGCTGAGCAATATGCCGACATAAAAGCGCCGCACTTCGTCCTGATGGTACGCGACCAGCTCGAAAAAGAGCTGGGCAAATCAACCGTTGGCAAAGGCGGCCTCACTGTCACGACCACGCTTGACTCGACGCTTCAAGGTAAGCTTGAGACTCGTATGCAAAGTATGTTTAATGGCAAGCTTACTAACTCTCACTGTGGTAATACTAACTGTGCGACCTATGCCGGCTTTACTAATGGTGCAGCTGCTATCGAGGATAATAAAACAGGTCAAGTGGTAGCGCTGGTTGGGAGTCGAGACTTTAACTATGCCGTCTTTGGTCAAAACAATGCCGCTACCGCCTTTATCCAGCCTGGTTCATCCATCAAGCCACTGGTCTATGCTCAACTCTTTCAAAACAAGGGTAATGGTAGAACCAACTACGGGAGTGGCTCTGTCCTCTCCGACTCAAAGATCAGCTTTGGCAGCTGGACGCCACAAAACGCCGATGGCAAGTTCCAAAACAACATTAACCTCCGCCAAGCTCTCGCTCGCTCGCGCAACATCCCCGCCATCAAGGCTATGCAAGAAAATGAGCGTAATAAGCGTGGCAGCACCTGGCAGACCATTCGCGAGATGGGCGACAGTGCTTACTGCACCCAAGGTGCAGACTCCCAAGCTGGTTTATCGAGTGCCATTGGGAGCTGCGGTACACGCCTCGTCGACCATGTCAATGCCATCGCATCTTTGGCGCGGATGGGCACCTACACCCCGCAATCAACCGTTCTCAAAGTAACCAACAGTACTGGCCAAGTCCTTAAGCAGTACACAGCCTCTACGAAGCAGGTGATCGATCAGCAAGCTGCCTACATTGTCAACGATATCCTTGGCGACTCGAGTGCACGGGCAAACCTTGGTGGTGGGCAAGACTACATGCCACAAATGAATCGCCTCAAGGCGAAAACCGCCGTCAAGACTGGTACATCAAACTCCGAGATTAATGGCAAGGTGGTAGCGAAGGATATTTGGACGGTTGGCTACACCCCAGCGCTGTCGATGGCGGTTTGGCTGGGCAACTCTGACACATCACCGCTCCGCAACGGTAACTCGCTCATCCCCGCTATGCTGCTCGACTACACCATGGCCGATGCTACGCAATATTACGTTAGTCAACACAAAGCATCATACAGCGACTGGTTCTCTGCACCAAGCGGTATCCAGCGGATCAACAACGAGATCTATCCATCGTATTACAACAAAAACTCTAACCGCAGCAGCAACACAATGTCATTCGACCGAGTGTCTAAGAAAAAGGCCACAAACTGTACACCAGAGTCAGCTCGTGTGGACATCCCTGTCACTCGGTCGAAAGACTCGTCAGGCAAAGAGACTGTCTCAGCCCAAGATGGCTATGACGCCACCAGCAATGACGACACCCATCGCTGCACAGACTCCAAGCCAAGTGTCTCCGTCGCCGTAAGCTCTAGCGGGCAATCGGCGACGGTATACTACCGGCAGGGTAGTCACCCACTCCAACAGTTAGAGGTGAAGGTGGGTGACCAGCTCATTGGCACGCGCCAGGTCAACAGCGATGGCGACACCAACGTCTCTATCCCTTCCTCTGCTGGCAAAAACTTCACTGTGACTGCCACACTGACAGACAGCGTATACTATAGTGACAAAAACACCGCTCACGGTCAACGAACGAGCTAGTGTGATTTCTCAAGGCGATCATTTACCCCTGGGCTATATGCGCAGGTTTTTTTATGATGGAGACTTTGTTACTCTCCTAAGAATTGCACGAGTACTTGCGCCTTTTTGGTTGCATTGCTTAGGAATTAGCGGCTATGCGGCAAACAATAAAGGTTCCACTACCCCCACCAACTGCCGATGCAGCTCCGGCGCTCCCGCCAGCCAGGTAAAGTTCTCGTGGGAGCGGTTCAGGGCGTCGTGGTAATCCATGGGGTTACCAGCAATATCGGTATAGACGCCGCCTGCTTCCTCAATAATGATCTGCTGTGCGACGTTGTCCCAGATCTTGCTCGTTTGGTTGGCGCAGGCACCATAGGCACCCTTCGCAACCATTGCTTGGTCGACGACACTATTAGACGAGCGGAGATTACGGATCGAGAGGATGATGGTACCAAGTAGTTCAGCTTCGCGCTTCGTTCGGGCTGGATCCTCAGGGTGGCCGTCAATACCATACGCGACGAGACTATTGGCGAGGTCGGTTTCACGCGAGACATGGATTTTCTGATCATTGCACCAGGCACCCGCACCCTTGGTCGCAACGTAGAGCTCGCCAAAGGCAGGCAGGGCAATTCCACCAGCCACTGGTGTGTCGTGATCGAGCAGCCCAAGCATAATGCCATACTGTGGCAGCCCCGCCGCGAAGTTACTCGTCCCATCGATCGGGTCAACCACCCAGGTGTAGCGCGACCTGTTATCGACACAGCCCAGCTCTTCGTCGATAATATTATGATCAGGGTATGCTGTGCGGATTGCATCCGTCAGGAAATGACCGATCTCCAGGTCAGTCTCTGTTAGGACTTAATTGCGATCTCCCGCCTTGACCGAGTGAGAGAGATTGCCAAAGTTCGCAGCTGCAATCTTCGCGGCGGCGGTGAGGGTGGTGATGAGAAAGTCTCGATAGGTATGCATAATTGCTTCCCCTTTCATGGCATTACTACCATCAGTATAGCACCCTGAGAATCACGTATCAAAAATTAAACAATATCTCTTTACAGTCCGCTAGCTTCGCAACGACGCTAATCCGTCTGCTTTTTTACCAAATCAAGCAGTGCTGCTTCGTGGTCAACACGGCGACGTGATGACGAGCGAGTAGTTCGTTTCTTGGAGGCAGCTTGCATGGCTGCCTGTGAGGTGCGGCTCGTTGTCGATTGCTTGGTATGCCTGGATTGAGAGGATGAAGCAGCCTGCGGAGACTTCGGAGTTGTAGCGGCTCGCGCGCGAGAGGTACGCTTGGCTAGCTGCTTTGGTTGTGGTTGCTCTACTGGCTTTGTTTTCTCATGAGCCACACGCACCGTTCGCTGGGGCTGGCTTGAGGCTGGCTGGTCATTTTTCTTATCTGTTTTTTCTGCTGGAGCTGTGGTAGTGCGGGTCCGCGCTGGTTGGCGAGAGCGTGAGGTCTTTGCTGATTTGGGCTGAGTAGATGGTTGAGTAGCCGACTCTTCTTGCACTACTGCTTTTCCTGATGATGCTTCAGCCGAGCGTGCTTTGACTGGCTGAACTACTGGTTTTTTGACGAGCTTGGCAAAGATCATCTTACCTGCAGCGGTCTGAAGGTTGCGAATAATCTCCACTTCACAGGTGCGGCCCAGCTGGCTGCTGGCTTGCTCCACAACAACCATCGTGCCATCTGGCAAATGCCCAACCGCTTGATGAGCGTCCTGCCCCTTCTGAAGGAGCGCCAGTGTCAGGTGCTCACCAGGCAAATGTGCCATCCGGATACTCTGTGCCAACTCATTCATGTTGAGCACGCCAATTCCTTCCACGGCGGCGACTTTGTTGAGGTTATAATCGATCGTGAGCAGCCATGCACCATGCTGCTTGGCTAGGCTCAGCAATCGCTCATCAACTCCCTCGCGTGCTTTGCTGCCATCCTGCAAGAGCTCTACCTCAACTTCGTCCATCGCCTGCAGCTCCGTCACAACGTCAAGGCCATAACGAGCACGAGCTCGCTTGTCGCTGTCTGCGTGATCTGCCAGAAATTGCAGCTCACCCACCACACTACGGGGGATCACCAGCGTGTCACCAATAAATCCTGTTTTGGCAACGGCCGTAATGCGGCCATCCATTAGCACCGACGTATCGACTAACAGCGCTCGCCCTTTCGTCTTGAGTGTGTTACGCGGCAATCGAGCCAGGAGATAACTGACTTCGCCAAGGATAATAAGTGTGATGATAAGCAACACAAGAGTAGATAATTGCATGTTGTTCCTTTTGTTATGTTTTTAGATAGGTAATGAGCGCGCTGCGGATATCGCGCACATCATGAACAAAGGGCGTCTTAAGGCCAGAATGCGGAGCAATTGCTTTGGTGAAGCCGATTTTTTGCGCCTCAGCAATGCGCCGCTCGGCCGCTTGGGCACTGCGCACTTCACCGCCAAGGCCCACCTCGCCAAACACTACTACGCCATCATCAAGGCGTCGGCCAGCAGCAGCACTAGCAATTGCCATGACGACGGCTAAGTCGGCCGCCCGATCAGCCAGTTTGAGTCCACCGACAACGTTGATGTAGATATCTTTATCGGATAATTGCAATTTGGTGCGCCGCTCGAGGACAGCGATCAAAAGGTTAAGTCGGTTGAGGTCAAATCCGCTGGCTGTCCTCTTAGGATACCCGAAATGGGTTGGATTGACAAGTGCTTGGATCTCAACAAGGATGGGGCGGTTACCCTCGAGAGTAGCCAGTACCACTGATCCATCAGCATTTTGGCGTTCGGCAAGCAGCGCAGCTGAGGGGTTCTCTACTACTGTCAGTCCGTGCTCACCCATAGCAAAAATCGCCGCCTCATTCGTGCTACCATAGCGGTTCTTGATGGCCCGCACCACCTTAAAGCCACCGTAGCGATCGCCCTCAAACTGCAGCACTACATCCACGAGATGCTCAAGTACCTTGGGCCCCGCGATCGACCCTTCCTTTGTCACATGACCCACCAGCACTACCGCCGTCCCTGATTGCTTGGCCGCTTGAATGATAACGTTGCTAGCGTTAGTAATCTGGCTTACAGTGCCTGGTGCACTTGTAATCTCAGCCAGACTCAACGTCTGAATTGAATCGACAATTACCAGCTGGTATTGGCCAGTACGGATGGTAGCCGCAATATCATTAGCACTCGTGCTCGCCGCAAACGACAATGCCTCGTGCTGGTCGGCACCCAGTCGCGTGGCTCGCAGCGCTACCTGCCCAGCCGACTCCTCACCACTGATATAGAGCACTGCTTGCTGCCGAGCAACCGCATGCGCGACCTGGAGCAAGAGAGTGCTCTTTCCCATGCCTGGTTGCCCCGCCAGAAGAAGTACTCCACCAGGCAAAATACCACCACCTAGCACTACATCAAGATCGGCAATGCCCGTTGCAAGTCGTACCGCTGGTTCATCCTGGCTTGCAGCGGCGGTAATTGGCCGCGGCTGTAGCAACGTACCCTGGCCAGCGCTGCGTGCCACGGCTGATTTACCCACTGGAGCTGGCGCTTGCTCGACGAGGCTATTCCACTGGCCGCATTGTTCACACTTACCGGTCCATTTTGGTGAGCGCGCACCACACTGCTGGCAAACAAACACCGTGCGAGCTCGTGCCATTACACTTGCTCCTTAGGTTGCTCAATGCCATTAATGCTTTGGTTCAGCTCATTAGCGCGTACCGACAAGGCATTGAGCCGAGTGATCTTCGCATTATATATCTCAACGCGCTGATTAATCGCTAGCCGCTGCGCCTCAAGCGCTCGCTGACGTGCCAAGAGCTTCTTACGTGCTGCCTGGAATGATGCATCATCGCGAAAGCCGCCATTTTGGGCTCTCGCATTAAACACCTTAATATCAGCCGACAGCTGCTCAGCCATCTCTTTGTACTGTGCTTGATCAGTAGGAAGCTGGGTAGCTTCTTGGTTGATTGCCTTGCTAAGCGCTTTGGCTTCTTGATCGACTTTGTCAAAGACAGCTTGGTAAGCATCACTGCGTGCGACAATCGCCGCACGGTTACGAAAATACCGACTATAGTGCTGCTCTAATTCGCTGTTGATTGTACCAATCTGCGTGCCAATAATAGAATGAAGCTCATTATTACGCTCGCCTGGCTCAGCCTGATCGTAATACTTCACCATTGAGGCAATGACCGGATTGGTCTTGATCTTGGCGTACTCTGCTTCGATAAGCTTGTCGATCCGCTGTCGCTCGCTTGGGCCAAGCCGCTCATATGCGGCATGTAATAACTCGTGTGCTGTCGTGACGGGTTCGGCGTTAGTCAGTTCTTGATTCTGCACATTGTAGACGTAAATCCGGCGCAAGTGGTAGCAACCAAGGATAGCGGCTGTGCGCTCAGTCGATTTGCAGCTTTTGTTAAACTCAGCCTTGTCCTGTAATTGTGGCTGACTCGCATAGAGCAGCTGCCGACCTTTATCGGTCAGCTCAAGCTGATCAATCACCGCTTGCATCGCACTATCGGGCTGGTACCGGCTCGCCACTGCAGCATCGTAGAGCTCCGGGCCATAGGTCAGCCCAGCCCAGGCCATGCCACCGATCATCACCAGACCGACCAGTGTCGAGAGGAAACGCTTAGGCCTTTTCGCTACGTGCGTCAATCGTCAGCTCCCCTTTTCGTACTCCAACTGTCAAGACCGACCCTTTGGCGTAGTGACGGGCCAAAATTCCCTCTGCAAGGCGATGTTCCAGCTCGTCCTCAATCGTACGCCGCAGCGGCCGCGCCCCAAAGGTGCGGCTGTAGCCCTGAGCGATCAACCGTCGCTTTGCTGCTGGCAACACCTTAACGGCGAGGCTCTGACGAGCCAAACGCCGATTAAGCTCGGCAATCTGCAAGTCGAATATCTTCCCAACCTCTGGCTTAGTAAGTGGTCGGAAGGTGATGATTGCATCAAACCGATTGATTAGCTCCGGCCGCATGAATCGCTCCAGTGCCTCACGAGTATATGACTCATTGCGTCGCTGCTGCTGTGCTGTATCGTCCTCGTCGGCTAGTTTGGCCTGGAAGCCGAGGCTGCGATTGTGCTGCATTTTATCTGCACCGAGATTGCTCGTAAGGATGATGATCGTGTTACGGAAGCTCACAACACGGCCAGTCGAGTCGGTCAATGTACCATCTTCAAGGAGCTGCAGCAACATCTGGAAGATATCGGGGTGAGCCTTTTCAATTTCATCAAACAACACCACACTATAGGGTTGACGCCGCACCTTATCTGTCAATTTGCCGCCATCGTCGTAGCCTACATAGCCAGCAGGCGCGCCAACAAGCCGGCTTGCGGTGTGCTTCTCGCCAAACTCACTCATATCGATCTTAATCAGTGCGTCATCCGAGCCAAACACCTCACGAGCAAGCACGCGCGCCAGCTCGGTCTTGCCGACACCAGTTGGCCCCATAAAGACAAAGCTACCGATCGGCCGCTGGCTGCTCGCCACCCCACTACGACTGCGCCGAATAGCACGAGCAACTTTGCCGACCGCTTCTTCCTGACCAATCAGATATTTGCCAAGGTGTTTCTCAAGATTACGCAGGAGCTTCGCCTCACTTGTGCGGACTTTCTCAACCGGGATGTGTGTCATCACAGCAATGGCATGAGCAATATTATCCTCGGTGAGCACCAGTGGAGTTTTGCGGCTTTGCTCGCGACGTGCTTGCTCAAGCTGGTCGGTCAATTGGCTAATACGCTGCTTATAGAGAGCGGCGCGCTCATAGTCTTCTGCTGCTACGGCATCTTCCATTTTCTCATTCAGTGCTTTGAGCTCACGGACATACTCGCGCTGCTTGCTTGGCTTATGTCCCTTCTTAACGCGTACCAGAGCTGCTGCTTCATCAATCACATCAATCGCCTTGTCAGGCATAAAGCGATCGGCCACGTAACGGTCACTCATATACACCGCTGACTCGATCACATCATCACTAATCTTCACCCCGTGATGTTTCTCATAGTAGCTGCGAAGCCCCTTAAGGATTGCCACCGTATCCTTCACACTTGGCTCCTTAACGAGTACTGTCTGAAAGCGACGCTCGAGCGCGCTGTCTTTCTCGATATGCTTGCGATATTCCTCCAGCGTCGTCGCACCGATGAGGTGCAACTCACCTCTAGCTAGCGCTGGCTTGAGGATATTGGCTGCGTCCATTGCCCCGCCCTCTGCTGAGCCAGCTCCTACAAGCATGTGCAATTCATCGATAAAGGCAATAATGTTGCCCTGCTTAGTAATATCACGAATCAATGCCGTTAGCCGCTCCTCGAACTGCCCACGGTACTTAGTGCCAGCGACAATCGCCGTCATATCAAGCATAACCACTCGCTTGTCGAGCAAATTATCTGGCACATCCTCGCGGACAATCCGCTGCGCGAGGCCTTCAACGATGGCCGTCTTACCTACCCCTGGCTCACCCAGCAAAACAGGGTTATTCTTGGTGCGACGGCTGAGAATTGTTACAAGGCGTTCGGTCTCGCGTGCTCGCCCTACCACAGTATCAAGTTCACCATCGGCTGCCTTGGCGGTTAGGTCAATGCTATATTTGCTCAGCGCATTGCCACCCCGCGGCGCTGGCCGATACTTCGTATCGGTGCGAGTACTTGTGCCACCGCGACTCTCTTCTTCACGCATATCATCAAAGTGGGCTTCGAGGTTGCGGACGATCGCCTCGGTATCTGCCCCCATTTCGCGTAGCAATACAGTTGCGCGGGCGTTGTTTTGCTTGAGCAAGCTATAGAGAATATGCTCTGTACCGAGCTCATCATGCTCATATTCCTTCGCGATTTCCCACCCCATCCGAAGTGTCAATAGAGCCGTCTCGGACAGACCAGTTGCCCCACCAGTCCGTACCGTAATATTCTTGAGCGGCTGCAGGTGAAGTGAGTCCTCCGCCCGGCGCAGCGTAATACCAGCATCGGCGAGTACCTTGGTACCGAGGCTGGCACTTTGGCTCAGAATACCAAGCAGTAAGTGCTCGGTACCAATATAGGGGTTGCCATACCCACGGGCAATTGCATCAGCATACTGAACGCTCAGACGAGCATCATCACTCAAATGGCTAATAAAATCTGCAAAATCATCTTCCATGTCGTCCTCCAAAATCTGTGGCCAAAAAGCCACCCTACTCAGTATACGCTGCTTATTAGCACTCGTCAAGGTGGAGTGCTAATAACACGCAAAACCCTACTCTATTATGAGCAGGGTTGGCGTGTCGCAGCGCTTTGCAATTTTACGCTTGGTTTTCAATGGCGCTAAAGAGATCATCCTCGATATTCTTGCGTGGCTTGCGCTCAGCTGGCTGGCTTGCTGCTGTCTCAATATCAAGCTCAAAGCCCGTAAGGCGGCTTGCCAAGCGAACATTCTGCCCACTACGGCCAATCGCGATCGACTGCTGGTCTTCCGTCACATACACCTTGGCGTGCTTGTGCTCGCGGTCGATCTCGACCCGCACTACCTCGGCAGGGCTGAGAGCGTTGCGAATGTACGTATCGGTATTTTCGTCGTACATAATGATATCGATCTTTTCTTGGTCACCAATCTCATTAACAACGGCGTTGACCCGTGTGCCATGCCCACCAACAAAGGTACCAACCGGGTCGATCCCTGGCACGGTGCTCAGAACAGCCAGCTTAGTGCGGCGACCTGCCTCGCGAGCGATCCCCTTAATCTCAACTGCCCCTGTCTCGAGCTCTGGTACCTCTTGGCGGAAGAGATACTCAATGAAGGCTTCGTTGCCACGGCTAAGGATAAGCTGTGGACCACGATTGTCGCGCTCAATGTCCTTGATAAATACTTTAATGCGACTGCCTGGTACATAGCGCTCACCCTGGATCTGTTCGCTTTGCGGCAAGATGCCAGTTGCCTTGCCCAGTTCAACGCGCACGACGCGTGGCTCAACCCGCTGAACAATACCCGTCACAACGGTACCAATCTTGTCTTCAAACTCTGCAAGCACCACCTCGCGCTCAGCTTCGCGCAAGCGCTGCAACACCACCTGCTTGGCAGTCTGGGCGGCCACACGGCCAAAGCTCGTCACATTGTGCGTCTCCTCGACGGTACCGCCCAGCTCAGCATCAGGGTTAGCCGTGCGCGCTTCGTCTAGACTCACCTCTGTCGATGGGAAGTTAACTTCCTCAACGATCTCACGAATGACGAATACCTTGGCGGTGCCATCGTTGAGATTGAGCTCTGCCCGAACGTTTTGGTCGCGCTCACCATTGTCGCGGCGCCAGGCGGCAGCAATTGCTTGCTCGATCACACCCAGGACAGTTTCCTCAGGCAAATTCTTTTCGTCAGCGATCGTGCGCAAGGCTAACGTAAGCTGCTTAATATTAAGGTCTTCCATATTGTGTTACTCCTTTCTATGAAAAACTCCGACCTGCCGGCCGGATATCTACCCATCAGTGTAGCGAATAGCGTAGAGGATGTCAAATGGAATGGCGGAAGTTCTTATTCAACAATCGTCAACACATCACGGAGGTCGGCGATAACCCATCGTGCATGCCTAGCAGCGGGTGAGTCAGCAAAGGCTACCCCATTGCCTGTCGCGGCAAAGAGCGGTACGTCGTTCGCTCCATCGCCCACGACCAGACAGTCGCTCAGCGAGACCTGCTGCTCAGCAGCCAGTTGGTGGAGCTGCTCCACCTTGGCCACCGCATCGTCATCTGGTGCATCAATCTGGCATAGCATGTCTTGATCATCAAAGATAAAATGATTGCTCGCCCGCCAAAGCACCACGCCAAGCTGCTCTGCCACCATACCCACCAAGATATCCATCGCACCAGAGTTGATGGCCACGCGGTAACCCCGCGCTTGGAGCGCCGAAACGACCATTTGAGCATGTGGCATATAGGTGTATTGGCTGAGGATGCGCTGCACCACTACGCGGCGACAGTCGCCCCGTTGCCGATACCGCTGCAACAACCAGGCTTGGCCCTCGGCATCGGTTATCTCACCCCGGGCGGCGCGTGCCATCAATGCAGTATCTTCTTTTGGTGTGATGCCCATGGCGAGATTGAGATTGCGCCACGAGTTGTCGCGGATCAAGGTGTGATTGAGGTCGAATACAATAAGCTTCGGCTGCATTAGCCAGGTACTCCCTGCCCAGGGCACGTGGCAAGGACGCGCTGCATGGCGGCTTTTTCGCCCGAGGTGACCCAGAGGTGGTATTTGCGCTTGATGGCAATCTGCCGAGCGATGTATTGGCAGCGAAACGGCTTATGGCTAGGCAGCCACGTTGCAGCATCACCATCGCCCTTTTGCTGGTTGGCCGGGCCGTCAACTGCCAGGAGCTCAAGCGGGTCATTAGCAAGCTGCTGCCGCTGCTCGCTACTGAGCTGCTGTGCACCGGTTTGCCAGGCATTGCTGAGAGCCACAACGTGGTCGATCTGCACTGCAGTGCTCGTGCCACTCCCTCGCTGGAAGGTGATGCGCTTGCCTGTGTATGGGTCATCCAGCTGGCCACTGGCTACCTTACAATTACCATTCACCACCGCCTGCTTGAGGTCACGTGCGAGGATGATATTGCGCGTATCGCAGCCACCCGTCGTTGCCCAGCCCGCGCCAAATTGGCTGCGTGTATACCCAGTCTTGGGCGCACGGCCCTTAACGGGTAATGCCTCCAGCGCTGCTAGTGCCTCGCCGTTACCCTGTGGCGAGTGGCTTGATTGCGCCAATTGCCACGCTGCATATATCGCCAGTGCACCAATGATAATGCCAGCGAGCAAAAACATAGTGATGACGCGGCGACGGCGATATTCCATAGTTATATCATAGCATAGGGTCAATTTTTGGTAGGCTCATGCACATTCCGGTATACTAGTTTTATGCAACAGGTTACTCATCTCATCGACTTTTTTATACCAACTCACTATCAGCTGGCGCTGGATATTGATCGCCAGCAGCGGCACTTTGCAGGGCAAGTAACGATCACTGGTGAGACAACGCAGGCCAATACACCAATTAAGCTCCACGCCAAAGACCTCTCGATCACCAGCGCAACGATCGACGGCCAGCCAGCCTCTGTGGAGCATAATAAGGACGAGATCTCACTGCACCTGCCAACGCTGAGTGCTGGCACTCACACCATTACTCTCACGTACGAAGCAGCCATTACTGACTCACTCCACGGTCTCTACCCCTGTTATTATCAGCATGATGGCGCGAAGAAAGAATTGCTTATGACGCAGTTCGAGAGCCATCATGCGCGCGAGGTCTTCCCGTGTATTGATGAGCCTGCCGCCAAGGCAACCTTCGACATAACCGTCACGACTGAGCAAGGCATCACAGTGCTTGGCAATATGCCCGTCCAGTCGCAGCAGGAAGCAAATGGCCGGCTCACCACTACCTTTGTCCAGACGCCGCGCATGAGTACCTACCTGGTGGCGCTCGTGATGGGTGAGCTGCAACACATCACGGGTCAGACGAAGGATGGCGTGGAAGTGTCCGTCTGGGCCACACCAGCGCAAGCTCCTGCCAGTCTTGATTTCGCTCTTGAGCATGCCATCCGCTCGATTGAGTTCTTTAATGAGTACTTCGACACGCCCTACCCCTTACCTAAATCCGATCACGTTGCAGTACCAGATTTTAGCAGCGGTGCAATGGAGAACTGGGGGCTCATCACCTACCGTGAGTCTGCCCTGCTAGCCGATCCAACCACGACGACCATCGCCGATAAGCAGTACATCGCCACCGTCATTAGCCACGAGCTCAGCCATCAGTGGTTTGGTAACCTCGTCACGATGAAGTGGTGGGACAACCTCTGGCTCAATGAGAGCTTTGCCAATATGATGGAATATCTGGCGGTCGATACCATCCACCCCGAGTGGCACGTCTGGACAGACTTTTGCAACCACGAGGGCGCGCTGGCCTTTGGCCGTGATGCGATTGATGGTGTGCAGCCCGTCCAAACAGCTGTCCATCATCCGGATGAAATTGGCACGCTCTTTGACGGGGCGATCGTCTATGCCAAGGGTGGGCGCCTCCTCTATATGCTCATGCATTGGCTGGGCGAAGACGCCTTTCGCACTGGTTTGCAAGCATACTTTGCCACCCATGCCTATGGCAATGCCGAGGGTGACGACTTATGGCACGCGCTGAGCCAAGCCAGCGGGCGCGATGTTGCTGCACTGATGAACCGCTGGATCCGCACGCCTGGCTACCCAGTTGTCACAGCTTCGCTCAGCGGTTCGCAGCTCATGCTTGAGCAGCAGCGCTTCTTTATTGGCCCACACGCGGCCGATGACACCACGTGGCAGATCCCCCTCCATAGCTCATCACCAGCCATACCAGCACTGCTCACCACACAGCGCACAGTAGTAGAGCATAGTCTGGATGAGCCAATCCTTCTCAATCATGGCAATGTCTCGCACTTCATTACACAGTATGATGACGCATTGCTAGAGCGTTTACTCAACCAGGTGCGGCGCGGTGAGCTATCTGTCGTCGATCGCTCGCTCTTGCTCACTCAGCAGCTGCTGCTAGCGCGGAGCGGCCGCGTGCCCAGTGCTCGTTTGCTCACCCTCCTCGATGCCTACCGCAATGAGACGGACGAGCATGTCTGGAGCGTGATATCGTCAGTGGTTGCCCATCTCAAGCTCTTCGTTGAGCCGCATAGCGCTGCCGAGCAGGCACTGCGGCAGTTTGTGGGCCAGCTTGCCCAGCAGAGTTATGATCGCCTTGGCTGGAGTACGCGCCCTGGTGAGCCTGAGAATGACACCAAGCTGCGATCGACGATCATCGCGCACATGCTCTACAGCGAGCAACCTGCGGTGATTGCTGAGGCGCAGCAGCGCTATGCAGCGGGCGGCCTATTGGCTCTCGATAGCGAGCTACGCAGCCTGATTGCTAGTAGTGTTGTCCGCCACAGCCAGCAGCCACAGCCGCTGATCGATGAGCTTCTGGCACACTATCGAGCAACTGCCAGCAGCGACCTCCGCCAAGACATCGCCAGCGCCGTAACGAGCACGCGCGACGCCGCAAGTATTCGCAAGCTCCTTGCTCTCATAATGGATACCGAGACAGTCCGCACCCAAGATACCGTCTTTTGGTTTGTCTACCTGCTGCGCAACCGCGATGCACGTGACGCTACGTGGCAATGGCTGCAAGATAATTGGCGGTGGGTTGAAGAGCACTTTGGCAGCGACAAGAGCTTCGATTACTTCCCCCGCTATGCCGGCAACATTCTTGCTTCGCGCCAGCAGCTGAGCGAATACCAGCGCTTCTTTGCACCACTGCGCAATGAGCCAGCCCTCACCCGCGTGATTGATATGGGCATTACAGACATCACCGCCCGCGTCGAGCTCATTGAGCGCGATGGCCCGGCGGTTGTGGCAGCGCTCACGAAGGTATAGCGAGGCGCAAACCGCGCCCTTGCATTTCCCAGTACTACTGGTTTTTACAGGCGCAAGCTAATCTGTCAGAAAACAGAGAACTCTTGCACTCTACCGAGTGAAGCGGTAAGGTGCGATTGTGCAGGAAAAGCTATAGATCTATGTAGCTTAAGTCACAAAACCACCACTACTCAACAACTTCAATCCGCACCACCCGCGGTGGACTGCCACTGGTAGCAATCGCGATAAGCTGGAGATTCATAGTGGTGATGCGTTCGTGGTGCGCATAGAACCGCGCGGCATAGTGCATTTGATTGCGCTTCTTGCGGGTAATCGCCGCGAGGCCATCACCTGCATAGTCATCCGTGCGATGCTTCACTTCAGCAAAATACAGCGTATCACCATGCTGCGAAATAATATCGATCTCACAATATTTTGTCCGCCAGTTGCGCGCCACAATCTGATGGCCGCGCTGCTGCAAGGCGTCTGCTGCAGCCGTTTCGCCAGCATGGCCACGTCTGGTCGTCGTATCAGCTTGCTGCGTGGTGTGTGCTTGGTCTGCTGAGTGAGGGCTATCATTGCGGTAGTGCTGGAGTGGTTTGAAGCTGAGCCGATGCAGTGGTGTCACTCCGTGGGTGGCAATCGCCGCTCGGTGCTGCGCTGTGCCATAGCCAGCATGCGCCGCAAAGCCATAGCCGGGGTAGAGCACATCTTGCGCGGCCATATACTGGTCACGTGCCACCTTGGCGATGATCGATGCTGCCGAAACACTCGGCACCAATGCATCTGCCTTGGGTAGCATCGTGACGTACCGCTCTAATGCCGTCCCAGCCAGGAAGTTCACCTTACCATCGATCACAATCTCGGTGAGCGCAATAGCTTGCTCGCGGCATTGCTGCTGCACAGCCTCCACTGCTCGCCGCGTTGCCAGGCGGAGGGCTTCGCTCATCCCCACCTCATCCAGCTCTGCCGCACTCACCCAGCCAAGCGCATACGCCGCTGCCTGCTCTTGGATAGCTTGGGCAAGCGCTTCACGGCGTTTTTTCGTTAATTTCTTGCTGTCGTCTAACCCATCTATTGCCGCACCACCCAGCACCACTGCACCAACCACCAGCGGCCCCGCCCATGGCCCACGCCCAACTTCGTCAATCCCGAGTATCATATTATGATTATCTCATATTTTATGGCATAGCACACACTGCCAATCTTCATACTCGTTTAGCTTCGCCACACCAACAGCCACTCCCCGTATTGTCAAACAACATAGTGATGTATAATATACAACTCCTATCTCTGTTTTTGTTCGCTTCTCTTGCTGATTTGTCTATTTTCTGTTGCGATAGCGTCGTTCATCCATTACAATCAAGACATACCCTCGGCTCAACAAATATCACATTACCGCAAGGAGGAGTATGACGAGGACACTTTGGTATACACTTCTCGCTACCGGAGCGTTTGCATGTGCTATTGCTGGATGCGCTGGCGTCCCTACTAAGCCAGTTGCAGCAGTGCCAGTGCATACCATACAGCCACACGAGGTATGCACACATCAGCATCATACAGGTGCGTATACGCTTGATAAGAGCAATCCATATGGCTGGTCGTGCTACAATCTCGCCTACTCGATATCGCTCTTCTCGGGCTTCACCTTCACGCCCAAGGGCAGCCTCAATATGCAGGCATATTGCACAGCCCGCCACCATGGCATGCGCGCCGTTGTGAACCACCAGCAGGCTCAGCCAACCTGGCAGTGCGTACCATAGCACTCACCCTCGCAAAAGATACAGCACCGAACCATATAGCATTAACACGAAAGGATTATCGGTATCTGTTATGGAAATCACCGGGCCAGCACCACTCCTCATACTAGCAGTCGCACTTAACGTCGTGTATTTTATTTTGTTTATCTGTGGCATCTGTTGGGTTGTCCGGCAGGGCCGACGCACCAAGCAGATCAGACGGCATGTGGCCGCAATCGACGAAAATCTCGAGGCAATTCGCGCCATCCTCACCGAGCAAGCAGAATCTCGCAAGACAAAGTAATAACATATCGTATACGAAGTATAAAAGCCACCCTCAAGCGGTGGCTTTATTCTTGTGCTAAGTCGTTCAGCCATTTACGTATTGCGGCGAACAATTCGCTGCCACCCCGCCGCGCCCAGCGACACCAGCCAGATAAGGAGCGCCCCAGCAGTGTTGGCCGCGATATCCCAATTGGTATCATCCAGCGACAAGTGCGCTACGCCAGTCTTCGCCACCAGCAGCTCAAATAGCTCATTCATACAGCCAAGCGCCGACACCAACGCAAACAGCGAAAATGCCTCCACTAGCCAATAGCGGCACCAACCCAGCGCATGCTTGAGATAGAGCCACAAGCAGCCAGTAAATATTCCACCACCGATGAAGTGGGTATTAAATGCCGTATCTTGCCCATCGATCAATGGCGACGGCACATACCACGAGATAAAGAACAACCCACACGCCAGGTACAGTAGCCAACGGTAGCGCCGCTCGTGTGTATAGCCATAATACTGCAAGATAGGCGGTAGACTACTCGCCAAGACAACCGGTATAACAATCGAGACAATGGTAAAGATACTCATACTTCTAGTATAGCATCCACCATAAGGTGGCTACTACAAGCCTGCTCAATATCATTAGCGCAGCCAAACAGACTGAAGACTCAGCCTCAATACAAATCCGCCCCTGATATAGAGGCGGATGCGAAAGCTTTCTTATAGAGGCTATTCTACGCGGCTTCGTGGCGAGCGGCAACCTCGGCAGCCTTAGCGTCGAGCTCAGCTTGCTTGGCGTCTTCGGCAGCCTTTTTCTCGGCAGCTTCTTTGGCTTTCTCTTCTTTGAGGCGGGCAGCCTCAGCCTCGGCATGAGCATCGTGCACATTGTTAACCGCCTCGCGGTCGAACTGTACGGCAGTCAGGCGAGCCGACTTACCACTGCGGCCACGCAGGTAGCTCAGGAAATTGCGGCGTACCTTAGCGCGGCGCATCACCTCAACCTTCTCAACAAGTGGACTGTGCAGCAAGAACGACTTCTCAACCCCTACACCGCTGGTAATCTTACGCACGGTAATGCGGCTGGTGTGCTGACCCTTGTTGTCGGTGCGGATCACCACGCCTTCAAACATCTGGATGCGCTCTTTGTTGCCTTCTTTGATTTTTTGGTGGACGCGGACCGTGTCGCCGCTCCGCACATCAACAACGGCAGGCTTCTTCTGCTGGTCATTGACTTTTTGGATCAGTGCAAAACTCATGACTTTCTCTCTATTTAATTATTAGATGACAATTCAGTTATTGATTGTACCATATTTTGTGTGCAGGGAGAAGAGGGAGAGAGTGCTTTTGCATCAATACTCCAAACATCGCTCAACGCGAACTAGCAACAGCCCCGCTCAGCACCACGAAGAAGTTTTTTATTATAACAAAGAACCTCTCTACCCTACTTTTTGGTGTGTTGCCTCATATGCAGCTTTAATTGTCTTTCCTTTCGACGAAGTATCAATACCAACTGATGATGCCATTAGCACCAACACGCCATCTTCAAAATTACCCTTTACAACAGTCAATTTACCATTACGAACCTCATATACATCGCTAAGCTTGCTATCTGGTCCATTTTGCTCCTGAGTGTAAAACTCTACTTTTTGGACTGGTAGTTTCTCTGCTTCATTGCCTTGCTCGTCTATTCTGTAGCTGCCTGGAGTCTTTAAATCAACTGTAGACCAGTTTCCTTGCTGGTCCTGCACATAGAAGGTCATGGTTTTATCAGGTGATACATCACCTGTAATATTACCATGCTCATCTCCAACGAAAAGGTTAGAATACACTGTACTCTTTCCACTTTCACCGTCCGGAACAACTAGAAGGCCGCGCATGACATTGATTTTTGTCCTGCTTTTTAGCGCTTCATCGACTTGTGTACGAAAGGCCTCATTAGCTTCCGCAGACAGCTTCTTCTCACCAGGCCGAGCCTTTTCTGTCGACTGCTGCTCAGGCGATTGGGTTGGAGGTGCTGAGAAAGATGGTATCTCCGTTGCTTTGTTAGTAGAGTGAGATTGCTTAGGCTGTGAAGTCTTGTTGCGTGCTGGCGCTTTGATGGATGGATTTGCGGTTGCTGACGACGTTGCTTCGGCAGTGGCAGCAGTTTGAGCGGACTGTGCTCTATTCTCTGGTGCTTTTTCAGAAGAGCCACAGCCTGCCAAGGCGCTAGCTCCTATAGCACTCAAGGCAATAACAGACAATACTTTTTTCTCTGCGCGACCCCAGAAACTTAAGCGCTCAGAACTTCCCTTCATTTCTCTTTCCTCCTCTTTCTCTGTATCATCACTGGTGGATGATGCCTATTTTGGATTTATAATCTAAACTATACCGCACTTTGGTATATATAGCAACTAGTTTAGCTGGTGGTGTTTTCTTGGGCTGCGCTTGCTCCACCCTCGTAGCTATCCGCTATGCCTGCAGCTCTGTTGTCGTACGCGTGCTGGAGTTTATGCTGGAGCACACGCTTGGCAGCATCATTGCGCACTAGGTCATACATTGTATGCGGGTCGTATGCATAGAGGAGAAGCACAAGCGCCTCACCAGCAGACGGTAGCGCACGATTGCGCAGCTGTTTTTTGTTGATGAGCCCAGCCTGCCGAGCTTTGTTGAGGAATATCTCTAGGTCGTGCTCGGAGGTGTATTGGCTCTCTATCCCTGGCAAATCTTGAATGCGAAATACCTGCTTGTCTGCATTATCGTCGGCGCTATTTTCTCGCAAGGAATCGATCAGTGGCTGCGCAAGCTCTACAAGCTGCTCGATCTGGGTGCGTACTTCTGCACTGAGGGCAGCCTCTGCAGCGTGGAGGGCTTCTTGCTGCTCTTTGGCTTTTGCCGCTTGACGGTCAGCGGCGGCACGGACAGCCTCGAGTGCTCGCTTTGCGAGTGCATCATCGATGTCTAGCATGCTACTGGCCGAAGCTTCATTTTCTGCGCTACCAGCAGCTGGTAACGCCTTGCTGCGAGTAGTGTTGGTTGCTTCATGCGCTGCAGCTGTAGTATCTTGTGGCGTCCACTCAATCATCTGAAGCCGGTGTTTGGTATGGCCGCCACCTACTGGCATCTCTTCTGTTAGTCCTTGCATAGCAATGTCTGCCGACACCGCACGGTAGACGGTGATTGACTTACGTCGCTGACCACGCTCATCAATGGTATATCGCTGCCCACGCTGCAGTACAAGGCCGCTATGCTCCAGCTCTTCTGTAATAATCATGACGGGGCGATCTGATCTTTGTGCACTGTATAGTAAGATACTCGCTCGCTTATACCGCTCAAGTTTTGTTTGCACTTTACTTGGATCATAAATTGCATCACCTAGCTCTTGCACTGTCCACGCTTCGCCAGCAGACCGCACAAGCACCTCCGCTAGCCGCTGGCTGGCGTCTTTTTTGATAAACTCTGGTGTAGCGCGGCTACCATATCCCAGCTTGTTGCCTGAGCGTGATGTTCGGTCATCATCAGGAAAGACATCAATATACCCAGGCTCGTTCACCTCACCAGCTGATTGTGCCTTGACGACTGCCTCTTTGCCCCAGATACGAATTGCCGTCTCCTCAGATATAACCGCCAAGGGTGGCTCCGTGAGGCCCATATGATATGCCAGCTCGGCGTTGATCTCACCAATCCTATCTTTGACGATTTGACGCCGCTGCTGCACGTCTTTGCCAAGCCGGGTTTTTCTATATATTTCATCAACCTGCTTTGCTGCTTCACCGGGCGTCAATGCCGCATGGCCAAGACCCGTTGCAGTTTTGATTGCTCTATATTCTGCTCTGTAGCCGCCCTTCTCCATTGCTTGCTCTTCTTCCTTGGCTATTTCGGCAAGCGTAGCCTCGCAGCTTGCTCGCTCCTCTTGGTAGCGTTGGAGAACACCTGGTGGCACCGCACTCCTCTCGCTAGTCTGCACAAACTCCTTGAGCGCTGCTTGCTGGTCGACTTTAATCATCCGCAGAGCCTGCTTATAAATATCCTTCTCGTGTTCCGATTTCTTCGCATCACGAAGGGCCAGCATGACTTCTCTGTAGAGTTCATTATCTTTTTTGATTACACCCTCTATTTTTGTAGATGGATACTCGGCACGAGTATTGTGATGAGATGGCTGCTGATCTATGGATTTGTTCATTATCACTCCGTATGGTGAGCCGCTGCGGCTATGCAGGGCTCCTTGCTCGGTTTGTATCATGCATCATATAATAGCATTTGGCGCGAAAGTATTGCAATAACGGCTATTTATCCTTGTACTACTCCTTTCTCTTTCTCGCCTGTGTGCGGTATACTAGAGTTTATGGATTATAACAAACTTGCACTCGACCTACACAAAAAATATAAGGGCAAAATCACCACCAGCCTGCGCGATAGCGATGAGCTTGACCGCGATAAACTCAGCAGCTACTACAGCCCCGGCGTGGGCGCAGTCAGCAAGGCAATTGCAGATGACCCCACTACTCTGCCTACCTACACCTGGACAAATAACCTTGTAGCGGTGATTAGCGACGGCTCGGCCATTCTGGGCCTGGGCGACCTTGGCCCTAAGGCTGCGATGCCGGTGATGGAAGGTAAGGCGCTGCTGTTTAAGCACTTTGCTGGTGTCGATGCCGTGCCAATCGTGCTCGACGTACACCAGCCAGAGGAGATTATCGCTACGGTTAAGGCGATCGCACCAAGCTTTGGCGCAATCAACCTCGAGGATATTGCTGCGCCTCAGTGCTTTGAGATTGAAGAGCGCCTTAAAGCCGAGCTGGATATCCCCGTCTTCCACGACGACCAGCACGGCACTGCCGTAGTAGTATTGGCTGGGCTGATTAACGCTGCCAAGCTGACGGGCCGCAGCCTAGCTGATAGTAAATTCGTCGTGGTCGGCGCTGGCGCTGCTGGCACTGCTATTATTAAGCTGCTGCATACTTACGGCGCTCGGCACATTGTGGCGGTTGATAGCAAAGGCATCGTGGGCAGCCACCGCACCGACCTCAACGCCGAAAAGACTGCCCTGCTTGCGTACGTTGATGCCGCGCAGCAGGGGTCGCTGGAAGACGCCATGGCCGGTGCTGATGTATTCATTGGTGTATCGCGTGCGGGGCTGCTGACTCCAGAGCTCGTCGGGATGATGGCCAAAGACCCAATTATCTTTGCTCTAGCCAACCCAGTGCCAGAGATCATGCCAGATAGCGCCAAAGCAGCTGGCGCTGCCGTCATTGCCACTGGCCGCAGCGACTTTCCCAACCAAGTCAATAACGCCCTGGCCTTCCCCGGCATCTTCCGTGGTGCGCTCGATAACGGCGTGCAAAAAATCACCGACGAGCACAAACTCGCCGCCGCCCAGGCACTGGCAGCACTGGTCGATGAGCCCACAGCAGACTACGTCATCCCCTCACCATTTGATGAGCGCGTGGTTGGGGCTGTGGCGAAGGTTATTCGCTAGGTCGATATTTATACCCTCCAAGGTCTACATTCCTAAATCTTGCCCCCTACTTTGTATACCTCATGTAGCCTCGTAGAGCACTGGGTATATCGGTGAGTTTTGTCAGGCAAGAGACAGTAAGCCCAAGAAATAAAACTACGTAGCATACAAAGCCACGTAGTTTTATTTTTGCACGGTTTCTCTTTAAATGCTACCTACGCGCTGTTTGCGTAGCTCTCGTCGAGAGCGTCCAGTAATTTCTGCCAATGTTGCCAGCTGGTGCTGCTTGTCACAAACACCGATCAGCATAATCAATTCGTGCACCTGCATCGCTGCAAGTTGCTCACGCACACTCGCAAGTCCATCGTCCATCTGGTTGACGCGTAGATTCGATATGTAGACACGCATCACATTGTGCTTTGCGTCCTTACTGTAAATCACAGGGTGCGGGTAAATCGATTCGCCGTTTTTATCAACGCTTGAGAATTTACCAGCATGAATTAAACCACCGTCCGACATAGCCACCTGAGCATAGTGTGTGAGACGTTGCTGTACATTTGGTGCTATATAATCCCACTGTGTTGACCTGTAGCCGTCCATCCGACGCTCAATTTCTTGCAGTGCTTTGCTACGACAATCAACCACAAGCGCCCCAGGTACACTATCGACAACAACTTTACAACTCACTGTACTATCACGACCGTCCACCTCAAGCCATGGTACAAGCTTGTGTGGCAAGGTAAGGTAATCAAGCGACACATGTTCGGTTTCTGCACGAGGCTGTAGTAGCTCTGATACTGGCAGCGACGTGATATTATCTGGCTGATTCGACTTGTTAGGCAGCAGGCCTACTGAGCCTTCCATGCTGCGTCGTTTATTGCTAGATACATTTGGCAAATCATGGGTTGCTAGCTGGTCAGCTGTCGGTTGATATGCTACTAATGCATTGGCTAGCCGCTCAGCCGCCTCGGCAATGATCTGTTCCGTTTGCATATCAATTAACTGACGATCAGCGTGCTGTGCACTCTTTGGCCAGAGGCGATCAACCAAGCGCTGTGCTATATCGTGAGTTATCACCTTATCCGATCGATCAAACCATTGTAAGAGCGCAATTTGCGTCTGGCTAATTTGTGGTACATGCTCTGTGAGGTAGTGGCAGAAGGACAGCAATGTATCAGCCGGTACCGTTGTATATTCCTCGTCTCGCGATTGTTCAAGCTGCCGAGCTTGCGCAACTAACGCTGTATGCTCCGTTTGCAATGCATCGAGATGTTGACTCTCCGATTTACAGATTGCAACTTCGTCATCGTAGCATGGTTGCTGTGGTTCATCAAAGGCTATCTGTTCGCACTGCGCCACTGCCCAATCGACTGCCTCCTGAACTAACTTTTGGTATATATCGTTAGCTGCCGATGGCAGCAGAGCTTTATCCTGCTGCCATTCAGTACGCTTTGGAATAACCGTATGACACCAATCTGGCACCTGCACTATTCCGCCAGCCAGAAATACCACCTTAACGGCGCGCACGCTTCGCATCGCTAGCTTGTCGCGCTGCTTATTGATATATTGCTGTGCACGCTCCGCCGCTGCCGGATATAATCGCATATTTGTTGTACGCCACGAGTTAGCTTCGCACAATAGTGCACGACGCATGCAGTATTTATACCTCTCACTCGTAAAGTGGCACTGCCGAAGCGTACGCTCAGTATTTTGTATGGCTATAGCCGCCTCCTTATGCTGTTGCATCACAGGCGACAGGTGCTCAAGCACACCACCAAAGACTGTAAAACTCGCATTGAGTGATGCTATATCTTCTTCTAGCTGCCGTTCGTTTAGGCTTGACTCACGCTCACTAGACAGCATTTTACCAACATTATCTGGTAGCGTTATGCTAAGCTCTTCTCCACTAAGGTCACGGTCTATGACAGACACTTGAAGTGATTCGGGTTCTCGTGGATAGTCAATCTGTTCATGCGACATGCCATAGTATAATACGCAAAAAATGATACTTTGTCAAAAATCCGCTATATAATACATAGCACAGATCGACCCTAAGTATTCTTCAGCAAGATAGCACGTTATATCACCCGTCCGACTTCCTCAAGCGTCGTCTCGCCGCGCAGGGCAGCTAATACGCCAATCTGTTCGAGAGTGAGCATACCTTCGCGCTGGGCGGCTTTTTCGATGACGTCTGGGTGGACATCGGTAAAGTCTCCACGGATGAATTTCTGAATACCTGGGGTCACGATAAGCTGCTCCATAATCACCATGCGGCCCTTGTAACCAAATGGCGCATCATCGCTCGGTACTGGCCGCCAGAGTTTGAAGGTGTCGAGATTAGGATGCTCTACCTCTTCAGGAATATCAGCCAGGACTCGCTTGACATAGTTGCGCGTAGCGTCGTCTGGCTCGTAGGCCTCTTTGGTCTCGTCCACGAGGCGCCGCACCAACCGCTGCGCCACCACAAGGCGAATAGCACTGGCAAAAATCGGGTTCACACCAATCAGGTCGATCATTCGGCTAAAGGCTGCACTACTACTATTAGCGTGGAAGCTCGACATCACCAAGTGACCAGTAATCGACGCTTGAATGGCCGTGCGCGCCGTATCGACATCGCGGATCTCACCCACCATCACGACATCTGGATCAAGACGAAGCACGCTGCGCAAACCCTCACCAAAGCTTCCACCGGCGGTGGTATTGATTGGGATCTGCGAGATGCCAGCCAAGCCATATTCGATTGGGTCCTCCAGGGTAATAATCTTACGATCAGTCGTGTTGAGGGCATTGAGCATGCTGTAAAGCGTGGTAGACTTACCTGAGCCCGTTGGCCCGACCATCAGCACAAGGCCGCGCGGATGGCTGATGATTTCATCAATCTGCTGGCGCTGCTTAGGCGGAATACCCAGCAAATCAAGATTAAGCAAGCTTTCATCGAAATTAAAGAGACGCAGCACAGCATCCTGCCCATACATGGTTGGCACAGTCTCAACACGGATGTTGAGCAAGTGCGTTGCGTTGCCATGCGTTACGTCCTTTTGAATGTGACCTGACTGCGGCTCCATCGAAGCACTCGATACACCAGCTCGGCTGGCAAGCTCACCCATGATCACGCGGTAGCGGCTGCGGCTAATCGTTGCTACGGGGTGGAGCGCACCATCGACACGGAGGCGAATCCGGATATCATGGCGTTCATTCTCGATGTGGATGTCGCTCGCACCAAGCATATCTGCCTGGTTGATCAAGAAGTCGAAAACCTCCTCGCTACTCACTCGCCCAAGTGTCTGACTCACCTCAGCGATGGTCTCGCTGTCGCCCGCTTTGGCAATCTTAATGTCGTCGTAGACGATCTTCTTTGGTGGGTCGAAGCGGTTCATCAACACGCGGTAAGCACTGAGGCTAATCAAATAAAATTCGACAGGTAGCCCCTGGTCCTGATATGTGCGCCGCGTCCGCTGGATAACCGACTGGGGTGTTTGTGTCGTAACAGCAAACTGATATGATTCCTGCTCATTGCCATCAGTCAGCGGCAGCATATAGAGGTTGTGCATCTCCTCGATCGTCATTAGGTCACGTGCTAGTGGCAGTGTCTCCTCGATGGGGCGCATATCGAGGTATTTGAGGCCAAGAATGCGCGAGCGTTGCTCGGTCGACGCCTCATCTTGCTGGCGACGACGTTGTTGGACTTCATCTTCATTCATCCTTCTTAGTGTAACAAAAAGCTCGTGGTAAATATAGGGGGTAAGTCCAAAGCACTTCAGGTATAATACAACTATGCCAGAGATTATTGTTATCGCGCACAACATCCGCTCAACGCACAATGTCGGAGCGATCTTTCGTACCTGCGAAGGATTTGGTGTGCAGCGGCTTATCCTCAGTGGTTACACGCCCTACCCCGATCTCGCCCTTCAGCCAACCCCACCGCACTGTGCCTACCAGCCTGAAGAGACAGTGCGAGCCGACCCACGTTTGCCGCACATCCGCGAAAAGATCACCCAGCAAATCCACAAAACGGCGCTTGGGGCCGAAGCGCTCGTGCCGTTCGATTACCAACCAGAGCTCGACCTTGAGCAGTTTGCCGGCTATCGCATTGTTGCGCTTGAGCAAGCTCCTACCTCTGCTTCTCTCCAGCAATATCAGCCACCAGGCAAACTCGTCCTCTTGCTTGGCGAAGAAGTCCATGGTATTCCGGCCGAGACGCTCACACTTGTGGATGATATCATCGAGATTCCGATGTATGGGCAGAAGGAGTCGTTTAATGTGTCGGTTGCAACTGGTATCGCGCTCTATGCGCTCACAACCGCTGGATAGTTGCAGTGTCATATGTACCCATTTTGTTTGCGTTGTGGCAAATATCAGGTTATACTAGCAGCAGGTGGTACAACCAAGCTACCGCCTACAACTTGCCTGTGCTAGAGCTTATTTCGCTCGCCTCGCAAGTATCTGGCCTCGCGCCGCCCTGGTCGTAGACGCAATTGTTCGAAGTTTCTTATCTAACACGCGCAATCTGCAGACTCCCAGGGTGGCGCGAGTCACCCCTCTCGCGGGGACGGCATTATTTAACAACAACGCAGTCACTACCGAGGATTTGCGCAAGCTCGTCCTGCAGCTGCTGCTGCGCGTCGACCCGGAATGGCAAGCGAATCGCCGACGTCTTGTCATCGCCCAGCATCATAATAATATCGTGTTGGCCCGGGTTTTGTGTACACAGCTGCTTAAACTTCGTGAGAGCAGCCATATCATCGGGGTTCTTGACCCGCACATAGACCGTTGGGAGCGTATCAAGCGGTTTGGGCGGCGGCCCTACTGACACTGATGCGGCTGCACGTGCCGATGCTTGTGCTGAGCGCTGGGTCTTTTTTTGCGATGATGACCGGCGGCGCGGCGTAGCTGCTGGGCCGGTTGGTGCAGACATCGTGCGACCAGTTGCTTGGTATTCGGTTAAGTCGGTATCAGTTACGATGGTGATTTCATTGGCAATTAGCTTCGCTTCATCACCAAGGTTGCCATCACGATCGCGCGCGCTCACCTTGCCGCTGGCAGTAATCACCACATCTTGCTCCAGCTGGCCAGCCAGCTTCTCATACAGATTCGGGAAAATGATAATCTCGCTCTCACCCGATTTGTCCTCAATTCCTACAAAGGCCATCTTGCTACCCGACTTCGTCACAATCGTCCGCAAGCGCGTCACGAGGCCACCGATCGTCACTGTCTGGCCGTCGATCTGTGGTGAGACAGTGCGCAGTGGCACGGTCTGCTCAGCAAAGAACGTGTCGTAGTGGTCGAGCGGGTGCGCACTAATATAGAGGCCAATCAGCTCGCGCTCCCACATGAGGCGCTCTTTGTCGGTGTGTTTGACGGGCGCTGGCTTAAGCTCAATCGACGGCATAACCTCTGTAGAGCTATCGGCGAGGCTACCGAAGAGATCAGTCTGGCCGCTCAACGCTTCCTTTTGTAATTTACTCGCAAAAGCAAGGACATTCTCAAGATTGAAGAGAAGATCAGAGCGATCACCCAGCGCATCAAAGCCGCCCGACTTAATAAGCGACTCCCAGACCCGTTTGTTGCACTTGCTCGTGGAAACACGCTTGGCAAAGTCCTCCACCGTCGCAAACTTCCCATCGCGGTCGCGCATCTTGACGATCTCTTCCACTGCGCCCACGCCCACGCCCTTTACTGCTGCCATACCAAAACGAATCTGCTTCTTGCCTGGCACCACCGCAAATTCCTCGTATGATTCATTGACATCAGGGTTGAGTACCGTCAGGCCCATATGCTTGCACTCGGTGATCTCAATCGCCAGCCGGTCGACGTCATCGTGGTCACTCGTCATCAAGGCCGCCATAAAGGCATCGGGGTAGTGCGCCTTGAGATATGCCGTCCAGTAGGCAATCAGCCCGTAACACGCCGCATGGCTTTTATTGAAACAGTAATTGGCAAACTCTTCCAGCTGCGTCCAAAACGTCTCGGCCATCTCACGCGTTGCTCCACCGACCTTCACTGCTCCTTCGACAAACTCCGGCTTAACCTTCTTCATTAGGTCGATCTTTTTCTTACCAACGGCCTTACGTAGGGTATCGGCCTGCCCACCAGTAAAGCCGCACCACTCCTTAGAGATCTGCATAAACTGCTCTTGATAAACCAAAATACCATACGTGTTCTCAAGTGAGCTCTTCATCCCCGGGTGAAGGTAGGTGATCTCCTCCTCACCGTGCTTGCGCCGAATAAAACTATCGATAAACTGCATTGGTCCAGGCCGATACAGCGCCACCATTGCGATGATATCCTCAAAGTGCGATGGCTTGAGAGCGCGCAAATAACGCTTCATCCCAGCCGACTCAAGCTGGAATACACCTGTTGTGTCACCCCGCTGAAAGAGCTTGTACGTTGCTTCGTCATCAAGTGGTAGCGTGGAGAGGTCAATTGCATCACCATAGACTTTGCGGATGATCCGCATTGCATTATTAATAATCGATAAGTTCGATAGGCCAAGGAAGTCCATCTTGAGCAAGCCAAGATCCTCTACCTCGCCCATCGGGAACTGCGTCGCCACGACGCCTTTCTGCGCCTGCTCAAGCGGGATATATTTAACGAGTTCGTCGGGCGCAATCACCACACCACACGCGTGCACCCCATGGCTGCGAATTGTTCCCTCTAGCTGGATAGCATAATCAAAAACTTGCTTGGCAGTTGGGTTCGTCTCGTATTCGTGCTTAAGGTCAGGATCTTCTTTAGTGCTAACTGCCAGCGGAATGTGCCGCCCCTGGGCAGGTGGTGGCACCATCTTGGCCAGGCGGTCACTTTCAGCATACGGCACCTCCAACACACGTGCGACATCACGCACCGCCGCCCGGGCCGCCATCTTACCAAAGGTGACAATATTACTGACGTGGTCGTGACCATATTTATTTGCACAGTAGTCGATTACCTCATCGCGCCGTGTATCCTGGATGTCAACATCGATATCAGGCATGCTAATACGATCAGGATTGAGGAAGCGCTCGAAGAGTAGACCATACTTGAGCGGGTCAAGATCAGTGATATTAAGCGCATAGGCAATAATCGACCCCGCGGCACTGCCCCGGCCTGGCCCAAAGACAATCCCCTGGCTCTTGCCCCAGTTGATGAAATCCTGCACAATGAGGAAATACCCTTCATACCCCATGCTTGCCATCACACCCAGCTCCATCTTAGCCCGCTCGCGCACGTCATCAGCCAAGGTAGGGATGATCTGCTCGGGGAGCTGATCAGCAGTAGCTTCAGGTTTTACACCATTGTAGCGCTGGGCTAAGCCACGATACACTAGCTTGTGCAGGTAGCTATGTTCACTCGTCTCGCTCTCAGGTAGTGGGTACTTTGGGATAAGGATCTTGCCCAGCTTGATATCAACATTGCAGCGGTCGGCAATCTGTTTGGTGTTGGTAATTGCCTCAGGCAGCTCGCTGCCCCAGCGAGCAATGATATCACGTGGGTTGGTCAAATGGAGCTCGAAGTCTTTCAGACTCATCCGCTTTTCGTCACTCAAGAATGAACCCGTCCCCACGCAGAGCAATATCTCATGTGCATCTTGAAAATCGTGCGTCAAGTAGTGACCATCGCACGTCACAACCAGAGGGATATCCAGCTCCTCAGCCATGCGACGCAGACCCTCGTTAATCTTCGCCTGTACGTCCCAGTGCGTATTAGACTCGGGATGGCCATGGTCTTGCAACTCAAGGTAATAGCGGTCGCCAAATACACCCTTGTACCATTGAGCAATCTCGACCGCCTTGGCATAGTCGTCATAACGCAGCGCTTCACCAATCTCACCACTTGCACAGCCGCTTAGGACAATCAGCCCTTCGTTGAGCTCCTCGAGGAGGTCATGATCAATCCGCGGCTTATAGTACATCCCTTCTAAGTTTGCCTTTGTACTCAGCCGCATCAGGTTGTGGTATCCCTGATTATTCATTGCAATGATGGTCAGGTGGTAGCGCATCTTATCCTTGGCAGGGTCACGGTCGAAGCGCGAGCGAGCAGCAACATACGCTTCAATGCCAAGGATCGGCTTGATGCCCGCTGCCTTCGCCGTCTTGTAATAGTCCAGCACCCCACTCATCGTTCCATGATCAGTGATGGCCGCCGCTGTCATACCATACTCTTTGACGGTACTTACAAGGTCACCAATCTTCGTTAAGCCATCAAGCAGTGAGTGATGAGTGTGGTTGTGCAGGTGAACAAAATCCGATGGTTGCAAAGCTGATGAGTGAGAAGTCATACCTCCTTAGTATAGCAAATGAACGAGCGATAAGGCCAACACTCCATCATTGTGATTAGCAAAAATAAACTCAACTACTCTCGCGTTGCGTGCGCCAGTCGTTCATCACTCCATCTAGTGGAGTGTGACGATCTACTACAGAATAAATGGGGAGCCTTGCCCCCGTATAACATATCAGTGCCGTGCGTTCATCACCTTAATAACACTATCAATGAAGTCTGCCAAGCCTGGCACCAAGAGACCAATAGCATTGAGCAGCCAAACAAACAGCGCCACAAGAATCGTCCCGCCAAGTACGCTCCCTAGGCCAAAAAATATCCCGCGGATGAAGTTCATTTTGTAGACTTCTGCGCGGCTACGATGAAAATCGTAAAATAAATCCTCGAGGATAGCCTTGCGTGCATCGGTCTCGTTGGTTTGCTTAACCTGCCGTGCAAGCTCGGCGACTAGCCCAGGGTGGTCACGCTGCTCACGAGTCGCTGGCTCATCTGATGAGTGCTGCGGTGGAGATAATTGCTTTGTCATAATAATGATAATTGCGAAAATGCGGTGAGCATTCTGCCTATAAGGAGAATATTCACCGCATCCTTTGTCGCCTACTGGCTACTTCTTGTCCTTTGCAAACTCATCGCGAGCACTGCGCAAAGCGCGGCCACTGCGGTCGTGCAGGTCACGAGCGGCATCACGCGCGTCGTAGTATGCCTTCTCGCCCTTGGCACGCAGTTCGTCTCCCTTTGTGGTGGCATCTTGCTTGAGCTCACGTGCCTTTTTCTTGAGGTCGGCTCGCGTCTCTTTGCCTGACTTTGGCGCTGTTAAGAGCCCAGCCACCACGCCAGCGGCAGCACCAATTGCTGCACCAAGCACAAATTTACCTTTCGACATTATATCCCTCCTTTATCGATTATGTTTGGTGGTAAACAATTTTTTGATCGAAGACACAGTGGTCTTGGCCAGCCAAAATGGCGAGGTAGCCCGGGCGATATTATCAGTCGTTGCCTCGAGGTTTACTGCTACGCGTTCAGCCGACTCGACTACAGCACTAATCCGCTGCGTAATGCGAATCAATATGATCGTCAAGACGATCGCAAGCACCAGCAGCAGCGCTAGCAATACCGATAACATGATAACTAATATCTGGGCCCACTCCATGCGGTATCTCCTTTATGTTAGTAGCATATGATCTATGCCTGGGTATCAGTATAGTGAGTCCGTAGGTATTTTGCAAACTCTGGGCCAAGCACGGGGTCTTTGAGGCCAAAATCCACGACGGTCTTGAGATACTCGAGCTTATCGCCAGTGTCATAATATGTACCGTTGGTAATCTCTACACCAAAGAATGCGTGGTCGTCATCAATCATCCGCTGCATAATAGGCTGGACGGTAAACTCGCCATGCCCATCAAAATGCTCCTTCGCATGCTCAAGATAGCTAAAGAATTCGCCAGGCAAAATATAGCTACTGACACTAGCGAGGTTAGATGGCGCATTAGCCTTGCCTGGCTTTTCAACGATGTTGCTCATCTTAATAACACCGTCCGATAGCTGCTGGCCAGCCACAACGCCGTAGCGATCAAACTCAGCATCATCAACGATCTTCTTGCACGACAACACCGCCCCATCGAGCTTTTGCGATGCAGCGATCATCTGCTGGAAGCGGCTTGGGCTAGCAGCAATGAAGTCGTCGGCAAAGGTGTAGATGACGGGCTCGTCACGGTTGATGAGATGCGCTGCGCAGGCTAGTGGCGTTGCATTGCCGTATGGACCCTTTTGGCGGATGTAGATGAAGTTTGCCATCTCCGAGAGCTGTTTGACGGTATCGATCAATGGCTGTTTCTTCGGCCCACCAGCCCGGAGGTTAGCTAGCAGATCCTCATTTGGCACATCAAAGTGATCTTCGATCGCACGCTTATTAGCACTCCCCACAATGATAATGTCGCGGATCCCCGCCTGGACGAGCTCCTCCACCACATACTGGATGATTGGCTTATCAATTAGCGGCATCATCTCCTTGGGCATAGCCTTGGTCTGAGGTAAGAACCGCGTGCCAAAACCCGCGGCGGCGATGATTGCTTTTGTTGGTCGTTTCATTATGATTCCTCCTGTCGTCGGTTATTTAGATACTCAAATGCTAAGGCAAACGGCCCTGCAAGGCAAAGCTCGCCATTCTTAGCAATTGTAAACAATTCATCAATCGAGACGAGACGCGTCTGAACTCCCTGGTCGCGTTCGGTCTGGTCGAGCTGCTTTACCTGTGGATCATATGTGCAATCGGTCGCAAGAAAAACCGGGCTTTTGCCATTAATGTAGCCATTCTCGTGGCAGTCCCCCAAGTAGTGCATCACACCCGGAACATACCCTGTCTCCTCTGCTAATTCACGTCGCGCTGCTGCTTCTGGGTCTTCGCCGGGCAAGGCAGCTCCACTCGGGAAGTCATACAGCCACGCCTCAGGTCCTGCTCGAAACTGATACACCATTACTACCTTGCCCTCCGGTGTGAGAGCAATCACTGGCGCAGCACAACTATCCTCAGCAAAAAATGTTGTGAACTCATGCGTCAAGCCGTCATCCGTCTGAAAATGCTTCACGACCACTGACTGCTTAAACTGCTCACCTACTGGCGTCACTGTTGTTGGCTCACTGCGGGTAAATGTCTTCATTACTACTCACCTCTCTGGATATCCTTTAGATATCCTTTAGTTGCTCATATGCCAAGAATAGGCTCTCTGTATCTGTTATTTTACCAAATTTGCCATAAAATCAGCCTGGTCACCAATCCGACGCCACGGATTCATTACTTCAGCCTCTCACGAATCAGTTTCTGCGCCAGAGCTGGATTGGCTTTGCCGCGAGATCGCTTCATAACTTGCCCGACGAGGTAGCCAATTGCCTTATCCTTGCCAGCCTTGATATCGGCAATGGACGCTGCACTGGCTGGGTCATTCATCACCTCATCGACAATCGCGCCAATCGCCCCCTCGTCTGACACCTGGAGCAGGTTCTTCGCCTCAGCAATCGCGTCAGGCATCTTGCCAGTATATTGCTCGTCAAAGAGATCGAGAAAGAGCTCCTTCGCACCAGTCGAGCTGACTTTGTTGTCCTCCACCAACTGCGAGAGCAGCAAGAGTCGCCGCGGCCCAACAAAACCCGATTCAACCTTACTCATATCCATCAACTCTTCTGGCGTGGAGGCGAACCAGTTAAAGATCCGCTTGACAAGCCGCTGATACACCAACTCATCGACGCCAAGCCATTGCAAAATCGACGGAGCATTATGCTCGAGCGGGTAGATATCACTGAGTAAAATAGCCAGTGGCTGATGACTGAGCACTGTATTAACCACCGAGCTATCCAGCGCAAGGCTCTGCCACTGCGCACGGTACTCACCTGGCATCGTCGGCACATCCTGCTGGACACGGGCAATCTCTTCGTCCGTTAGGACAATTGGTGGAATGTCTGGGTCGGGCATGTAGCGATAGTCCTGTGCATCTTCTTTGCTGCGCTGGCTCGTGGTGATGCCTTTGTCGTCGCTCCAGCCACGGGTCTCTTGTACAACGCGCTCACCTCGCTCGAGCAGATCCGCCTGACGGGCATATTCATACTCCACTGCCTTTTCTACGCTGCGAAAGCTGTTGAGATTCTTCACTTCAGCACGTGTACCAAGCTGATCTGAACCCTTTGGCGCGATTGAGATATTAACGTCAAAGCGCATATTACCATGGTAAAGATCGCCGTGTGTGACGCCAGCATAGGTCATGAGCTTGTGAAGTTCTGCTGCGTAGGCACGGGCCTCGGCTGCTGAGTGAATATCAGGCTGCGAGACGATCTCGATCAGTGGTGTACCCGCTCGGTTGAGGTCGACCAATGAGCAACCATCGTAGTGTGTTAACTTGCCAGCATCTTCCTCCATGTGAGCATGGTCGATTCGAACACGCGTGGTGCTACCATCATCAAGTGGCACATCGACATAGCCCGCCAAGATAATCGGCTGGTACATTTGGCTTGTCTGGTAGCCTTTCGGTAGATCTGGATAAAAATAATGTTTACGATCGAAGCGCGAGACACGAGCGATGGGTGCATTGAGTGCCTTGCCAGCCCGAATCGCAAGATCGACAGCGTGGCGATTCAGGACTGGTAGCATACCAGGCAGGCCGAAGTCGATCGGGTGGACTTTGCTATTGGGCTCGGCATCGCGGGCATCATTATCGGCTGGACTAAAGAGTTTCGTGTCGGTTGCCAGCTGGACGTGGCATTCGATACCGATCGTCACTTCATATTTTTGCAAAACATCGTGAGAAACTGCCATAATTATATCGCTCCCAAATCCTTTAACCCCTGTTTATACGCGGCTAATGCCCGCAAGGCAATCTCGCGCGAAAGCCGCACATTAGTCTCATGCGCCAGCTTGTTGCGCACCTTGTGAGCACCCCATACGTGGTTGCTATTACTCCATTGTTCGCGGGCCGACTTCATGCGCTCGCCCATTGTATCACCAGCAAAGCCACGCTCGCGCAGGGCAAGATCGAGCAACTTATCTGCCTCGAAGATAGCTAGCTGATACGTGCCAATGTTGGATTTGTCGAGGCTATTCTCAATGGCAAGCCAGCGTGCTTGGTATTTTTCGGTATTGAGTACTTTGCCACCCTGACGCGTCAGCGCAACAACAGCAGCCAAGATCGCAGCAATGATAATAATACCCACGAGAAGGATTGTCACACCACCAGACATCAGGCGCTCCTTTCTGTAGCTGCTTGGGTTGCCACAGCAAGCAGCGTTGCATCACTCTGCATGGGGCCGATCAACTGCGCACCGATTGGCAGGCCCGCCTGGCTCACTCCAGCCGGCACATTCAGTGCAGGTAAGCCTGCCAGACTGGCTGGCACTGTCATGATATCCGCGAGATACATCTTAAGTGGGTCGTCGCTGTTTTCGCCAAGGCCAAAGGCAGGAGTTGGTGCTGTCGGCAAAAGAAGCATGTCGTATTGCCCAAACAGGGTGTTGAATTCGTTGATGAGCAATGTCCGCGCCTTTTGCGCCTGCAGATAGTACGCATCGAAGTACCCACTACTCAGGACATAACTCCCAATCATAATGCGCCGCTTGTTCTCTGGCATAAAGCCTTCGTCGCGGCTCCGACCATAAAGCTCGGCCAGTGTCTTAACTCCCTCAGCGCGATGGCCATAGCGTACACCATCGTAGCGCGCCAAGTTGCTTGAGATCTCAGCCGGCACAACGATGTAATAGATAGCAAGGGCATGCTGAAGCATCGGCATACTGACCGTCTCGACTGTATGGCCGTGCGATCGCAGCGTATCGGCATACTGGTTGACCGCCTGACGCACCTCCGCATCAACACCATCGCCCATTGCTTCGTTAATAATACCGATTTTCAACTGTTGCGGTGCCTCTGTCGTAGGTGCGAAAAAGTCGGGCAGCGTCGTCATATCCTTCGGATCTTGGCCAGCCATGACGCTCATCACCACAGCAACATCCTCAGCACTGCGTGCAAAGCAGCCCATCGTATCAGTGCTCGAGGCCATTGCCACGACACCATAGCGGCTCGCTGTGCCATAGGTTGGCTTGATACCATACACGCCATTGAAACTGGCGGGTTGGCGAATCGAGCCTCCCGTATCTGTCCCTAAGGCAAATGGCACAATGTCGAGCGCTGTCACCACAGCCGAGCCGCCACTACTGCCACCAGCGACTTTCGTCTTGTCGACAGCGTTGTGCGTAGCGCCAAAGTATGAGTTCTCTGTGCTCCCACCATGCGCAAAGGCATCGAGGTTGCTCTTGCCAATGCAGATCGCCCCAGCTGCTTCAAGCTTATCTACCACTGTTGCCTGAAGAGGCGCATCAAAGTTCTCAAGCATCTTGCTTGCTGCCGTACTCGGTGCACCATACGCAAGATAATTATCCTTAACGACGAACGGCACACCAGCCAGCACTCCAGCGTCTTCTCCCCGAGCCAGCGCCTCATCAATTTCTCGTGCCCGCTGCAGTGCCCGCTCTTCTGTCAGGCTCAGCAGGGCGTGGTATTCCTTGGCGTCACGTGCCCGCTGCAAAGCCGCTTGCACCTGGGCAGTAGCCGATGTCTGGCCTTGTTTGATCTGAGCAACTCTCTCTGTAATATTCATATCACAACACCTTCGGTACTTTTACACACTTATCTGCCTGCTCGGCGGCTAGCCCCAATAGCTGCTCGCGCGATACGTCGCTGGCACCTATTGTGTCGGGCCGCCACACATTAGTCAGGCCAGTTACTTGGTAGGTTGGCTCGACACCAGTCGTGTCGAGGGTGGATAACTGCTCAATGTAGTGCAGAATATCCTCGAGGTTTTGGCGCAGCGCGGCAACGTCGGCTGAATCACCAAGACTAATCGAACTTAATTGTGCAAGGTGCTGCACATTTTCAGTGGTAATACTACTCATTATGGATATATTGTACCACATTCGGTGCCTGGAATCGCTATATATCAATGAATGAGATGCATCAGAAAAATGTAAGAGTAAGTGCAGAATCAATACCGATACTAGACTACCTCTAATTTATCACCCTTAGCCCGATTGCAGCGCCAACAGAGTGCTCGCAAATTTTGCTCAGTCGTGATACCACCTTTCGACACTGGCACAATATGGTCAACTTCGAGCAAGAGGTGCTTCTCATCCTGGCGCGAGACATGGCATTTTTGGCATTCGTAATTATCTCTGCGCAAGATAAACCGCCTAAGCTTTGGTGTCATAAGCTGACGCTGAAACTGCGCAGATTTGCGATAGGTTATCTGTTGGCTGAGATATTCTGCCAATTTTTGAAGCTTTTTCTCTGTGAGTATGATATCAAATGAGTAGTTATTACGCTTGGCGGGCGAACTGTACTTAAATGAATATACGAGAAAATAATTCTTTTCAAACTTAGGTAATGTATTCGATCCAAGCTGCTTCATTGTCATTTTCTTGAAAATATAGGCTCCAGCGTACATTTTGGCATCAATGAAGTCCATAATTTCGTTGTATTCGCTCCGCAGTATTGCCTCAGTCTTTTTGATTGTGTCGTATTTCTGGAGGATTTGCTCGAGTATCTGCACTGTCTCCTCGTTTATTGTGCGCTGCGCAAAAAAATATTTGACAATATAGCGGTATGGGTCAAGCTGCGCATTTTTATACACCGTGAGTGTGCTATTTTTCACATGCGCACGCGAAAGCCTCGACTGCTGCTGACGAATAAAGCGCTTTGTTTCGGGCAAAAAGGCATTGAAGTCGTCATATTCTTGTATTTGCTTGGCAAGCCTCTGTTTGACACTTTGAAACTCGACTGTTTTGTAATAATCACGCGTCCTCCAAAACACGATGCAATAACAAACGACAAAGAATATCACTGGCAGGCAGAGCAATACAACGTTGCAGATAGCAAGTCCAATAAGAATCGACCACCGGATAAACTTCGGTCGACGATCAATCGTTGCCAAAAAATATATCACCTGTTCTGGCAGGGCGTGAGTATCACGTATAGGCATACTACATCATATTATACACTCTGTGCATGTGCCGATCGTAGGCTCACTCAGCTACTGCTCTACAACTTACTCTTCACTTCGGCGATCAGATCTCGCAATTCGGCCGCCCGCTCAAACTCAAGATTGGCACTGGCGAGATTCATTTGACCAGTCAGATCTTTGATAAGGCTCTTGTATTCGTCCTTAGGGATTTTACGCAGGTCAAGTTTGGGCGCGTCATCTTCTTTTTGTGGGATGATAGAGCGCAGGCCTTCGTCGATCGCTTTATTAATACCACGCGGTGTAATGCCATGTTCGCGATTGTATGCCTGCTGAATCTCGCGTCGGCGTTTAGTTTCGTCAATCGCTCGGCGCATACTATCGGTGATACTATCGCCATACATAATTACCCTGCCCTCAACGTGGCGAGCTGCCCTGCCAATTGTCTGGATGAGGCTACGCTCGCTACGAAGGAAGCCTTCTTTGTCAGCATCCATAATCGCCACCAAGCTCACCTCTGGCAAATCGATCCCCTCACGCAAGAGGTTAATCCCTACCAGGACATCATACAGGCCCATGCGCAGATCGCGTAGAATATCACCGCGCTCGAGCGTGTCGATCTCACTGTGAATATAGGCCGTCTTGATGCCGAGGTCGGTCAGATAGGTAGAGAGATCCTCAGCCATCCGCTTGGTGAGCGTTGTCACGAGCACGCGCTGCTGCTGGCTAGTGCGCTCGCGAATTTCTGCAATGAGGTCATCTACCTGCCCTTCAGTTGGGCGAACTATAATTTCTGGGTCGAGCAAACCAGTGGGGCGAATCACCTGCTGAGCGGGTGCGGGACTGCGCTCTAGCTCATAATCGCCAGGGGTAGCAGAGACATAAATCACTTGGTTAATATGTTTATCAAATTCATCAAAGCGCAGTGGACGATTGTCTAGCGCGCTTGGCAGGCGAAAGCCATGCTCCACCAGCACTTCTTTGCGAGCGCGGTCACCATTATACATCGCGCGCACCTGGGGGACGGTTACATGACTCTCGTCGATCAGCATCAAAAAATCATCGGGAAAGTAATCGAGCAAGGTAGCTGGCTGCTCACCCGCTTCGCGGTTAGTGAGGTAGCGACTGTAGTTTTCGATCCCCTTCACGAAGCCGGTCTGCTCGAGCATTTCCAGATCGTACTTGGTGCGCTGGCTCAGGCGCTGCGCCTCGAGCAGCTTGCCGTGCGCCTCAAACCACTGTTCACGCTCCTCGTACTCCTGTCGAATCCGGTCAATCGCCTGCTTAATTTTCTCCTTAGGCGTTGCATAGTGACTACTCGGAAAGATGGTAAACTCCGCTGGCTCATCGAGGATCTCGCCAGTAAGCGGGTTGATGTGTGTAATTCGATCCACCTCATCTCCAAAAAATTCCACCCGATAGGCCGTCTCTTGCCCTGCCGGAAAGACATCGACCACATCGCCCTTGACGCGAAAGGCACCGCGTGCAAAATCGATATCATTGCGATGGTATTGGATATCCATCAGCTGGCGCAAAAATTTATCCTGAACTCGCCGCTCACCCTGACGCACTGTGACGGATAGCTCATAATAATCAGCTGGCGAACCCAGGCCATAGATACAGCTAACACTGGCGATAATAATCACATCGCGGCGCGTGAGTAATGCATCAGTCGCTGCATGGCGGAGGCGGTCGATCTCTTCATTGATGGCTGAATCCTTCTCGATGTATGTATCACTGCTGGCAATATATGCTTCTGGCTGATAATAATCAAAATAACTGACAAAGTAGTGTACTTCATTGTCTGGAAAGAACTGTTTGAACTCACTAAAGAGCTGCGCCGCGAGCGTCTTGTTATGCGCCAAAACAAGCGTCGGCACGCCACGCTGAGCGATAATATTTGCCATCGTAAAGGTCTTACCGCTACCCGTTGCACCAAGTAGTGTCTGCTCGCGCTGACCAGCCTCCAGACCACCAAGTAGCTGGGCGATCGCCTGTGGCTGATCAC
Source organism: uncultured Candidatus Saccharibacteria bacterium (assembly GCA_963554165.1). GTDB lineage: Bacteria > Patescibacteriota > Saccharimonadia > Saccharimonadales > Saccharimonadaceae > Saccharimonas. Next base: position 58,760 of record CAUVQR010000003.1, on the reverse strand, counting down.
CGGTCGGTTGATAGGCAGAACGAAGCTGAAATGGTATGTGCGTCACGCTCCTTAGTGTAGCATAGCGCGGGGCTTAAATCACACTCTGGCGATTCATCTCAGCAAGGAGTTTGTTGTACGTTGCTTGCGGATCTTTGGCGTGGTTGATCGCTCCACCAACGCTAATCACGTCAGCACCACCCTGGGCAATATGAAAGACATTATCTACCGTCACGCCACCATCCCAGCCAATCTCGACCCGAGGATGAATAGCCCGCACTAGCCGGATTTTCTCCAGCTGCATCATTCGCGCTTTGCCACCAAACTCACCCAGCTTACCACTGACGATCGATACATAGTCGGCCGTTTCGATATACGACGCCACCGTCTCCGGCACTGTCGTACGCTGCAGGGCCACACCAGCATGAATACCAGCTTGTTTGATCTGCTGCAAGACAGGGATCAAATCCTCTTTGACTTCGGCATGAAAAATAATTGTACTAGGCCGAAGCTTGATCAGTTTCTCAACGTACACGCTAGGGCGCGCCACCATAGCGTGGATATCAACCGTCCATGACTGAGGCCACCACAGTTGGCCGATCCCTACCGTTTGACGGGGCGCAAATACGCCATCAGAAATATCAATATGAACCCGCTTGGCAAACGGCATAAAATGCTCTACCGCAGCCTTGTATTCATCAGTTTTTGTACTCAAAATAATTGGTGCTATGACAGCCATGCAAGACATTATACGGCGTCTGACGTGTGTTGTAAAGACGGCGACGGCGTTCTTTCACGTTTCTAAGGAGGGAGTGTTAGACTGACGTGCGCGAAGAGTGAATATTTGACACTTCCTTAACATCATTCAAGAAATCGTCATCAAACTTTTCCAAACTTTTCGTTGCATCAACTAACGACTCTAACTCATCCAATTCTTGCTGAGATAGTGCACTGCGTTTTTCTGCTAAATAATCGGTCAATCTTGCACAAATATATTCGACAGCCACTTTTCAAATATTTGCTGGGCAACTCCCTGCCTGCGGCCGTGCCATGCCAGTGGTGGCGTAGTAGCGAATGTCGGTGAGATGGCGGTCGGTGGCTTGGATGCAGAATTTGGTGGCATCGGCGCTCAGCGTAACCTGCACGGCCGTGTCGCTTGGTGGACGGTAACCAACTTGCTCGAGGTTAGTGCTATAGCTTGCACCACTAGCGCTGGCATTGGCGTGATGTGTCTTGATCGCCTCAAGTGCACTGGTGGCTGCTGCGCGCGTTGCGACATCAACTGAGCGCCGCCGATACCCCGAATACGCCGTCATAGACAGCGTCACGAGTAAGCCCAGGATCGCAATGACAATCATCAGCTCCATGAGCGTGAAACCCTTCTGGCTCCGCTGCATCCACCATACCGCCCTGCTTTGCCTCATTATATTTCTCCCTCCATTAGCATAAGCATGTTTAAGCATCACTATAGCAGGTGGAATGGTCAAGGGCAATAGCACTTTTCTTCTTGGCAGTATATACTAGGTTTATGGTGACCAAACAAGACGTCCTCACAAAAGCACGCGGCCTCTATAGCGAAGATCAGCTGTATGAAATTGACCATGCGATCGACTTCGCCACCCAGGCACACCATGGACAAAAGCGCAAGAGCGGTGAGCCCTACATTACCCATCCGCTAAGCGTTGCAATTATCTTGATTGACTGGGGGATGGACAGCGACACCATCATCGCAGGTATTCTCCATGATACCGTTGAGGATACCGAGACGTCACTAGACGACATTGAGTCGCTTTTTGGACATGATGTATCCTTCCTCGTTGATGGCGTGACGAAGGTGAGTCAAGCCCGGGCTGGTATGCGTGACCTCGACCACTATCTCCCTCAGACAAAAGACAATCTGACTAAGCTGCTTATTGCTGTGGGACAGGACGTGCGCGTCATCATCATCAAGCTGGCCGACCGGCTACACAATATGCAGACGTTGCAATTCAAGTCGCCCGAAAAACAGCAAAAGATCGCCCGAGAAACGCTCGAGGTCTTCGCTCCCATGGCCGACCAACTAGGTATGGGGCGCGTACGGATGGAGCTAGAGGAGCTTGCTTTTAGCTACCTTGATCCCAAAGAATACAAGCGGCTTGAGAAGGTCATGAAGCAGCGCCTAGGCAAAAGCACTCGCAAGCTTGGCGTCGTCCGCCTTGAGGTCGAGCAAGCGCTCAAGGACGAGAAGCTCAAGTTTGAGATCAATGGGCGAGTCAAAAGCCTCTACAGCCTGCACCGCAAACTCCAAAAGCGTGGTAGTCTCGACAATATTTATGACCTGATGGCACTACGCATCATTGTCCACACCAAGGAAGAGTGCTACTTAGTGCTGGGCATCCTCCACTCGCTCTACCAACCGATGATCGCTCGTATCAAAGACTATATTTCCATCCCCAAGCCAAACGGCTACCAGAGCCTCCATACGACGGTCATCACGCCCAATAAGCAGATTGTCGAGTTCCAGATCCGCACGCGCGATATGCATGAATATGCCGAGCGCGGCCTTGCTGCCAGCTTCCACTACCAGCAACAAAAAGACAGTAAAGAGTATCTTAAGGGCGACTCCAGGCGCGGTGTGTCAAACCTACCGGCTCAGCTGCAGTGGATTACGCAATTGCAAGAGATCGCTGCTCGCCTGCGCGCTGGCGAGGATATCCCTCGCGAGCAACTATCAATTGACCTCTTTGGCCACCGCATCTTCGTTTTTTCTCCCAAAGGCGATATCTACAACCTCCCCGAGGGGGCTTTGCCACTCGATTTCGCCTACGCCATCCACTCCGATATCGCCAAGCACGCCTATGGCTTCCGGATCAATGGCAAAATGGAATCATTCGAGCGGCCACTTGAGAATGGTGACGTCATCGAAGTCCTCACCCGCAAGCTCTCCTACCCCAAGCCGGGCTGGGCGCAGCTTGTTACCACCAGCCACGCGCGCGATAAGCTCCGCCTCCAGCTCAACAAAATCCGTGTTCAAGCTGTTAATGGTGCGATTAGCCTGACGGATAAAATTATGCCAATTAGTAAGCCTGAGGCTGCTTCGAAGAAGTCAAGGAATAAATAACTATCATAAATACAAAATACCCCAGTGGGGTATTTTGTATTTGCTTGAACATGCTATCTAGCGTTCATTCCAACGTGCAATAGATTCATGAATAATCTGCTTGGCACGCGCGGCATCACCGAAGCCCTTCACGACAGTAGTGCCAGGCTTCTTGAGGTCTTTGTAGTGGTTAAAGTGGTGCTCGATTTGCTTGAGTGTTGCAGCAGGGAGATCTTCGAGCGAGTTGATTGCATCACCTGTGTTGCGGTCATCTGCTGGTACGACGATCACCTTATCATCCACCTCGTCATCGTCTACAAACTCTAGCACGCCAATCACCTTGCCTTCTAGAACGACGCCAGTTGTCAGTGGCTGGTCGGTGATGATGAGCGCGTCGAGCTCATCGCCATCTTCATCTAGGGTTTGTGGAATAAAACCATAGTTGGTTGGTTTGGCAAAGATTGCTGGCTCAACCCGGTCGAGCTTCATCACTGCGAGGTCGCGATCCCACTCAATTTTATGGTAGCTCCCCTGCGGAATCTCCACCACCACATTGACGATGCCAGCGTCAACGTCGCCAGGCGTCAGTACTTTATTAAAATCTGCCATTTATATTAGCTCCTTTCTGTTGCTATCTGTTTTATTTTAGCAAAATCTGCTCGATAATAGCAAAAGAAGATGTGCTGGCAGTGCAACCTTGCTCTGCAGGCACATTAATTCTCATCACTAACCCATTTGATGGTATAATACTGCTAGCATGTTAATCATTGGTCATCGCGGTGCGGCTGGACTCGCACCAGAGAACACTATCGACGCTATGGCAGCGGGTGTCGCGGCGGGCGCTGATATGCTTGAGCTAGATGTGCGATTGACGCGCGACGGTGTGCCCGTGGTGGCGCACGATAATCGCCTGCTACGTACCCACCACCGAAATGAATCAATTAGCCACCTGACGTACACCGAGTTGCAGGCCCTCACCAGTGAGCAGCCTATTCCATCGCTCCTCGCAGTGCTAGATCGTTTTTTTGGCGTTGTGCTACTCAATATTGAGCTCAAAGGGCACGGTAGCGCCGAGCCAACGTATCAGCTCCTCACCCGCTCCATCACATCGCCAGATGATTGGGATAATGTACTACTTTCGTCATTCTCCGTACGCGAGCTTCGGCAATTTCGGCAGCTTGCGCCTCAGGCCAATCTCGCCCTACTTCACCGCAATAATCCCTTTGCATTCTTGGCCTATCAGCGCAAGCTCGACTTCACCGCAGTAGGGTTTCATCGCTTGTATGCACATCCACTGGCGATAGAGATTGCACGTCGGTCGAATCTCTTTACCTACGTCTATACGGTCAATCGCCCAGGTGCCTTGCAGCAGCTTGCCGAGCGCGGCATAGACGGCGTCGTTACTAACTATCCGGATAAGTTTCTTGCTGAGCTACAGCGTTATAGTGAGCAATAAAGTTACGACTACTCTAGTGTGAGCACAAATCCTTCCTCCTCCGTGCCATCCAACAAGCAGCGATAGGTCTACTACACGTAAGTTAGCAATTATACTTATTTTATAAAGTACCTCACCTCACCAGTGCTAAGCCCCTCCATCTCGTCATTCAATAGAGTATATAAGTAGTTTATATGAAATGGTAATTTAATTTTGATGCAAAAGATTAATGCCGAGAGAGCTACCTAGAAGCTCTTACTTCTCTCCTTTCATAAAGATACTATACAGCCACCACTTCTCTAGGTATATCAACTTCTTCACACTAGTAAAAAATCAGCCATTACGACTGATTTTTTACTTTGTTAGATAGAAAGGAGATGCTACTCAAGAGCTGAGATTTGAAATTCAGGCTCTTAGCTATCCCGCACCAATACTGTCTATTCTATGCTTTGTGCTGCTGAATATACTCACGGATACTCAAAGCAGCCGTCGCGCCTTCGCCCACCGCTGTAGCAATCTGCATCGTTGCGCCACTACGCACATCGCCACTGGCAAAGACGCCAGGCATTGTCGTCTCAAGATGTTCATTGGTAATAATCAGCCCCCGCTCATCGAGCTGGACGGGCGTACTCTGCAAAAAGCCCGTGTTTGGCTTAAGGCCAACAAAGACAAACACCCCATCACAAGCGAAGGTAGTTGGCTGGCCATTACTGATGGCTGCAACACCAGTTACCTTGCCGTCCTCTGCTATAATTTCAGTCGATTCGGTATGGAGATGGACGCTAATTTGTCCTCGCTCGATAAAGGGCTGCAGGTCGGTCTGGAGGATCTCACTCGCTTTGATCGTGCTTCGCACCAGGAGGTCAATATGCTCCGCAAAGCGAGTCAAGAACATCGCCTCTTGCAGGCCAGAATTGCCGCCACCGATCACCACCAGCCGCTTGCCTTTATAAAACGCACCGTCGCAGGTGGCACAGTAGTGTACACCGCGACCATACAATGCGTCTTCGCCAGGGATACCAAGCTTGTTATATGCACTGCCCGTAGCAATCAACACCGCACGGGCACGCACATCCTGCCCGTCGACTGTCACAATCGTATCATTGCCATCTTTGCGGAGGTTCGATACCTCACCCAGCTCAATCTGCGCCCCAAAGCGCTCTGCCTGGCGCTGCAGCTGCTCGGCGAGGTCGAGGCCCGACACGCCGTCTGCAAAGCCTGGGTAGTTATCGATCTTATCGGTAATTGCTGCGAGGCCACCAACCACCGCCTTTTCATATAGCACCGTCTGCAGGTTCTCACGCGTTGTATACACCGCGGCAGCCAGGGCACTTGGCCCTGCGCCGATCATGACAACGTCGTAGACTGGTGTCTGGGTTGGTTTATTGTTATTGGTAGTGCTGTCCATAGTTGCTCCCTCCTTGACCTTCTTGATATGCCTTCAGTAGTTCTGAAGTGTCGATTGTAGCCGGCTTTGGCACTGCCATCACGATGAACTTGAGTGGTGTATTGGCCGGAATGTCATTGCCTTGACCCTTCTCGCCGTATGCTTTGTCGGAGGGGATGGTTAGCTCACGCACTCCACCAAGGCGCATCCCCTTGATGCCTTCCTTCCAGCCAGTGATGACACTCGCACTCTTGAGCCCACCCTCAACGGCAAATGGTGCATCAAGCTTACCGTCTTTGATAGATTGGTCAAATACCTTACCCTTCGGATTCCAGCCAATGTAGTAGGCCGCAAATGCCGTATTATCCTTGATTTCCTCACCATCGCCAACCACCAAGTCTTCGCTGGAGAGCTCCTTCACACTATCGCGGTCAAACTCACCAACCCGGCTCGTATATTGGCTAAAGGTTGGGTAATATTTGTTTGACAACTCTTGGGCTTGAGCAGCTGTCTTGGCTTGGTATTCCTTCATGAGTTTCTGGTATTTTTCTTGCGCCTTTTGCGCTTTGGCTTGGTCATTCTTGTAGTTCTCCGAGGCGAGAAACGTTGCCGCAAATGACCCCAGCGTCCCGACGACCGTCGCGACCAAAATAACAATAATAATCCAGCGTTGTGTCTTAGTTGTTGCCATAACTCCTCTTATTTCATCGTCTAATCTATCTTGCCCAGTATAGCACACTTGCCGGTATGACTGCTAGATAACAGAGGTCGCGATGATAAATGCTGTCTAGTCTTTGCTGTATATTCCTTGTTGATCCTGTCGCTCACTACCAGCTTGCTTTGCGCAGAAACACCACGCGAACAACCATCGGCCAACACGCCTCTTGCAATGACGATTTTTCTCAGTATACTAAAAAGCGATGAACCGTCTCCACACCTTATTTTCACCCCTGCTTGCTCGTCTGGCTATTGGTGGCACGACCGCGCTGCAATCAACGCCAGTTGAGAAACTTGATGGTGCTCTCACACCCAATATGCGCGCCCTACGCCTGGCAATGAGCATTGCCGACCAGCTCATTTCAATGGGCACACCAGCCCAAAACGTCGTCCATATGGCACTCAGTATTACGGACACCTACTGTACCCGCAAAGTGCACATCGACGTGATTTCGTCACAGCTTATTCTATCGCAAGACAGAGGCAACGACTACGAGCCACTGACGCTCCTACGCACCATCCCGCCGCGCGAGATCAACTACCAACATATGCAATGCCTCCAGACCCTTGCTGCGACTATTGCCGAGGGAGCGCTCACTCTCGATGCTGCCGAGCGCGAGCTCGATGCTATCCTTGCCAAGCCACGGCGCTACCCACCTTGGGTGATTTATCTGGCAGGCGGCGGACTCAGCGCTGGCTCAGCCTTGCTCTATACAGCGTCGCTACCAGTGATTTTCGCTACCTTTGTGATGGGTGTGGCGATTATGTGGCTGCTGGCTCGTTTGAATCGCATTGCCCTCCCTGTGTTCTTTACTCAAATCATCGCGGCAAGCGTTATTACTTTGGTTGCAACCATCATCACATGGCTTGCCACCAACCATTATCTCGATGTTCTTGGTATCATCAACCCAACCATCATAACCGTTAGCGGTATCGTGCTCTTGGTGGCAGGGATGATGATCGTTGGCGCCTTCCAGGATGCAATCGACGAATATTACGTGACGGCGACAGGTCGACTACTCAAAGTGGCAATGATGACAATGGGCGTGGTGATCGGTGTGATGATTGGCCTGTATACAGCGCGGCGCTTTGGGATTGAATTTATTGCCACACCCGATCAGTTGCAGCTGACCGGCACGATGTATCAGTATATTGGAGCAGCTGCTATTGCGGCCACCTTTGCTCTGGGCAACCACACTCAGCCGGTCGGCATCATCCTAGCTGGTGCAACTGGCATGCTTGGCTATGATATATACCTTGCCATTACTGGCTGGAGCATGTCTGCTATTGCGGCCAGTGCGGCAGCGGGTTTGGTAATTGGCTTTATTGCGACAACCGCTTCCCGCTTGTGGCATATGCCCAGCCTTGCCATCGTCAATGCCGGAATCGTTCCACTTGTGCCAGGCGTCACGCTCTACAATGGGCTCATGGGTGTCGTGACGACCGGCTCAAGCGAGGCAGGTCTGCTAGTGCGTGCTGTCCTCATCGCTATTGCCATTGCGGCTGGTGCGTCATTTGGCGTGCTGATTGGTCGGCCCACGCGGCGGAGTTTCCTCCGCCTGCGCAATCGCCTACCACAGCGTCGCTTGCATCAACCTCATTCGCCAAAGTCCACACCCTGAAACAGCGCATGCTGCTCGGGTGCAAACACTGTCCGGATGATTGAACGGACACGCTCAGCACTCAGCGTTGCCTTGCTACTCGATAGCGTTAGGCGAAATGTGGTGGTTTGATGTGATGCATCAGGGGTTGCTTTGTAAATACTCAGCGGCGTGAGATCGCGGATCGTTACATCTGGGTATGTTTCGCTAGCCCGAGCCATAGCGCTCGAGACTGCTTGCATGAGTTCATCATAGGTAACCTCTGTACTTGTTTGGATCGAGATATCGCGCGCGGTAGTAGGGTAGCGACTCATTGGCTGGTAGTGTACCGCTGTATCGCGCCACACCTGCTCCATCGCATCAAGGCGGAGTGACGCCGCTGCAGTATACTCAGGTAGCTTGAAGTGCTTCACTACCGCAGGGCGCAGCTCTCCAACCACACCAATGAGCGTTCGCTCTGCTTTGCCACCAGATGCGCCACTGCACTCCGCCCAAACGTGGGCCGCGCGATTGATGTCAAAAGGCGCATACACTGGATCATCTTGAGCTGCCGTGACTGGCGTATACACGAGAGTCAGACCGCTATCATGCGCCATCTGATCTAGCGTTGCCCGCACCCGATAAAAGGCGGCGCCAGCGTGTGGCTTTTTGTTGCTATACACAAGATCAATCAGTAATTGTTCAGCTGGCAGACCATCCTCACCCATTCGTGCTTTGGTGTGACCCTTGCCGATTTCGAACAGCATAAATTCGCTGTGCCCTGCCTTGATATTGGCATGGACTTTATCCAGCAAACTCGGCAACACACTCAGGCGGTAGTACTGGAGGTCTGGGCTGAGGGCATTCGAGAGGCGGAAAGCCTGGGCTGGGTCTTGGCCTGCACCCTTGAGCACACGCTCGTGCACAAAGCTATAGCTCAGCACTTCGTTGGCACCCGCCTTAGCCAGTGCCTCGCGTACAACGCGCCTCAGCTCACGGCGAGGGTTCTTGCGCGCTGGCTGAATACGGCGCATGGGCAGCTGGCGCGGCACAGTATCAAAGCCGTGCAGCCGGCCAATTTCCTCAACGATATCCTCTTTGGTTTCCAGGTCTGTCCGCCAGAAAGGCACCTGCAGGCAGATATAGCCAAGCTCGTTCTCTGGGCCATGGCTGTGGATTTCGACATTATTAAGCAGTGTGCAGATATCATTCTCAGCCAGGCTCGTCCCCAGGCGCTCATTAATAAATCGACTCGTTATATCTATGGTTGCGGGCTCGTATTTCCCTGCAAAATATTCATCAAGAATCCCACCATGTTCACTCACAAATGGCTTAATATCTATCACTTGGCTGGCCTGCTCACCGCCCACCATACCGATCAGCCGGTTCAGCACAGCCGCATTCTGCAGGGGTGACTGGCCTTTATTAAAGCGGGCCAGCGCATCAGTAAACACGCCGTGGCGCATGGCCATTTTGCGCACTGCGTACATGTCGAAGGTAGCGCACTCCAGCACAATCGTCGTGGTTGTGGCCGATACCTCAGTGCGGCTGCCACCCATAATACCGCCCAGGGCCACCGGGCCCTGCCCGTCGGCAATCACTATGTCGTCTGGTGTCAGCTCAATTGTCTTGCCACTCAGCAGTGCCAGCGTTTCGCCCTTCCGCGCCATACGCACGCCAAGCTGCCCACCCTGGAGTGTATCGTAATCATAGGCATGGGTTGGCTGGGCCGTCATTAGCATCACATAATTCGTCACATCCACAATGTTATTAATCGGCTTTGCCCCCATGGCCACCAGTTGGCACTGCAACCAAAACGGACTGGGTGCTACCTGCACGCCGCGGATCGCCACCGCCATAAAGCGTGGCACAAGCTGCGGAATATCGTTCGAAACCGCGAGCGGCACACTATCGCCATCACCAAATACCTGCTCTAGGTCATACCACGCCGGGCTCGTAAATGGTTGATGGAGGATGCCAGCAATCTCGCGCGCCACACCCAGCTGGCCAAAGCAATCTGGCCGGTGGGTAAACATCTTGTTCTCGATATCAAGCACATAGTCATCCAGGCCAAACAGCGCGGCAAAGTCAGCCCCTGGTTGCAGTGTCTTACCGGCTGGCAGGTCGCGCGGCGTCAGCGCTACAATCCCCTCGTGGTCGGTACCAATTGCCAGCTCATCAGCCGCGGCTAGCATACCCTGGCTCAGCACCCCACGGAGCTTGCGCGCATCGAGCGTAAAGGGCTCACCCTCGAGGATGCTAGCTGGCACCGTGCTTGCAGGCGGTAGCCACACGGCCCACATATCAGCCTGCACATTGGGCGCACCGCACACCACCTGCACCAGGCCGTTTTCATCGCGCGGCACATCCGGCACGGCCATACCGTCATCAATTTTGGTCACGCTCAGGCGGTCGGCATTGGGGTGCTTGGCACACTCCACCACCCGCACCACGCGCGCACCGCGGTAACGCTCAGCCAGGTTCTCTACCTGTTCCACACTACCAAGCTGCTGATTAATACGCCGCACCAGCTCATCCACTGGCGGCAATTCAAAATTAATAAGTTGTTTTATAACATTGAGGCTGACTTTCATACTGGGTTATAGTATACCATCTCGAGGTAAAGCCGTGCTACTCTTCTCGTTTCTTGGAGGTGGAAATATTAGCGTGCTGCGTAGTGGCCGTCATATATTCGTAGATTGCCCGAAATAGCTCCTCAGGCAGTTCTACATGGCCAAAGCGCAGCTTAGGCGTGATATCGCGCCAGCCAGGCAGCGTGCGCAGCACCGCAATTGGTACCTCACGCACTGGCGCATGCCAGGCAATATCTCGTCGGTATGGGATGAACCCCGGGAACATCTCGTGCTGGTATATGTCATCGCCCGTTACGACACCACATGCCGTGATAGCCTGGCAAGGCTCAGCGGATTGAAAGGCCTGCTTGGGCGAATAATATAAGATATAATCACCACGCTGCATGCGGGTCAGCGGTGCCTTCTTGCCATGACAGAGCTGACAAAAGCCACCCTCTACCCCTATTTGGACGTGGTCTTTCGAGGCCACGCCGAGCCAATATCGTGTCATAAATCCTCCTTCTGGATTGCTTTACTTATGTAACAAACTTGCGCTACAAACCGTATTCTCTTTCGTCGTATACCAACACTACTACATATAAGAGGTACGATCTACCGTCTTATCTCTCAAATATCCAGATGCTCTACTGGCTGCTCCAGGCTCTGTTGTAAATTTTGCACAGCGCGCTCTGGGATATACGCCGCGAGCTCATCAATCGTATCGACAACCTCCATTCTCCCCCATTGTTTGACCGTCGCTGGATTGTCGTTGGTTTGCGTGCTACGCTGCGTGCCTGTAGGCCAATAGTTCCAGTCGGCGTGATTGCGCTCATAGTACACATAACGGCCCTTTTGCGTAAGGTACACTCGCTGTTCGCGAAGAGCTGCTTTGTCCTTTGCTATTGTTCTGTATATCTTACGACCCATAAAAATCTTATGCTGATACACGCCATCCTTGCCAACGCGCAGCTGTACTTCTTGGAAGCCATCGTGTGTTGCTTGCTGCCGCTCAACTAACAAACGATAACCCGCCATCAGTGCTGCAGATAGACTCATACTAAGGCCAGGCAACGTCCCTTCAATATAGCGTTCGTCGCTGTGCGAAAAATAGATTGTTTTATTAGCCATCGTACTCCTCCCTATATGTATAGTTATACGTATATAATATCTATCTTCTATAGTGCTGTCAAGGTTGCTTGAGAGTGCAGTGTGTTACCCCTGTAGTGTTGACATAAAATAGCGATACTATCCAGAATATGCTACATTATCCGTCTGCTTATGCTACAATTACAAAAGCATACAAGAACATAATCTGGAGGTTTATATGCATACCGGTATTCGACGAATGGGCCAGCGTAACTGTATTTATAGCGCGCTCCGCCAAGAGTTAATGGACACGATGTTTCAGGACAAGGTTGGGTCATACGACTCTTCTCGCTACGAGGTTGATCTCAACAAGCAATATTTCGCTATGGTATCAGACACAGGTAAGGTAACGGCCAAGGCACACCTGCTTGCATCTATCGCCGTTGAGCCACCAACCCTCATGTGGGGCTACGCGGACGAGCTTGCACAGTTTGGCAAAGCGGTCGAGCTTGCCCACAAGGTACGCAAGTATGGCTTAGAATACAAAGAGAATGATCTCGTTAGCCCAGAAGTTGAATATACCTTCCCATCCGATATAGACCAGCAGCTTGTGATCGCCAGTGTCGCGCACGATATCGGCTTTGCTGCCATCACTATCTTTGGTACGGGTTATTACTACTACAGCTCACCGATTCGTGGTGGTCGCCGTGTGGTACTTTTGCTTGAGAATATCTCTGAGCCCGTACCTCCCATTACGCTTGACTACTTCTACTCGCGCTTGCCACGCTATTTGCAGCAGGTGGACGACATTGCATGGTCGCTGGAGGGTTTTGTGGAGTTGATGCCAGGCTGGAGCATCGAGATGAACGACGATGACAATGGCGTCCACCACGCCCGTGTCACCGATGATACTGGCACGAGTATCCGCGTCAGTTACCAATTCGATGAGTACGAGCGGCTAAAGCGGCTTGAGTTTAATCACGACTAATACTCGCTACCAGTGCTATACCAAAAACCGCATTTGTATAGTAATGCGGTTTTATTGTAGTTTTTACATCAATATGACCTCTGTTAGTCTCTAACTGCAACAGTATAAGCTTGTCTCAAGATATATAACCAGTGTTTGCAATTGACGCAACATTCCGGCATACTGGAGAGTACTAAAGGAGGACTGACATGACAAAACCAGACTATATCAGCCTAAAGAGCTGGGTTGTTGCTGGCCTGTTGAGTGTGACAGGGCTTGTGGCAGCAACAACGTTTCTAGCGCCAAGCCAAGCGGCCGCCAGTAGCGATTTGCGCTCAGCTACTATAAGCCGCAAGAACTACAACGAGGCGATGAGTAGCATCGACCAGCAAATCAAGCAAGAAGAGAGCGACAGCAGCATTCGCCCAGAGTGTCGCACTTACACGAAGACTCATGGCAAGCGTGCTGCAAAGGCCGTCCTCATGATCCATGGCATCAGCGGCTGCAGCAACGTTTACCAAAAGCTGGCAGATGAATTCTACAACCAAGGCTACAACGTCTACGTCCCACGCGTACCCAAGCATGGCTACACCGACAACAAACGCCATGGCGAGATCTCTACCAAAGACATTGCCGACTTCATGAAGACGAGTGCACAGCAAGTGAGCGGCCTGGGCGATGAGCTTGGCATCGTTGGTCACTCTGGTGGTGGTGATATGGCGACGTGGCTTGCACAGTATGGCAATGGCTTCTTTACGAATGTGCTACTACTTGCCCCATTCTACGAGCCAGCAGCTAGCCAAGCCCCTAAGTGGCAGCTACCCATCTTGCGCACATTGTATGGTTATAACATCTTGCCAGATAAGTTTAGCCCAAGTGGCTTGTCATACCGCGCACTCGGCAAGTATCTCATCGTCAAAGAGAACTTCAAGAAAGACCTCGCTGCACCGGGCCTCAAGCGCGTTGCGACAGTGACGAGTGAGAATGATGACGCTGTCGATAACGGCCTAGCAGTGAGTATTCCGCAGCGCATGGCTCAGGCAAACAATGCATCGTTCCAGCACTACAACTTACCAAAGCGGCTCAACATTGGTCACAATATGGTTGGGTCAACCGATGGCGGTATGGCCACCCACCACCAGGCAGTCTACACGCAGTACCTCAACCTCTACGAGGGTCGTCAAACTGCCGAAATCTAGCTGGCTCTAGCCACTCACAAAAATACTGCAGCTCAGCCAGCTGCAGTATTTTATTATATCTTGAGAATATGATCCTCAAATTTTGCTTAACTACCCCTCCCCTGCTACTCCTATGGCAAAGGGTTGCCCGACTACTCATCTGCTTGAAGCATCCCATGCAAGCATCAGATGAGCTCTTAGCATAATCATAGGGAGCGCAGCGAGAAAACTTACAAACAACAGGGGAATTTTGTGCTATACGCTCTACCGCTGCTCGGCAATCAGCGCACGCTTCAGCCGGCGCAATCCACGCCAGCACCGCACGCAAAGATACCCATCAAAGAGCGCAACGAGTGCTAGCCCATAAAACTCAGGCCGCTGCAAGACAGCTGGCGTTTGTACGAGTTTGTATCCAATATAGGCAAACAGCAGTACAACAATCATCATCAGCAGCCCCATACGCTGCTTGCTAATGCGCTTCACCATTGCCAGGCGAGACTCGTTATCGCTAAAGATATCGTCTTCTTCGGCTTCACTGCTCGGCTTGCGAAACACATGGAAGCCATTGGTCGATGCAACATATTCCCAGCCATAGTCGGCATAGAGCTGCTGGTACTGCGCGTTTTCTTCGTGCCGAGTAAGATTCTGAAAGTCGATTTTGTACGTATAGTGCGCCGCCGGGCACGGCTCAAATATATAAAAGAACGGAACAATAAAGCGTTTAAGGGCATATCCCTGCCGATGCTGCTCAGCAAAAAACGCCTCCTCCTCTCCATACTCGGGCAACATGTAGTACCGACACATGATTCGTGACATTCAGTTATTTCCTTCCTTTGCTATTGTTATACAGCCGCTCGATCCGCTGCAGCTCACAAGCCAATATCTCTTGGCCGAGTGGTGTTATATGGTAGATTTTGCGCTTATCCTCTTCTCGTACGAAGCGAATTATACCGTCCTTCTCCATCTTGGCGAGCGTGCCATACATTGTGCCAGGGCTAATCTGCACCTGGCCATCCGTCATCTGCTTGACGCGCTGACCAATCGTATAGCCATGCATCTCCGCCTGCAAACAGAATAGGATATAGAACCCTGTCTCGGTCATCGGTGAGTAGATACGTCGTAGCTTTGCTTGGATCATGTGCGCTTTCTCAGATATGTATTATACCTTGTCTAGCCTCGGGTTGCGAGCACAAGAAGTATCGTCGCGAGGCTATTCTGGAGGAGATGTACGCCTATTGAGGCATACAGACTCTTCTTCTGCTCATAGGCTCGGCACAAGAAGAACGCCAGTGGCAAATAGCTAATAATCGCCAGGCCATTCTTGATTCCTCCTGTGAGCATGTATGGTGCTACGTGTACAAGGGCAAAGAGCACCATTGATGCTGCATAAGCAAGAACACGAGATTTTTGCAATAAGCGAGCAAAGATAACTCCACGAAAGACAACTTCCTCAACGATCGGCCCAAATACCACCGCCATAAATACTGCGTACCACAGCGCCCCACCAAAGAGACCAACGAGCGTTGCTTGGTTTTGGTTAGTCACTTGCAGCGCAACAAGCAGGAGCGTTACCGGGATCGTTGCAAGATATGCAAAGAGAAAATACTTGATGACAAACCAGCTATTCTTGCCCGGTGCCTGCCGTGCAGTGCGCCATGCAGCAGCAAGTTCAGCTCGTTTCTTCATTACAATATAGCCAAGCAAGAGCACACTTGCTACAGCATTGATGATGAGCCCAAGCACACTTGTCGATGATATAGCGGCAAATCGCTCGAGCACATACGACAATGCTGTCATACCTACCATGTAGCCAGCAAAGTATGCCAACAGAATTTTTACGTCATCCCGTCGTTTCGTTGTTTTATTCATTAACTATCCTTTCTCGATTGGTACATCGAAGTCATATGTATCGTAGTGCGATATATCGTATATTCTTATTGTATACCGTAGCTCGATATAATGTCAATAGTATGTTCTTTTATATGACGGAATAGTCTTGATATGCAAAAACCAGCAGTGTGTTCTGCTGGTTTTTATAATTTAACGTATCGGCTGCGCTCGTTATTGCTATAGATGGTTCATGCGCCACCGCTCAACCGCTTGCGACCGGCTCAGCATAAACGATAGATTGCCTATCAGTAGCAAGCCAGCAACAGGTGTCAGTATCAGCGACATGCCAATCACCTGTGGCACAGCAACAAAGCTATAGGCTATGCAGACACCATTACCAAGGAGTGTCATAAGCGCCGTGACGCTACCAGGCGTCCAGCTTCGATATTTCGCTGCGTCAACGAGATGCCCAACCAAGTGCAACATATTCGCGAGAATAATCGCACATACCAGCGCAAGTGAGTGCAGGGCGATTGCGCCGCCAAGCAGAGCCAGTGCAACGATCGACTCTTCAAGAATGATGATGGCGACTGTCTCTGTTGACGGGTATGCTGTGCGATTCGATATAATCATCTGCCTGGCAAATGCCGGGTCATGCTCATGGTGCCGAATCCACGGCACAAACCGAACAATCTCCTCCAGCTCATGGATAATAAACAAGCCAAAACCAACAAAGGCTACCAGCGCTTCCATCATTACTTTCCTTCGTACGCAGCAAGATACGCCTGGAAAACCTCCTCGCTATGAGCGCTCACCCCTGGCGCGGCGCGGCGTGTCATGTCGTGGCTAATATTCATGCTGGCAGGGAATTTTTTGTATTGGAAGGAAGCATTGTTGTTGGTTGCCATTTTTTGCGGGATGTCGTGTGCGAGGTCTGGGTCGATATCGTGATCCCCTTCACTCACGACCACACCAACATACTTAAGACCTGGTGCAGCGAGGTTGGCTTTGTAGTTTTCTTTGAGCGTGACATACTTTGCTAGGGCGCGATACGACAGGCCATTCACCTCATCATTGCCGCTGTAGCGGTCTGGTAGGATATTATTACCGTAAAGGTTGCGCATGAGCGGGATCTGCCACTTGGGAGCCTGGCTAGCCGATGGTTCATAAAATGGCGCGATGAGCAGCACCCGCGAGAAGAGTCCATTACCATACTGCGCAAGCCACGTTGCCATATTGCCACCGCCAGAGTGGCCTGCCACCCCAACTTCCTCACCAAGGCCGCTGACCTGGCGAGCACTGGTGGTCATGTAGTTGACCATATCACTGAAGGAGATCTGGCTATGGCGCTTCTTGTCGGCATAGCCATGCTGTGGCACGCGCGGCGCATAAACGTTGTAGCCCTGCTCGTAGAATACATTGGCAATATCGGCCATATCACTGGTGCAGCCACTGATACCGTGGATAAGTAAGATAGCTTTAGCTGTTTTCTTGCCGTGCGTCTTGGCAAACGAGCGGCATTCATTGCGCAGGCCAGCCTCTGCTGTATCGTGGGTAATTTGCTGGTTGATAGCCGCCATCGAGCTATCATAATCTAGTCGCTTGATATCTGCTGTGCGTAGTTCTGCCTTCTGGGCGGGCCACAAGAAGGCAGCTGCAACGGTGATCGCGCCAACTGCAACAATGCCGCCAATGAGCGTAGCAATTACTTTTATAATTCCAGCTTGGAGTGAGGGAGAATCTTTCATACGCTATAGTATGGCGAATAGTTGCCAATATAGCAAGACCACCCTACTAAAGAGAGTGGTCTTGGTTTCAATCTGATGCCTGTTGCTTACGATTCTGCTTTGCGGCCTGCTACTAGTAGGTAGAGGTTACCACCAAGCGCAGCACCGATCAAGGTACCAGCAATCACCTCAATGCTCAGACGGCTATAGCCAGTCTCGCCACGGCTTGCTTGTGCGCCAGTAAAGCTACTGTCTGGTGCCTCTGTTGCAGCGATAGCCACTGCTGGGTTAAGTGTTGCACTCTTTGCACGCAATTCGTGTGGCAAGTGTTTGATGTCTTGGACTGACGATGTGTCCACCGAAGCCTGCACCTGAGTTAGCAAGCCACCAGCCACGATAGCGGCAGCGGCCAAAGATAGACCGATCCCCACTGCCTGGCCTGTTTGCTTGAGCTCGGCCACGCGCGATACGGCAGCCGCAATGCCAAACATCAGCACCGCTGCGCCGACGAGCTCAACACCAAAGACCGCCCAACTAAAGGTAGTAAAGTGCTCGAAGCTGAGCTTGAAAGCGCTCCCACTTAAACCATTCAGTACAACGACAGCGAGCGCCCCACCAAGCAGCTGGGCGATCCAGTAGAATGGTACCAGCGCTGTCTTGAGCTTGCGCATTGTCCAGAGGCCAAAGGTGACCGCTGGGTTGATATGTGCGCCAGATACTGCACCCACCGCCACAGCAATCACAAGCAGTGTGAGGCCAAGGTAGAGTGGTGCAAATTGAGTTGCAGCACCAATTGCGGCAATGGTGAGCATAAATGTACCAAGCAGCTCAGCAAAAATAATGTTGAGTAAATTGCTCGGCAGAGCTGGCTCGCGTCGCTTATGGACAACAGTCTTGGTGGCTGATGTGGTCGATGCAGCCTTTACGGTTGGTGCAGCCTGAGGCTGGGAGGCCGAGTCTTTCGCGGCCGATTTTTTGGTCGAAACGGCTTTTTTGGTAGCCATACGTCCCTCCTTCACTAGTTGATACTACGCCTTTAGTATATCACACCACCCTGTTTGTCGGCGATATCAGATGTCGATCGTGCCAAATAATGCTATACTAAAGACATGGGACAATATATGAAACAAGATCAAACGCGCAGTGAGCTGCAAGAGCGTATCGCGGCCGATCTCCGCGCTAAAGCAGCTGCCAGCAGTCACACCGGTGATGGTGCCGCACCAGCAAGCGGTGAGACCGGCGTCGAGCAATCCGAATATCTCAAAGGCACCAAGCAAACAACGACACTAGCTGGGGTGTGGCTGGTGGTTGGCTTTCTTGCACTGCTTACCTTTGGCTTTTTTGTTGCGCTAACTATCAATGGGCAGCAATAACGGAGTGGCAATATGACAGACCTTGACGCTATCCAGCAAAAGCTACTCCTGGCCGTGAGCCAATCGACCACCCCGCGCGAAGTGCTGCGCCACGAGGAATTGCGCGCACTGTATGGGCATATCACATCACTCCCCCCAGCGGAGCGTGGGCCATTTGGCAAGCGTGTTAATGAACTCAAGCAAGCCGTGCAAACTGCCATCGAGCGCCGCCTCGAGGAACTTGAGACTGTTGAGCGCACACCGATTGACGTCACGGCGCCGATGGATATCAACACGGCTATTCCCCCATTACTACCAACAAACCAGGGCTCAACGCATCCATTAATGCAAGAGATCGAGCGGATTGCTGATATCTTTTACCGCATGGGGTTTGTGGTGGAGGAGTCGCGCGAAATTGATGATCAGTTCCATATGTTCGAGAGCCTCAACTTCCCCAAAGGCCACCCCGCCCGCGATGATTACGACACCTTCATGACCGTCGAGACAGACGTGCAGGGCGACCGCCTGATCGCGCCGGCTCATACCAGCACCATGCAAAACCGCGTCCTGACCACCTATCGCCACAATTTGGATGCGGGTGAAGCAATCGCCGCCATTGTACCCGACCGCGTCTTCCGCAATGAAGACCTGGATGCCCGGCACGAGCACACCTTCTACCAAGTGGAGGGCGTCTATGTAGCTAAGGGAGTCAACGTCGGCAATTTGATTGCGACCTTACAGGAATTTTTGCAAAGCTACTACGGCAAGCAGCTTGATGTGCGGGTCAACCCCTTCTACTTCCCTTTCACCGAGCCAAGCTTTGAGTTTGCCCTAAGCTGCCCCTTCTGCGAAGGCAAAGACCCCAGCTGCAAGGTATGCAGCGGTGAAGGCTGGGTTGAGCTGATTGGCTGCGGCTTGATCCACCCTAATGTGCTGCGGGCAGCCAACATCGACCCCGATACCTATACCGGCTTCGCCTTTGGCTGCGGCATCGACCGCCTGGTGATGATGAAATACGGCATCGAAGACGTGCGGCATTTTGAGAGCGGCAAGTTGGATTTTTTGCGACAGTTTTAGCCTCGTCTATTCGTTTTATAACCAAGGTTCACCATATGCATCATGATAATGAGCTTTTTGTCACCGCCCAGGTGCTTCTCGAGCAGCGACACACACCACCAGTTCACACTGTGGCAGCAGCTTTGCGTTGCCAATCCGGCGAGGTGATCTCTGCAGTCAACATCGATCATTTTCTTGGCTTCGTCTGCGCCGAGACAGCTGCACTGGCAATTGCTATTAATCGAGGTATCTATGATTTCGATTCGATCGTCGCTGTGCGTAAAAATGATGACACAGGAAAGATCGAAATTGTCGACATGTGTGGCAAATGCCGTCAGATCTTTCACGATTATGCACCAGGTATTACTGTCTTGACTACGAGCGGCCCGCAGAAAATTGAGCATATTTTCCCCCATGCTTTTACCCGCCAACGTACAAAAATTCAACGAGCTATTAAGCAGTAATCTACTTATCACCGAGACCTGGACAAACAGCGAAGATTCGGTTAATGGTTATTATATTGATACCCGCAAAAAATTACATTCAAGAGATAGACCTTTCTCATAGAAAAATACAAGGCATTTGCCCTGTATTTTCTATGGAGTATGCTAATCTACCGATTAATCGTCAACGGCCAACTCAGCTCGACACTCTTCAGCTTTTTCAGGCCGCTGAGTGGTGTGAGATCCTTCACTTCGGTGTTTTTGAGAGAAACAAAGGTGAGATTCTTTGCATGTTGAATGCCCTCGAGGTTCTTTATTTTCTCCCACGACTCTGCGCCATCGCGGACGCTGAGGTCGAGCGTATTACCATCAAATTCATCACTCCACACTTTTTTATAATGCGCCTGTACATCACGCGGCAGATGATCTGCTGGCCGATGCTGGCTGCGCCATAGCGAAGCTCGTACCAATCACAGCGCACGCCATGGTAAGCCCAAGCGCCAAGCCAGCTTTTGCTTGTTTTGTTGCTCGTGTTGCCAACATATCCCCTCCTTACGTTCGTTATCTGTTCTTATTTAATCACAGCTACTCTGCTTTGCCAAACACAAGACAATAACTTTATCCATATTTTTCGCAAGCGAGATAGTCTATTTTGATCATACACATCGATCTGCCAGAGGTCATTTTTTGCATAAAATAGCAATGCATGGTGCAATTCTTATATTTCAAAATATGTTGTGGTTTTTGCTACGATTATAGTTACCCCTGTTTGACAAATCTCACGCGAGGATTTACAATAGCGACACTACATGAAGGTCGTGAAGAAGAAATTATACCCGGTACTATTCAAATACGTACTTTCAGACGAAAAAACACGCGCTATGCGTATCGCCGATATTACGATTGAGCCGGATGATATTCTCGAGCAGGTAGCGGTCACTCACGAGAGACTGACCACGACGGATATCAGGTAATTTCGATTCAAAGTCGACCTTCATATCAACATAACCCTAACTCGTGAGGTATTTTTCCATGAGACTCTATTTATCATCCTGCACCGTTCCTGCACCAGACCAGCTCTTCGCATTGATTGGCAAAGAGCCAGCCGAGACGAATATTGCGCTGATTCCCAACGCGCTAGACTGCTACATCCAGCGGATTCGTAGGCTTCGCATCACTGAGGCGCGAGAGATGTTTCGCTCACTTGGCGTCGAGAAGAGGCCTGCTGTGATTGACCTAAAGCACTTTACCGATCCAAAGCTAAAGGATTATCAATATCTCGCTCTCAAGCATTATGACTTAATCTGGGTGCTTGGCGGCAATACCTTTATGCTGCGCGATGCTATGGCACAGGCTGGCTTTGATGATATACTACGCCGCTTGCTCAATGAGGACGCCGTCGTCTACGGTGGAGCAAGTGCTGGTGCAGTAGTCGCTGGTGCCAGCTTGCGCCATATTGCTGTACTCGACAAACCAGAGTTTGCCGAGTACATTGTGTGGGATGGCCTCAAACTGCTTGATAAGACTATCCTACCTCACGCCGACACTCCAGCATTTGCCAAGACAGCGGCAAAGCTTACTCAGGAGCGAGATGATGTTATATTCCTGGGTGATCGGCAGGTTTTGATTCAGAATGGAGCAGATTACTCGATACACGACGCCGAGTAGTGATGAGTTTTCTTTGTCGAAAAAACTAAACTACTCATCCCCACGCTGAGGTCGTTCGAGCAACTGTGGCTCGCTCTGGCGTTCACCGCCAGCAATGCGCACGACGTCTTTGTCCATCTTGCCGAGCTCGCGATAGGTTGTGTTGTAGTGACCAACTGTTGTGGCGAGGCTCTTGCCCATTTTGCCTAGCAATTCATCAAACTTCTTGATATGCGTCGCGAGCTGGCCAACCCGTAGCTGAATATCCTTGGCCTGTTCTTCGATCTGGAGGCTACGCAGCCCCTGCAGCACCGTCTGCAAATATGCCAAGAAACTGGTTGGGCTGACGATAATCACCCGTCGATCGCGAAAGGCATACTCAATCAGATCGCGGCTCGAGCCACCCTGCCCGACATTGTTGATAAGCAGGTCATAATACAGCGACTCACTAGGGATAAACATAAAGGCAAAGTCCATCGTATCTTCGCTGGGACGAATGTATTTGCTCGTCTCGTCGATGCGCTGCTTGAGGTCGAGCTTAACGCGGCCGAGCAGCTGCTGGCGCTCGTCTTTGCTCGTGGCGTTGATCATCCGGTTGTAGTTCTCGAGGCTAAATTTACTATCGATCGGCAGCACGCGTCCCTTGTCAAGAAAGATCACTGCATCGACCGCTTCGCCATCGGCAAAGCGATATTGCATCTGATACTGAGCCGGTGGCAACACATTTTCAAGCACACTCTGCAGATAGTACTCACCAAAGACACCGCGCTGCTTGGGGTTTTGCAAAACGTTTTGCAGTGTCTTAAGCTCATCTGCGACATCGACGACGCGTCGATTAGTCTCATCTAGTTTGGTGAGGCGCTGCGTCACATCGGCCACCAGCTTGGCACTCTCAGAGAGCTGCTTCTGGACTGACGTTTGCATAGCAGCGCCCGAGCGCTCGAGCTTGTCTCCAACCGACTGCTGCATAGCGGCTATTGTGCGCGACAACTCCGTCACGTCGCTCTTGAGAAGCGCCACCGATTGCTGATCTTTCAGCTCATTAAGCTTCGCCAGCAGCAGGCTCAGCACTGCACCGCAGCCAACGAGGACAATAACAAGAATGATTCCAAGCACAAGAGAAAGTTCCATGTCTCTAGTATAGCACTATTCTGAGGAGGCTTAAGAAACGGCCACACGTGCCACTTCATCGAATGACATGTGACTCTTGGTCTCACAAATATATCTTTAGTTTCAATATGTAGAGATTACTCATGAGAAGTGTTAATTGACATATGACAAAGCAATGTGAGTATGCTATATGATATCAAAACCCCCTCTCATTGCTTCTTTCAGGTGAAGTGTAAAAATTGTTGATAATGAATTTTCGGCTCTGACACCAGAAGGAAATGACCTTCATCGTGTATTGGTCAAAGAGAGATATGAGAATTGATAGAAATTGAAATTCAGGCAAGAAAACTGAGTGAAAGAAGAAGTAGAGAATGAAACATAGAAAACAGAGGTTGCTCATTTAAGTACAGTAAGTAACTACCAAGCAAAATAGTGTGAGGCTCAGAGCTATCTACAGTGTCGCAAGATATATCAATACAATGATCGCCACCATTGCACCAAGTGTGACTGCTAGGTTGCGCAGGCGCGAGATCCACGAAAACACGCCAATGCTCAGTGCCATCAAAATCGTAATAACCGGCACTACGACATACCATGACGATGCTGCCAGCCACGTAAGCACTGGCCAGAGACCCACTGCCGTTGCAAGCATAACAAGAGCAGGACGATACACACGGCGCTGCACCAAAAATATAAGCCCGACGATCACTGCCACAACCATTGCGCTCAAGACTGTATAGAATGTAGGTGTGCCACAGCTTGCTGGATTGGCACTACCAAGGCCACAAACCGTACCAAACACCCCGAGGTTGGCAACGAGCAGCAGCACTGCACTCGTCACCACGCCAGTAATGGCCGCGCCTATCATAATCTGCCCCATATCGGGCCACGATAAGTTCACAAAATGCTCGGTGTCTTCGGATGTATCGAGCACACCACCCTGAGCAAAGGGGTTGTCGATTGCTCGGCTGTGGTCGAGCCCATCGTCAAGCACCGTCTTGGTGATGGTTGCCGTTTTGGCGGTTTTTGCTTTTTTAGCTTGGCGCGCCGCTTCGGCCACCTCATCTGGGTCGGCGGTGCGTGCGTATATCTGTTCGTCCATATATCTAGCTCCAATTCCTTACTGGGAGCTATTATATTATGTTTTTGCCGATTTTGCTAGTCTGCGCCAGAATTTTTTGCGATGTGGCACATACCATACAGCACCCAGCAGTGCAATGGCCACCCCACCAGCAACATCGAGCGGTGTATGTACCAGTGCCGCCACGCGGCCAAGGCACACCAACACCGTCATAACAAATAGCGCCACGGTGAGCAGCCGCTGGCGCGTCACATACCACACCGCTAAGGTAAGAAACATTGCAAAGAGTGCGTGATCGGACGGAAAGCCGGGGTTATTGAGGTAGAGCGCACCTGGGTCTGTACCAAGCTTTTCAAATGGCCGGAGCGTCTCGGGCTGCCAGAGCGCACCAATGACCTTGGCGCACCAATAGGACGTCAGGCCTGCCATAAATACGCGTGTGTAACGTTGGTAGCGCTGGGCTTGAGGTGCACGGAAAAATAGTGCGAAAAGAGCTACAGCGACAATCGGGATCATCAGCCCATCAGCAGCGAGGCGAACAACGGTATTCATACCTCTATTATAGCACTGTTCGGGTATTTCTGCGTGATTGATCTGGCGCAATGGATAGCGATTACTCACATCCGTGGCTATAAATAAAAGCGGTAGATCCAAAGCTCACTACAATAATAAACTTATCCTTCACCAAATACCATACAGCAAAGTAGCTCACTTACCTCACTTACAAGAAACATCTATAATGCAGTGGTTACTTTTGTGCCTGTCGAGCAGGCTGCTGCTTTACCTTTGGGGTATTGAGCAACTTCCCAACTGCATTGATGATCTGCTGGATGACTGTTGGCTTGGTCGATTGCTCCATCTTCGGGCGCGCTGGTGAGGCCTTAACGATGTCAACTGGCGGCATGCTGATCGTATGAGCTGGAGGTCTTTGTACTTCAGGAGCTCGCTGTGCTTTTGGCTTGGGTTGCTCCTTCTTCTTGACATTGGCAATCACAACATTGATACGGTCGTCGTCGAGGACTTTTTTGTATGACACCTCTGCGCTGTCGCCACCAGTGTATTCTCCACCAGCTTGCTGGGCAATTTGGTTCGGATTGCAGGCTTCGGGATTCTTAACACTGCAGATGCGGGCAAGTGGGCATGCATTGCAGGCTGCTTGGCCAATCCGTTCCTGCGCAATCCGCCGCGCATTTTCTTGCCAGGCCGCAATTTCCTCCGGCGAGCGCTTGGTTGGTGCTTTGGCAAGCCGCTCACTCATTCGAAAAACACCTCCGTTGCAATACGTTTACTCGCAATACCGCGCGCAGTGAGCCCCTGCCACATCGCTCGCGTAAATGCAACTGAACCACACACTAGGTAGTGTGCCGCTGGGTTGATACACGTATCAAGATCAATTCGCCCCTGGTGTATCTTGGGTGGGACTGTTGCTTGGCGTGTCACGAAGTGGTGGAGCGACAGCTGCGGGTAACGCGCCTCATACGCAGCAAGGTCGGCCGCAAAGACAATATCGTCGACGGTTCGATTGCTATATATGAGCTGAATATTCCGATGCGGATCACGCGCGCATTCGCTCTTTATAATACTCCACACTGGACTAATACCGACTCCAGCGGCAATCCCCACGAGTGGGCGATCTGTCAGTGGATTAAAGTACCCATACGCCGCCGAAAAAGTTAGTTGGTCGCCCACCCGCCGGCTGCATAGGTAGTGGGAATACTCACCGCCAATGTCCTTCACGGTAATGCTCAGATGTGTTTCGCCAGGCCAACTCGATAAGCTATACGCTTTGCCCTCAGGCGTACGGGACTCTGGCTTGATAACGGTAATGTATTGTCCGGCGGTATAGCGAAATGGTGCGTCGCCTTTGGCATCAAACACCAACGTCGTCACATCACGCGTGTGCTGAATCACTTGCTGGATTGTCCCTGTATAATACTGCATCAGTGCACCACACATTCTGTTACATAGCGTTGCATAATGTGCTGAGCCTGGGCCATCTCCTCGTCGGTAAAACTCGTTTCATCGCAAAAGCGGCTACTCACCAGCGTATCGCTTGCAATAAAATGCTGCAGGGCAAAGCGCTGTGCACCTTGCACCATCTGCCCGACTGCGTCGAAGTCTGCCGGCTCAAGTTGCCCCCGCACAATCGTCGTGCGAAACTCGTGATCGACCCGGCTTCGGATGAGGTCGATACTTTCCATAATCGCATCAGTATCAATTGGCCGCGCAGCAATCTCCACATATTTTTCCAGTGGTCCCTTAATGTCCATTGCCACAAAGTCGAGCAGTTGCTCATCCAGCATCTGGCGCAGCATCGCCGGGTGGGTCCCATTGGTATCGAGCTTGATGAGGAAACCGAGCTGCTTGATAGCCCGAATGAAGTCAGGTAAATCCTCACTCATCGTTGGTTCGCCACCACTGATCGCGACACCATCAAGCAAGCCAACCCGCCGCGCAAGAAAATCAAGAATCTCCGCCTCAGGGATACAGCCAATATACTGCTCAGGTAAGACGAGTTCTGGATTATGGCAGTAACCGCAGCGCATATTACAGCCAATCAAGAAGACTGCCGCACAGGTGTGACCTGGGTAGTCGACTGTGCTAAACTTTTGGATACCACCGATCTGAACCATCACCATCCTCCCTTCTTCCTAATTATTTAAGCATCGATTGTATCAGCTGCTTTGTCGTAGTGGTAGCGCAGCGCAAACTCTGCTTGCTTGCCCTTATTCCACTGCTGCACCGGCCGCAAATAGCCCACCACTCGCGAATATATCTCACACGGCTCCTGGCACTGTGGGCACGCCTCGTGTTCCCCACGCAGATAGCCATGATTCTTGCAGACACTAAAGCTCGGACTGATCGTAAAGTATGGCAAACGATAATTGTGGCAGATTGTTCGCACGAGCCCTTTGAGTGTTGTGGGGTCATCCATTCGCTCACCAAGGAAGAAGTGGATGACAGTGCCACCAGTATATTTGGTCTGCAATTCGTCTTGGAGATCAAGTAGCTCGAAGAGATCGTCGGTGTAATTGACCGGCAAGTGAGTACTGTTGGTGTAGAACGGCGCTGGCACCGTGGCACCCGTGCCATTGGCAAAATGCGCTGTTTCTGGGTAGTCGCGCTGGTCGATCTGCGCCAGGCGGTAGGTCGTGCCTTCGGCTGGCGTTGCCTCAAGATTGTAGTTATTGCCAGTTTCTTCTTGGAATTTCACGAGCGTCTCGCGCATTAGATCGAGTGTCCGCTCGGCAAATTCCTGCCCTGCAGCCTGGCCAATATCCGCGCCAAGGAGATTAAGCGCCGCCTCATTCATGCCAATGAGGCCAATTGTCGAGAAATGATTCTTCCAGTATTCACCAAAGCGCTGCTTGATATCGCGCAGATAAAACTTGGTATAGGGGTAGAGGTTAGCATCGGTTAGGCGCTCGAGTGTTTTGCGCTTAACTTCGAGACTATCGCGCGCTTGCTCCATAAGGTGGACGAGACCAGCCCGAAACGCTGCTTCGTCACTCGACTTCAGTGCCAAGCGAGGCAGGTTAATCGTCACCACACCAACTGACCCCGTCATTGGGTTACTCCCAAACAGGCCACCACCACGATACTCCAGTTGACGATTATCAATCCTCAGGCGGCAGCACATACTGCGCGCATCTTCTGGGCTCATATCACTATTCACAAAGTTGCTAAAGTATGGAATGCCGTATTTTGCACTGGCTTCCCACAGGTTGTCAATCACAGGATTATCCCAGTCGAAATCAGCCGTAATATTATACGTCGGAATCGGAAAAGTAAAGACCCGTCCGTTGGCATCACCCTCCGTCATCACCTCAAGCAGTGCCCGATTGAAGGTATTCATCTCATCCTGGTAGTCGCCGTAGTTGCTCTCTTGCATCTCTCCGCCAATGATCACAGGTGTGCCTGCCATATGCTGAGGACATTCGAGGTCAAGCGTGATGTTCGTAAACGGCGTTTGGAAGCCAACACGCGTCGGCACATTAACATTAAAGATGAATTCTTGCAGTATCTGCTTTACCTCATCGTACGTTAGTCCATCTGCCCGAATAAATGGTGCGAGCAAGGTGTCGAAATTACTAAAGGCCTGAGCACCAGCTGCCTCGCCCTGCAGTGTGTAGAAGTAGTTCACGACCTGGCCGAGTGCCGTGCGAAAATGTCGGGCTGGCTTACACGAAATCTTGTTTGGCACACCAGTGAAACCCTGCCGGAGCAGATCCATGAGGTCCCAGCCCACACAGTACACACTCACAAGGTTAAGATCGTGAATATGGAGGTCACCGGACCGATGAAGGCGACCAATCTCTGGGCTGTAGATTTTGTTGAGCCAGTAGGTTTTGCTCACCTCACTTGAAATGTAATTATTCAGCCCCTGGAGGCTATAGCCCATGTTGGAATTCTCATTAACCCGCCAGTCAAGCTTGAGCAAATATTGGTCAATCAGGTCAACATGTGCACTAGCAGCAATCTCGCGCAGCTTCTGATGCTGATCACGATAAATAATGTACGCCTTAGCGGTCTTTTTATATGGCGAGCGCAGCAAGGTACCCTCTACCGCATCCTGCATCTGCTCCACGGTGAGTGCATCATCCGCTATAGTCTGCTTCGCCTGGGCAATCGCCGCCTGAGCTAACTGATAGGCCTCTTCCTCAGCAAACTCACCCGTTTCCAGGCCAGCTCGTTCGATTGCTGCCATAATTTTTGTGTCGTCAAATGCCACGATGCGCCCATCGCGTTTGGTAATTGTGTGATACATATCCCTCCCCTTTACTTGCCACGGCAGCACGCGCGCCACGGCATGAGTGTTTATCCTTGTTTTTATGATTGTGCAAGCATCGGTTACTAGTGTTATATACACCATATATAGCGCTTACTATGCACTATACTACTCTATATACTGTGGGTCAAGCGTGATATTCACAACGGGTATACTAGCACGACCCCTGTTATATGAAGCATGTGACTGTGGTCAGAGCAATTTGTTGTTATTTTTATTCAGCAACACCGCAACCCACCAAAAGTCGATCAATCACAGAGTCTCTACATTCAATATAAAGCGCAGCCCCGACACACTACGCACTATTGATCCACTCTCGCAAGCATGGTACAATACGGAGGCGCCACGCAGTGATGGGCCGTCGCCAAGTGGTAAGGCACCAGGTTTTGGTCCTGGCATTCGGGGGTTCGAATCCCTCCGGCCCAGCCAAGTTATCATTGTTACCAGCCATTTGTCGGCTGGTAATTTTTTATCGCGACTTTATCTGGAGTGTCTGTTCGATCACGCTCTCACTCGGGCTTTACCTATTTTAAGTATTAGCTCTTCAAGTTTTTTATTTTTCTGATAGATCAAAGTTGATCGGACTGCGATATTTCGACCCAGCACTGAAGTCTAATACTCTCGAAAAGCACCGACTACAGTGGTGCTCCTCGGGGGTGTAGAGGAGATGCGATAATTAATAGCGATTTTTTACTATTGAGGCACTCTAGACTGATAGTTCATCAATCACGAGTGGATTTTGAGCTATTTGCTTCGCGCACCACAAGCACCACTGCCACGCCAAGTAAGCCCGTGAATGCTACCGTCCACCAACCATTGAGCAGTGGCAAGGTTGCCCCAAAGAGGCCCGATTCGCTCATCGGCACAGCGAGAAAACACCACAGCGCCACACCAAACCACGCTACACTGACTGCAAGTAGGCATGCCTGCGAAACCCAGCGTGACCCCTGCGACATATCCATCGAGAGCAAAAATGGCAAACTACCGAGCTCAAGCAGCGGCAATAAGCCAGCCAAGAGAGCAGCTACCACTCCCCCACCAGTCACATGCCACCCACTGGTGATATTAGCAAACTTCTCAAAAGTAAAGAGCTGTGTGATGATCAAAAACGTTACGACGATACCAAGTGCGAGACGCCGCCAATACGCAGGATCGCGCCGTAAATGCTCTGGAAAAATCGCCTGAAATAACCCAAGCCAAAACCTAATCATACGCTGCTTCATAGCCTTATCATATCAGATATTACCCTGTTTTACACGTATTTCCTTGCACTTGTGCCACATGTTCGCTACTATAGAGGGAGCGAACGTTACAAACATAAACATTTTATACATACTTGTATCAGTCGCTCTCCGATATATCCACCACAACAGAACGCCCGAGTGCTCATGGCATGCTCGGGTGTTTCTTTTGTATAGACAATGGCTAGTCATCTACTGGGAGCGAATGCTCTGCCCGCCAAGCCGCAATGTTGCCGTGGTGGCCACTGAGCAATACCTCGGGCACTGCCATCCCCTGCCACACCTCTGGGCGTGTATATTGCGGGAACTCCAGTGTCTGGCCATCACTAAAGCTCTCGATCGCTGCGCTCATCTCGCCACCAAGGACGCCAGGGATCAGTCGCACAATTGAGTCGATAATCGTCATGGCGGGTAGCTCACCACCAGTCAGGACATAGTCACCCACTCGGAGCGCTTGGTCTACCACCTGCATAATTCGCTCGTCGTACCCCTCATAGCGCCCACAGATGAAGATGTAACCATGGTCGGTCTGGCTATACTGCTGCGCCAAGGCCTGGTGCCAGCGCTGACCGCGCGGCGTCATGATGAGTACTTTGGCAGTCGGGTCGCGCTCTTTGGCGTGCCGCACTGCCCGCCAGAGTGGCTCAACGCGTAGTAGCATGCCATCGCCACCGCCATACGGTGTGTCGTCGACCGTTCGACGAGGACCGAGCCCAAATTGGCGCAGATCAATCGTCGTCAGCTCCACCAGGCCTCGCTGCTGCGCCTTCCACAGCATTGAAGCCTCAAACACGCCAGAAAACATCTCTGGAAACAGGCTGATCACTTGGAATTTTTTCATCTCTCCTAGTGTAGCAAATTACTACAGCACCGTCTAACATATTGCGCGAGAGATTTTTGGGTCTTTACGCTTATGTTTTTCATTTGTTATACTGGTTATGCTATGGATCTTGGATCGGAGACAGACAACACGACCGCGCAGCACCTCGAACTATCGAGCCGACGTACAACCATCACGCCGCTCAACGAGAAT
Organism: uncultured Candidatus Saccharibacteria bacterium; assembly: GCA_963554165.1. Taxonomy (GTDB): domain Bacteria; phylum Patescibacteriota; class Saccharimonadia; order Saccharimonadales; family Saccharimonadaceae; genus Saccharimonas. The sequence continues at coordinate 27,470 of CAUVQR010000003.1, read as the reverse complement.
ATTACACTCGAGCAGTTCGACGGTGAGGCAGCGGTGTCTCGACACCTTGTAGAGCCAGCGATTGCCAATATCTCGATTGATACCGAAGCCACCCGCCACGATCCGCGCCATACTCACGGTTACAATCCACCAAGGTACCAACCCCATTATGGTTTACTGATTGTGATCATCGGCGTTTTACTCTTACTTATTGCCGGTATTGCTGGCCTGACGAATATTTTGAGCCGGTTGCGATAATGTCTCCTTGACTTGTTCGCTTTCACGAAATATGCCAATCCGTTATTATGACAACTCAATGAAGTACGTACTTTTACAGGACATTCGGCTTAGACTGCCATGAATGCAATTGCAATCATTGGACCCACGCCAAGTGCAATATTGACAATCCAGTGAGCAATTACCATCGGCGCCAAACGCTGCTGCCGATGAACAATAATACCTGCCGTTACACCCCACGCCAAGAACATAAAGGCGTACGAAATCATACCGCGAACGTCCCCAGCAAACATCATATGTTGCAAGCCAAAGAGCACACCCTGAATAAGAATGGCGATTACAGCACCAAAGCGCTTCGCTAGACCGCGCTGCAACCAACCTCGATAAATAATCTCCTCAATTGGCGCATTAACAAGAAATACAACTGCACTAAAGATACTTATGACCGACAAAACACTTGACGGCAGCTGCGGAGCAGATTTGGTAAATACCTGCTCGAAATGCGAAAACATTTCCGCACCAAACATGAGATACATCGCTGCCATAAGTATAATTATCATCGGAATATAAGTAACAAAGAGCCATAATACACCCCAAGCAATGTCTTTCCCAAGGCGCCGCTTTTCAAACCCAAGATATTTCCACACCGAGACATGACACCGCCGGAATTCACGCCAAATAACAATACCACAGATAATGTTGACAAATGGAAAATAAATCATATCAAGTGGTGGAAAATCACTACTGATACCGGTAAATTTGAGTACAGCATACGTGATAGCTGCTAAGATTGCCATAGCGACCAAGCGAACATCGACGAGACGGAATGGCTGAGCCTGTTGAGTAGTAACGATATCTTTCATAATACGAGGCATTGTAGCATAAGACTACAGTTACGCAAATATATACTTCCTTTGGGTAACTGTTACGATAAACTGACAATGAGGTAATAGTATTATGAATAGACTGCTCAATACACCCAACAAAAAAACTGCCTCCACAGCAGTTTTCTTGCACAAATAAGGCTCTCAAACCTTGTTGGTTTGCTCGCAAAGAGCGTTTATTTTTCTCGCAGTTCGTTTCTGAACTGATCGTATTATATATCAAGGTCGTCGAGTTCTGCAAGCTCTTGGCGAGACTTTTTTGCAAAATCTGATTCGCTCTCATCATCGTTATCCACTGTATCAGTGGTTAAGTTATCCACAGACTGGGGTGCTGCGGTGTGTGGCTCATCATTATTCACCACCTTAAGGTTGTAGCGAGCACTGTTCTTCGTGCCAAGCGCGCGCAGCAAGGTACGCAAACTCTGCGCCGTACTGCCCCGTCGGCCAATCACACGGCCGAGATCCTCCGGGTTGACGGTGAGTGTCAATAAGACGCCCTTCTCGTCGATCACCCGATCGACCACCACGTCGTCTGGATGTTCCACCAGCGACTTTACGACATATTCGACAAACTGTTGATCAATTGTCGCCATAGCTTTCTTCTTTCCCTCCTTATGCTGTCATTCAGATTTATTGTGATTGTGCTTTCATTGTAGCATACCGACTGGATTCTACCAAAATACGACGCATGGCTAGGTGCTGAGTCATCTGATCCTTCTACTGGCCTTGTCCTGGAGTACACACAAAGTATTACTGATGATTACAAAACTGCTCCACGATACGCGGAGCAGTTGGTGTGTCACAGGAGAGTTGCTTTAGGCTTCTGCTTCTTCCTGAGGTTGGTGCTTACGCAGCTTCTCTGGGTTGCGGACTGCCTTGTGCTTGTCGCCAGCGGGCTGCTTGACCCACTTTGGCAGTGATACACCGGCAGCAGCCAGCAGTTTGACTACACGTGGTGTCGGCTGGGCACCATTATCAAGATACTTTTGGGCAAGCTCGGTATTGATATGAGCCTCTTTGGTGTGCGGGTTGTAGTTGCCAACATAGGCCACTACACGGCCGCTTGATGGGTGGCGCTGAGCCTCTTGTACGGCGAGCCGGTACACTGGGTAGGCTTTGCGGCCAAGACGTTGCAAACGAATTGCGAGCATAAATAAAACTTCCTTTTCTTGACTTATATTTGCGTTAGTTCGTTCTGTACAAGTCTACACTGTTTGGCTGGCGATGTCAATTTGTTACTTATCTGCAGGTCAAAACTTGTCTGAGCTCTTGGCTGACTCTTCTGTCTTCTCTGTTTGAGCCTCTTGCTGCTGGTAGGCTGCCAGAGCAGCGCGAGCAGCCTTTTGCTGAGCAGTTTGCTTGCTAGGGCCAGTGCCGCGGCCCATCAGCCGATCATTGACAAAGACACCAAGCGTAAAGGTTTTGTCGTGGTCAGGGCCATCCTCCGCCAAGACACGATACACTGGCGTAGCACTGTCGATCCGTTGACTCACCTCTTGTAAATGACTCTTGGGGTCGCGCCACGAGCCATCGGCCAGGATGGCATCAAGTTTGCTAATGGTATACTTGGCAATAAACTCAGCTGCCGCCTCGTAGCCTCGCTCCAAATAGATCGAGCCAATTACGGCTTCATACGCATTAGCTAGAATCTGGCGATGTGCTCGCTTGCTCCCATGCTTCTCACCTCGGCTCATCCGGATGAGTGAGCCATAGCCGAGCGCTTCGCCCGAGTCGGCATTGCTCTCTGTATTAACCAGCGCTGCGCGCCAGCTCGTCAAGATGCCCTCTGGCTCGGCATAGTGTCGGTAGAGATAGTCGGTCACTGCAAGTTCCAGCACAGCATCGCCCAAGAACTCGAGGCGCTCGTTGTGCTCAGTAACGGATTTTTTGTGTTCATTGACATAGCTGCGGTGGGTGAGTGCAGTAACTAAGAGCTGAATATCGCGATATTCAAACCCGAGCGCTTGCTGTGCCCACGCTTGATACGGGCCAGTTGGCATGCCAGACATAGTAACTCCTTTCGTTTCTGTCGTTATAGACACTCCTCTCGGATGCGTTTCTTGGCTTTGAGCATAAGCTTGGCAATATCTTCGTACTCGATGAGGTCAAGTGCTTTACTAAAGGGAAACCACTTAATACCATTCATCCATTCTTCTTTTTGAATCTCATTGCCGCTGGTGCGGACGCGGGCAAGGTAGATCTGTGTCGTCATCAGGACAAGCTTTTCCATTCGGCGGTAGCGAAAGTGAATCTTGCCCAGCCAGCCCAGCATATCAAGGTCGTGCAGCCCAGCTTCTTCGCCGATCTCCCGGCGAGCTGTCTGCACTGCAGTCTCCCCTTTCTCAATATGCCCTTTAGGGATCGTCCAGCGATCCTTAGCATCCTGAATTAGGAGGATTTCGAGTTTGTTGTCGCTATTGTAGCGGAATACAATGCCGCCAGCCGTCGGTTCACGAACAATTTCCTGAATAGACGGCTTGCGACGGCCAAAATATTTTTTAAACCGATTGAAGTGTCGGTCAAAGTGTGACGGTGTTGGCATCGTCTGGTGTCTCCCCAGGCAAGTTGCGATAGGCGGTGCCGAGTACACCGTTGATAAACTTGCTTGAATTATCTGAACCAAACGCTTTAGCAAGCTCCACTGCTTCGTTAATCGCCACCTTGGGTGGAACAGTTGCGCGGCAGTGCAGCAACTCGTAGAGGCCAAGTCGCAAGATATTGCGGTCGACACGAGCAATCTGATCAAGCGGCCACTCTGGCGCAATCGGCTGCAAGTGAGCGTCAAGCGCGGCCTGCGTCTCGATCACCCCGGCAACGAGCGTATCGACAAAGGCTCGATCGCCAATGATCGACTCATAACGCTCAAGATTGCGCGCCAGAATCTCTCGTGGCACGGCCTGCGGATCATTCGCCTGCTGGCGGAATTCATATTCGTACAATGTTTGGAGTGCAACTATACGCCCAAGATGACGGTTCGAAGCCATTTGGTTGGTTCTTTCTTTTGTTAAAATTCTTTGCTATCGACGAAAAGCTAGCGAGCTGCCTTGGCAGCGCCAGTCTCGCGCTTGGTCGTCTTGACCTTGACTGGTGAGGTTTTATTGACCATGCGAGCAAGCTTGAGGCGCAGATGGCTGCGGCGCAGGCCGGTTTTGCGTGGGCTACTCTGTTTTTTTGGTTGAGCCATAGTAAAAATCTCCTTCTCTTTAGGCTGACGTAAAACTTGTAGCTATTATACGCTAAAAGCGCAAAATTCTCTAGTGTTTGCGCTGTTTTGTATAGAAAAATATATTTGTGGCCAATTGCCAAGCGAGCTATTACGCCTTGTTACCCCATCAAGAACACACTCGCTAAGACGTCTAGGTTATGGCTTTGATATGACAGATATATGTCATATATTGTATGATATGGTACATACTATTAGTCTCAGTAAGGAGCACCTATGGCGATAAAAATAGATGGAGATATTAATCAATATATCAAACTGGTCGGAAGAAGCGACGAAAGTATCGAGAAGGACGTTCAACATATTATTAGTATCTCAGGTGACACCCCTATCATTGATGAAATCGATAAAGATTTTATTGGCTTTGACTCTACAGAATCCTACTGCTCATTGTATAACTCTGGAACAGAGTTTCACTGGAAAGATGGAGTACTTAGAGCAGTCACCTTGTACACTCAACAAGATTCAGAATACAAACCGTATGCAACTCCACTGTTTACAGACTTCTCGAACACTGCAACACGTGATGAGATTATTCGCCATCTTGGAACTCCCGATAATGAAGCAAAGCAAAACTCAACATGGGTGCGCTCAGCCTGGATACAATACGACGAACAAGGTGGTAACTGGGTGCACTTCGAGTTTGACAGCGATATGCATCTGAAGATGGTGACGATTTGCACGCCCGTAGTTTAAACGTAAGAAAACTGATCCATCAGCACAATTACATCGCTACTAGACAGATCCGTAGATACCTACAAAGTACGAGACTGTGACCGCGCAACCCAAAACAGGGCGCTCCATGAGACGTCCTGTTTTTTACGGCACGATTAGTAAAGGTGGCTATTTCTAGACAACGACGCTGACGAGCTTGCGCTTGACGTAGATAACCTTCTTGGGCGACCCAGTGAGGTATTTTGCGACGCGATCATCTGCTAAGGCCCGGGCGGTGATGTCGGCTTCGCTAGCGTCTGGCGCGGTGGTGAGCTTAGCGCGGACTTTACCGTTGACTTGCACAACGATGGTTATCGTATCGCGGACGATCTTTGCTTCATCCCACTCTGGCCAGGCTGCAAAATCGAGCTGGTCACCATAGCCAAGCTGCTGCCATAGCTCAGCGGCCATGTGCGGCGCAAAGGGCTGCACCAGCTGGATCAGCGTCTTGAGCGCTGGCTGCCACTGTTCAGCAAAGCCAGCCGTCTTGAGCTTGTAGAGGTCATTAACGCACTCCATAAGCGCCGCGATGGCTGTATTGAAGCTCAGGCGGTAGATATCACTCGTGACCTTTTTCGTTGTGGCGTGGATGATCGACTCAAGCTGTGCGACATCGACTTGCCCAGGCGCTCCACCCTGCTGCTGCCAATCATCAAACTCTTGCACCAATGTCCAGAGACGATTCAAGAAACGATAGACGCCAGCAATTCCTCGATTACTCCAGCTTGAATTCTCGTCGATCGGCCCGAGGAAGAGCTCAAAGGTACGCAGTGCATCTGCCCCATACCCCGCATCAATCACCTCCAGCGGGTCGACGACATTGCCAAGGCTCTTGCTCATCTTGCGGCCATCCTCGGCTTGGATGAGGCCATGATAGACGAGCTTCCGCACTGGCTCGGCAAAGCTTGTGAGGCCAAGGTCGCGGAAGACGTGCATCCAGAAGCGTACATAGAGCAAGTGGGCCGTCGCGTGGTCGCCACCAACATACATATCAAGCGGCGCCCAGTGGTTAGCCAGCGCTAGGTCCCAAGCCTCCGCCGCATTGTGCGGATCAGTATAGCGCAGGAGATACCAGCTGCTGCAGGCATAGCCATCCATTGTATCGGTTTCGCGCTGAGCTGGGCCGCCACAAGTCGGGCAGGTCGTCGCCACCCATTCTTCTTGGGCAGCTAGAACGGATTTGCCATCACCGCGCGGCTGGAAGTCTTGCACTACTGGCAAGACCACTGGCAAATCTGCCGCTGGCACTGGCACAGCACCATGTTCGGGGCAGTGGATGATCGGGATGGGTGCACCCCAGTAGCGTTGGCGACTAATTAGCCAGTCACGCATCTTGTACGTCACCTTAGCGCGGCCACGGCCTTCTTGCTCGAGCCAAGCCACGATCTGCTCACGGGCATCCTCACTGCGTGTACCATCAAATGCGCCAGAATTAACGAGCACCCCTTCGCCATGGTAACATTGGTCGGTGTCTGGATCGTCGTCGGGCCGCTCAATGACGGTAACGATTGGCAATTCATACTTTCTAGCAAAGGCAGCGTCGCGCTCATCATGAGCCGGCACAGCCATCACTGCACCGGTGCCATAGCCACCAAGGACATAATCGGCCACCCAGATGGGTATTCGCTCGCCCGTCGCCGGGTTAATAGCATAACTTCCGGTAAAGACCCCTGTCTTATCCTTCGTGTCATTGGTACGCTCAATCTCCGATTTCTTGACTACCTCGGCAATATAAGCCAAGACTGTCTCGCGCGCATCACCATGCGCGAGCTGCTGCGCCAGCGGATGTTCGGGCGCAAGCACCAAGAAGGTCGCACCAAACAGCGTATCGGGGCGCGTCGAAAAAACGGTGATATCGGCCGTTTCGCTCTCTGTAGCTGCCGCGGGTTTATCAAGAGCGAAGCGGATCTCTGCTCCCTCACTGCGGCCAATCCAGTTGGTCTGGGCTTGCTTGATCTTGTCTGGCCAGTCCAGCGCGGGGATATCGGCCAGGAGCTGGTCGGCGTACTCAGTAATCTTGAAGAACCATTGCTTCATTGGCTTCTTCACCACCACTTCTTCGCAGCGCCAGCACCGGCCATTGATCACCTGCTCATTTGCCAGCACGGTCTTATCCTTGGGGCACCACCACTGGAGTGAGTCTTTTTGATACGCCAGGCCCCGCTCAAAGAGCTGCGTAAAGATCCACTGCGTCCAGCGGTAATACTCCGGGTCGCTCGTGTTAATCTCGCGACTCCAATCGATACTCGCACCAACGCGGCGAAGCTGAGTAGTAAAGTTGGCGATGTTCGTCGCGGTTGTCTCTTGCGGCGTCTTGCCCGTCTTGATGGCGTAATTCTCTGCAGGGAGGCCAAAGCTATCCCAGCCCATCGGGTAGAGCACTTCATGACCAAGGCTACGGCGGAAGCGCGCCACTGCATCGACAATAGAGTGCTCCATAAAGTGCCCCGCATGCATCCCTGCCCCACTTGGGTATGGGAACATACCGGTCACATAATACTTTGGTTTGGAGGAGGCGTCATCCGCCTTGTAGCGCTGGTCGTCTGCCCAGTGCTGTTGCCATTTTGGCTCGATTTCTGCAGGATTGTATCGTTTCATGTCTTTCATATTCTACCATAGTGGGCGAGGGCAAAGACAACCCCGCTTCTTTTCTCGAAAGCGGGGCTGGATTTGTGTGCGGCGTTTTGCCTACGCTTCACCAGTAGCTGTTGATGACGTATCGCTGTCGTTATCTTTACTGGTGCTACTACCTCGCATGAGCTCACTATACGGAATACTGTCACTTGGCTTACGTAAATCAACCTTCGTGTCATTAACGTTGATCGTCACTGGCTGCTGAGACGACTGGCTAGTTGGCTTCATGACAATGCGCTTCACATCGTGCGAGAATGGCGACACCCAGAGCTCAAGATCCGTCTGGCTCAAGTCTGGCCCTGAGATAGCAGAACGCCGCTCGGTCTTGATGGTCCGGCCATTTTGGCGTGTTGTCACACGAGTTGATGTCGCATCACTGCAGCGGCGGAGCAGCTCCCCAACACGGGTGTTGCCAAGGTCGCGGCTCAGCGAACGAGCTTCGTGGCTCGACGGGCTCGCTACCGTCACCTTGTAGCCCACTGCACCGTTATCGAGCGCTGGCTTATTGAGTTTCTCTACTGTAAAGACATCACCGTGCTTGCGAAGTACTGCAGCGATCTCATTGCGAGCCTTAGTGTCGTACATAGCGTTAATTGCGTCCGTACATTGCTGAGTCGTCGTACGATTTGGGCTCATTTTGCGCATATCATCTTGCGTCATCTTGACCCATTTGCCATCGATTTTTTCGATAATAGGCAGTGCTTGCTTGGTATACTGCTCGCGCATCTTACTCCGCGCAGTATCTTTCTCCTCATCGGTCATGCTCGAGCTGCTATAACGCTTCATCGACTGGTCGATCATGGTATCAATATATTTTTCATATATTTTCTTGATGCCATTGACGCGGAAGTAGGTTGCTTCGCGATCCGCATAGATCTCGGCCTTGACAGTAATCTGGCCAACCTGCGGGAGGTCCATCGTTACCTCACCATTGCCGCCAGCAACTTGGTTGGCATGCTGCAGATTCACTCTGTAGGTGACCTTCGATGGACCCGAAGTGCTGGTGCTGCTTGGCGTAACATCACCGCCCATGCTATACGACGCTTGCCGTGCGCTCACTAGATTCGCCACGCCATCTGTGACTACCTTGTGTGGGTTCTGATACCAGAAGAAGTACAGTAGCACACCAGCAATAAGTGCTAGAAAAGCTACACCACCACCGACAAGACCAAGAATAAGTCCAAGATGAGACTTCTTGGCTGGCTGAGCGCTCAAAGCTCCTGGAGTCATGTGTGGTTGATATTGAGGCTGGGGCTGAGCTGGCTGCACGGCCGGAGTGGCTGACTGCTCTGATATCGGTTGAGTAGCAGGCTCAGCTACTGGAGCTGGCTCTGCAGCTGGGGTTGCTGGCTCATTAACCTTGGCTGGGGTTTGTACTGGCTCATTTTTTGGCGACATCTTGCGCGTTGTGCTACGCTTAGTTGCCTTTGGTTTTTTCTCTGTTGGCATAGATAGTTCTCCGCTTAATACACTAGTCTCACACGTAAGAGTATACCATAAATCGCGTATTAACGCTACTGGCTTGGCCCATCAAAGAAGTTCTCGTACTCCGAAAAATACGGTGCTTTGATAGCCTGCCAAGCAAGTGATTGACGCACCAGCTCGGTATCTTCGCTCAAGACACAGAGGATCTTGACCGCCTCCTCAAGGAATATCCCACCTTGCGAGCCCTTAGCAAGAATCACTGCACCAGGCCGTGCCACCGAACGGACGAACTGCCCTGCCTCGATCGCATTGCGACATACCTTCACCTGGCAGCCACGCCGGCGGGCAGCGGGCGCAAGATATTTCTCTGTCTCACCACCAACCGTCACCACCCAATCAAGCAAATGCGAGTCGCACGCCATGCCCAGCTTCTCGTGCTCGGCCTGGCTCGAGGCACCGAGCTCATTCATGTCACCAAGGATAGCGATCCGCTGCGGTGCCTGCGCAAAGCTATAGAGCGTCTGCAGAGCAGCCAGCGCAGCAGCCGGGCTAGAGTTGTATGTGTCATCGATGATCGTTGTATCGCCAAGCCCTAGTAGCGGGTTCATCCGCCCAGGGACAGGCTTGATGAGCGCAAGACCCTTCACTACTTCATCTGGTGTGCAGCCATAGAGCAGGGCCGCCGCGACGGCACCAACGATCGGTCGCAGGCTATGCTCACCCACCACATTAATCGCCGCCGCAAATGGCTGAGCAATGTTTGGTGGAGCAATAATCCCCCCCCGATAACCTACCTCAGCGTCAAAGTTCTGCTGTTCAAAGCGATACTCAGCAAGGCCAGTCGTGCCATACGTACTAAAGTGTGGAGTAGCGATCAGATCGGCAAAGCGCCCCTCAATATCATCACGATTAATCAGTGTTCGGCGCGCATACTGCGTCACAGAGAGCTCCTCTTGCGCCACCGCCTCAATCGAGCCAAAGAACTCCATATGCTCTGGTGTTACTGCCGTCACTAAGGCAAGGTCAGGCCGGAGGTAGCGGCCAAAGTCGGCAATCTCCCCTGGCCGATCAGTGCCAAGCTCCTGGACAATCACATCGACGTCAGCTGGCTGAGCAACCCGTCGCCGAGCCGCTGCAAACACCTTAAGCCAGGCACCAATGCTGTGTACCTTGCTAGGGTAGGTCACGCCGAGAATGCCACACGGTGCCGAGAGATTGGTGTTATGGTTATTATCAAGCATGCGCACACGGTAGCGCTGCGATAGCAAGGTAGCCACCGCTCGCTTAGTGCTCGTTTTGCCCACGCTCCCCACCACAACAATTAACTTGACCTCTGGATGGGCTTGAAAATACCGGCTCACATACGTCTCGAGCCGCTTTTGGATAAACTTTTTGAACATATCCTTATTTTATCAGAAACAAGCGGGAATGCTACTGGTTGATTCTCTCGCTCGTTTGTGCTTGAATAGAAGAAGCCGTGGGGATATAGCTCAGTTGATAGAGCGCAGCATTCGCATTGCTGAGGTCGAGGGTTTGAATCCCTCTATCTCCACCAGGTGTTATTATATTTTTATAGCGACGAGTAATATCCTCGTCGCTATTTTTATAATTCATAGCACAAGTCAACTGTCAATAAAGTTAGTGGTAGCATCTACTGCCTCCACCACCGCCACTCTGGAGCTAAATTATCTTGTTGAAAACTATCGAATTCAAGATCCCGTAATTTTGGCAAGAGTGGGCGGAGGCGTTCTTCGAATCCAGACATTCTGTCACGATAAGTTGAGATTTTACTGATGAAGTCTTTGTCGCGGATAGCATCACGTTCTATGGATCTTGCGAGGAATGCGAGAACGCTTTGCCCCTCGTCGAAGCTTGTCGCATAGTTACTATGGTGCTCCCATTCGTAATCCTCATCAAACCAGGCGGCTGAATACTTCGAGACGTTATCAGTTAACTTGACTAGCCAATCGCTAAACATGTAATCCATGTTCTTGCAGATTTTGTCTTGAGCAAATTGCGACTCGATTCTAGATTCGAGTTTCGTTGTGACGTTTTTTATAGCATCACGAAGTGATTCGTAGTCAAATGCTTTGGGGTTTCTAGAAGCGCAATTGGGGTCCACTTGCTCAAACGCTTCAGTCATCATCTCTGCATGAATAAGTGCCTTAAAGTAATGAGGAGCTGCTAGACGATCCCCTATTTTCTGTTCTTCGACCGACATTGCAGAGTAGATGAATGCGTCGTTCAGCTCAGCGACGCACCGATGATACGCGTCATCTGTCGTTGGACTCAGCGATTCATCTACGAGATGATCCCACCATTGCGAGTCTGGTGTTACGTTTGGATCATTTTCCCATAGATCTGATAATTTTGACATGATAGCTCCCTACTTCGTTATTATTAATAAAAAATAAGCGAGATATATCCTCGCTTACCTCAGGCCTTAACTAATGCTGATTATGGCTCAACACCAGAAGGGAATAATCTCAAGATGGTGGATCTTGCAGGATTCGAACCTGCGACCTCACGAATGTGAATCGTGCGCTCTAGCCAAATGAGCTAAAGATCCATGGTGGAGCATACCAGATTCGAACTGGTCACCTCTTCGCTGCCAGCGAAGCGCTCTAGCCAAATGAGCTAATGCCCCGTCTGCTATAGACTATAGCAAAAAATCACCTCTTTGACTAGAGGTGATTTGCCGGTAGCTGCTACGCGCCCACCCTGGGGCACAATGTTTGTTTTAGCACGATGTTTGTGTTTGGACGCAACGGTACCCCTTTTGCGTACCAGCTTGTCTTTATTATGCATCACCCTTTTACAAAACACAAGCAGTTCGCCGATTAATTGTTGCATTTTATGATCAAGCCGTTTTGGTTGTTATATAGATATCTCGAACGTGTTTGTATTTTACAAAAGCAAAACACCACCTATCTTGGTGGTGCTCATGTGTCGCGAAGCATCATATCTGGTGCGGACGAGAAGACTTGAACTTCCACGAGCGCAATGCTCACCAGCCCCTCAAGCTGACGCGTCTACCAATTCCGCCACGTCCGCATATCTCGCGACACTGTTGATTATACCGCATGTTAGGGGGTTTTGTAAACATCTCGCGTTGTCACTGTCCAGCGGAGGACGTCTGCGTAGCGGTCTGCACCGGAGACAAGGGTATCGCCCTGCTGGATGGCCTGGACGCCAGGGCCTGTCGCATACACACTAGCCGACCGATAGAGGCCAATCGCAGGCACGTCGCTATACCACTGCTCGGCAAACGCTTTATACTTGGCAGCACGCAGCTTTGGCTCGAGACGCGTCCGGGCACTGGCCAGCGCGGCATCTGCGGTGCGGCTCGTGTAATTGACGAAGTTATACCCCTGATAGCCAGTCTGAGAGGAGTGCCAATAGGCATAGACATCAGGGTCGGCACCAATCGCCAACTCATAGAGCAAAACATCGTAGCTTCGCCCCTGCAATGTCCCTTGGACAAAGGTAGATGACGTCGCCGAGCGGTCGATCACTTGCTGCGTCACTGCCACGCCAAGCTGTTGCCACTGCTCCATGACTTTAGCCAAAACAGCTTCGTACTCTGCGCCCTTCGTGGTGGTGATCATAATCTCCAGCTTTTGGCCATCTTTGCTGCGGACTTTGCTGCCATCAGCGAGCTTCCAGCCTGCTTCATCCAGCATCGCAGCAGCCTTTGCTTTGTCATGCTTATCTGCAGATGGTGTATTAATGCCCCCAAGTTGGCTCGGAATAAACGGCCCATCGAGGCGCTGCACACCCTCACCCAGCGAGGTGCGAATCGCAGCAGTGTTGGTGCCCAGTTGGAGGGCTTTGCGCACTGCACGATCTTTGAGGATAGGGTTGGTATTATTCATGAGCAAATACACCCCGCGGTCGGTTGGTACAGTAGTTGTGGTGTATTGGTTGCGCGGAATATCTTTGCGCATCACAACAGAGAGGTCGGTTGCGCCGCTCAACTCACCAGCCTGCAGAGCCGAGACGATATCTTGCTGCGTGCTATACGCTTGGAGCTCGAAGCGATCGAGCTTGGGCCGGCCACCATAGTAGCCATCAAAGGCAACGACATGCACTGTCTTTGGTCGGCGAGCATTGTTGGTCGATTGCAAAATCTGGAACTTAAACGGCCCACTACCAACTGGCGAATGATTAAATGGTGCCTGGCGCATTGAGCTTGGCGTTGCTGAGCCTAGCATATGCTCTGGTAAAATTGGAAAGGTCAATGCATGGGGGAAGGCAGCATACGTTGCAGGCAACACAAACTGCACAGTGGTATCGTTGACCGCCTTGGCCTGGACGTCGACCCAGTTGACACGCAAGGGCGAGCGCACTGCTGGGTTCTTGATGAGATTGATCGTGAAGACAACATCCTTGGCGGTCAGCTTGTGCCCATCGTGCCAGCGGACATCATCACGCAATTGAGCGGTGTAGGTTTTGCTCGCTTCGTTATAGGCAAGGCTAGTGGCGATATCTGTATGGAGCGAGCCCTTAGCATCATAATTATAGAGTGAGGAGAACATGAGTTGGCTGGCCGAAAGCTCGGCACTGCTGGTTGCAAAGAGAGGATTAAGCGTCTCAATCGGGCCAAGCGCCCCCTCGATATACGTCCCGCCGGTCCCACCGGTTGCCGTCGTTGCGTCGCGGCGGATAAAGATCTGAGCAATAATACCAAGCAAAATCACTGCAATAAGGACAAGCCACAGCACAACCCGCCGCCGGGCTCGACGCAAACTCTCGAAGCGGCTCCCTAAGAACTTGCCAACGTGGCGCGTCGCGCTATCTTCGAGCTGCTTGAGGTCACGGCGTGGTTTCTTGCGGCGAGATGGTACCGATTTCGCTGCTTTGGCTGCTCGCAGCGATTCATCCTCCTGAGGCACAACTGCCGACGAGGTCTCACGGCGCTGGAGGTGCTTCTCCTGCCGATTTGCCATGCCCTACCCCGCAGACGGCAACAAGAGTGCCGCCAAAATAGACCCAACAAAGGTAACAGCCAAAAAGATCGTTGCCTCGAAGAGGTTCTTGTCTAGGCCACGCCGCGTGGTATAGAGCTCGCCCGAGGCACCAAAGCCTGCACCAAGTGTCGCCCCGCGCTGCTGGAGCAAAATAGCCAGGATCATCAAAATGGCCGAGCCAATCATTATTGTTTGTAGAATACTATCAAGATTCATGTTGTTCCTCCTGCGTGCGCCCATAATTTAGCTCGAGCGCGCTGCTTACTATATAGTTTACCAGACTCATGATCAGGCCTGTCAAGATGGAGTGAAGAAACGTCATCTTGAGGCCTGGTGCCAGTATCAACGAAATATAAACCATAAAGCCGTTGACAACGATGGTAAAGAGACCGAGCGTGACGAGAATGGCGGGAAGCGATAGGATGATGGCAATCGGCTTAAAGACTGCATTGACGACTGAGAAGATGAGCCCAGCCAACAAAAACACAGCAATACTCATATCGGGTTGGACACCGATATAGCCTGTACCAAAGATACGTACGGCAATCCACAGCCCAAGTGAATTTAGCACCCAGCGGATAATAAAGGCAAAAAATTGTCGTTTCATTTGCTCTAGTATAGCGGTTTTTTACCATTTTGTCGATAAGCTGGCGCTGAGATTATCGTGGCCGCTCGGCGTAATGAGAATGTCATCTTCAATCCGGACACCAATGCCCTCCTCTGGAATGTAAATTCCTGGTTCGACGGTAAGCACCATACCGGCGCGCAGTACCCGCGGCGCACCCAGGCTGTCGTGTGTATCGACGCCAAGCCCGTGGCTGGTAGCATGCGGATAGTAACGCCGGAAAGTAGCTTGGTCGTGGCGATCGCGTAGAAGGCCAAGCTGCTGTAAAGCGTCGCGCATAATGTCGTCGCTCTGCTGGATATAGTCAACCACGGGGAGGTTTGGCTCGAGCAGCTCAATGATGTGTTGCTGCGCCTGCATCACCGCAGCATGGACATCCTGCTGGCGCTGCGTCGGTTTGATACCATAGGTGCGAGTGATATCCGCACAATATCCATTGACCCGCGCCCCGACATCGATCAGCACCATATTCTCAGCAGCAAGCGGCCCTGCATTATGGCTATAGTGCAAAGTGCAGGCGTTAGCACCACCAGCGACAATTGGACTATACGCATGGCGAGCATTGCGGTGCCGAAATAGGTAGTCAAATTCCGCCTCGCACTCATACTCATGCTGGCAGTCTGGCAAGCGCTCCTTAGCTACCTCAAAGGCCTCGATAGTCAGCGCAATTGCCTGGCGCAGCGCAGCAATCTCTTCCGGCTGCTTGATAGCCCGCAGTTCACGCAGCTGACGGAGACACGATTGTACTGAGGGGAAGATCCGCTGTAGCACTTTGCTCAGGTCGCGCGAGGCGGGATTGAGCATAAAACCATAGTCGGTGCGGTCGTTTACTTCGTATACAACCGTATGGCGCTTGGCAAGCTGGCGCAGCTCTGCCTCAAAATCGTGAGCGTCAATCACTGCATCAGCGCCACTGATCCGCTTGGCTTCCTCACTGCTTAGTTCACCAACGAAGGTCTGCTGCACCGCATCGAGATGAGGCCGCACGAGTGTTGTGCGGCTCCGTCGTCCATCGATGATCAACTTCCAACCTGGTCGCTCAATTCCACTGAGCCACCAAAAGTTCGACTCCTGCTGAAACGGCGCTGGTTCATCGCCACTGCCCTGCACTTCGTCATACGCAGTCAATACTGCCAGCCCACCCGCAAGCGCATCAATGCAACGCGCTCGATTCTGACGAAAGTCGATCATGACCGCTTAATACCTCGTAGTACCTCTGTCAATTCTGCGGGGAAGAGGATCATCGTTTTCTGGCTTGGCTCGGCACTAATGCGCTCAAGTGTCGTGAGCGTACGCAAGTTGATTGCCCCTGGGGTGTTAGCAAGAATCTGAGCAGCTTCTGCAAGGGTCTCTGCGGCGGCTTTTTCACCATCGGCATTGATGATGTTGGCCCGGCGCTCACGCTCGGCTTCGGCTTGCTTAGCCATAGCGCGCTTCATATCGCCTGGCAACTCGATGTTCTGGATCTTCACGTTCTCAACGTCAATCCCCCACTTGTCAGTTTCAGCATCGACAATCTCTTTGATCTGCTGGCTGAGCTCCTCTCGCTTGGCAAGCAGGTCGTCCATGTCAATGTTACCCGTCACATCACGCAGCGCTGCCTGAGCAAACTGGCTGGTAGCGTAGATGTAGTTCGTCGTCTCGAGGACGGCCTTTGGCGCATTAATGACACGGAAGTACACCACAGCGTCCACACCAACTGTCACGTTATCTTTCGTAATGACCTCTTGCTTTGGCACATCGATCGGCGTCGAGCGGACATCGACCATCATAATCGTCTGAAAGATTGGCACCACCACACGTAGGCCTGGCGCGCGCTGACCCGAGAAGCGCCCAAGCGTTAGCACCACGCCGCGCTGGTATTGATTCACCACCCGAATCCCGCTCAGCATGAAGACAATCGTCGCCACGATGATGCCGATAATGATATATTCCATATTCCTCCTTTGGACTAGCTTATTGCTTTTATCATACCACATTGTGGCAAAATGGCGAGACAGCAATAGTCTTGGCATCCTATAGCATTATGAGGGCCCCTTCTCGCACCGCTTTTGCCCAATAGAGCGTAAAACAAATTGTAATAAACTGCTTTAGTGCATACCCTATTCTCAGATCAGACATATGACCCATCTGTATAAAACGACCCTTCGACGCGCCAGTCCATTTCCGGTATACTAGACATAGTTATGCCTGAGCAAGATTCGTCATCGTCATCACGTCAACCGCTGGCCGAGCGGCTGCGCCCACAGTCGCTTGATGCCGTGATAGGTCAGACACACTTACTGGGCGATGCCGAGATTTTGCGCCAGATTGTTACGAAGAAGCAGCCCGTGAGCCTCATCTTTTGGGGGCCACCGGGTACAGGCAAGACGACGCTGGCGCGGATTATTGCTCGCGAGGTGGAGGCTGAGTTTATCGAGCTCAGTGCCGTTACCAGTGGCAAGAAGGACGTCGAGCGGGTTATCCAGCACGCCCGGCAAAATTGGAATCTTGGCCTGCGCACTATACTCTTTGTCGATGAAATACACCGCTTTAATAAGGCGCAGCAAGATGCTTTTTTGCCTCATGTCGAGTCGGGGCTCATTACACTGATCGGTGCCACTACTGAGAATCCAAGCTTTGAGGTTATTACCCCACTACTGAGCCGGATGCGCGTACTCGTCTTGCAACCACTGAGCAAAGACGAAATTCGCACTATCCTCCAGCGAGCCATCGTTACTTTGGGTAAGACAGAGCACGTCACGCCAGAGGCGCTCGATTATCTCGCTGGGCTATCGGGCGGCGATGCTCGAGTGGCGCTCGGTAACCTTGAGCTTGCCCTGAGTCTCGCTGAGACAGTGACGCCCGATACCGTCACAGCTGCCGCCCAAAAGAAACTCCCGGGCTACGACAAGCAAGGCGAGATGCACTATGATGTGATCTCGGCCTTCATCAAGTCGATGCGGGGTAGCGATGTGCGCGCCACTCTTTATTATCTAAGCCGAATGATCGACGCCGGCGAAGACCCAAAGTTCATTGCCAGGCGCATGGTGGTATTCGCTAGTGAGGATATCGGGCTAGCAGGTAATGGTGCGTTATCTCTAGCGGTCGCGACCTTTCAAGCGGTGGAACGGGTTGGCTTGCCTGAGGCCCGCTACAACCTCTACCACTGCGCCACAGCGCTTGCTCGCTCGGCTAAATCGCGCGAGATTACCGACCTCATGCACGAGGCAGAGGCTCTTGCTAGCCGCTACGCCGATACACCAGTGCCACTCCATCTGCGCAATGCTCCCACCAAACTCATGAAGGAGCTCGGCTATAGCAAAGGCTATCAGTGGCAAGCAAACTTCCAACATGAGAAGGGATTTTTGCCAGATGAGGTAACTCAGCAATATAACAGCACCACGTAGCAACGTGAGACTCGGTAGCGCCTTGTTTCTTCCAGGGCTACTGCTGCGCTACTCCGAGCTGCTCATCTTTGAGTGCTGCGTACACCCCATTCGTCCAGCCAAAGCCATCTTGCAAGGGGTACTCCCCGCCACCGCCCGCACTGGCAGTGACAACATCATACTTCTCGACCATTTTGCGCTTGTTGGCAAAGACAGCTTCATTGGTGGCAAGCCAGCGATCGCGAATGGTTGCCGCCAGTGTGTCATAGCCGTAATTGCGCAGCCCCACAATAGCAAACCACTGCAGTGGTGCCCAGCCGTTGGGGGCATCCCACTGCTGGCCATTAGTGATGAGGGTTGAAAGAAGTCCACCTGGCTGCAAAAAGTCTTTCTCGAGCCGTTGCGCTACCGCTGCAGCTTGCTCATCGGTTGCAATTCCCACATATAGTGGCGTCACCGCGGCAAGCGTCAGTCGCCCCGTAGTCTGGCCAGTGGTGATGGCATAATCCTCAAAGAATTGCGTGGTAGGTTGCCAGCAGTAGCGGCGAATTGCCCGAGCTCGGCGCTCGGCCGCTGCCTCGAAACGCCGCGCCAGGCGACGTTGCTTGATGAGTCGGTAAGCCTCGGCGATCGTCATTTCGAGCTGATAAAGGAAGCAATTAAGGTCGACCGGCACATACTTTGTCGTCTCGATGGTCTGAATCTGACAGGGATCGGCAAACCACCGGCTGCTAAAATCCCACCCGCTCTCGGCTGCTGCCCGCAGATCAAGGAATGTCCGCGTCGTATGCGCTGAGGCTGCATGATGCGCCGTATGGACATCCTCGCGATGCGACTCAGGGCGCGGTGTAGTGCGGTTATCATAGTAACGATTGAGCGGCGTGCCATCGGGCATAACAGCGACGCGGAGATATGCTGGGTATTCAACGGCCTTGGCTTTCGCAATCTGGCGACGACCTTTCATCCAAAAGCGATACTCAGCAAGAAGGCTTGGCAAAAACTCTGCATAGACCCGCTTGCCTCGGTGACGTGCCAGCAGCTGTACCATCGCTGCAAACATAGGTGGCTGCGACCGACTCAAGAAGTATGTCCGATTGGCCGTGGGGATCATCCCAAATTTACGGAGCATATAGGTGTAGTTGCGTATCATGTGCTCAATAGAGCGCCAGCGCCCATCCGCCGCTAGGCCAAGCATAATAAAATACGTATCCCAATAAAACAACTCATCAAAGCGTCCACCTGGCGTCATATATGGATATGGTAGCGCAAGGAGGGAGCCCCGATTCTTGCGATTGCGCCGCTCGAGCTGCCGCCAGAGCTGACTCACATGTTGGCGCGCAGTAGTGGTGTCGGTCGGCTGGTAACTCGAGGCCGGGTATACTGTGGTAGAAAAATGCTGCCCAACGAAGGTCGCGAGGTCGAAGCCGGGCTGGCGACGCTGCCGACGATACCGTGCCATAATTGTCCGAGCTGGCTTGGTAGGTGTCATATCGACAAACGCCTTGCCATCACCGTAAATCTGCTGCGTTTGCACCTCATCAAAGAGCTCACTCAGCGTCTCGTCGGGTGAGCTTGGCGTCGGGCGCACGAGCTCAACCGTCTGCACCGCAGCGGCTTTGGCATTCTCTTTGGTATCTTTAGTAAGAGCAATGATTTTCGCAGCAAAAGCGCGGCGGACGTTGTGCATGATAGGCGGTTTCTCCCTATGATGTTATGGTTGCTGTTTGGCGGCGCGTTTGCGCTCGTTGGCGTCGAGGTATTTCTTGCGGAGGCGAAGGGCGTGCGGCGTGACCTCAAGCAGCTCATCATCTTCGATAAAGTCGATCGATTGCTCAAGACTCAGCTGGGTGTGTGGCGTCAGCTGGACGGTGCCGTCGCTTGATTTGCTGCGCATATTGGTAAGGTGCTTAGCCTTACAGACATTGATCTCGAGGTCATCTGGGCGATTATTAAGGCCAACGATCATCCCAGCATAGACATCAGTTCCCGCTCCGACGAAGAGCTCACCGCGCGCTTCGGCCGCTTGCAAGGCATATGGTGTGGTCGTGCCTGGCTCAAAGGCGATCAACACACCGTTGCGCGTCCGCGGCAATGCACCACCAACTGGTTGGTAGCCATGCGGCAGGCTATACATAATCACTGTCCCCTTTGTATCTGTCAGGAGGCGGTTACGCAGACCAATCAATGCTCGGGTCGTAATGGTATACGTCATCCGCGCTGCGCCGCTGGTGGTTTGCTCTTGTTTGCGGAGCTCTGCTTTGCGCTTGCCAAGCTCTTGGCTGACAACACCGACAAACTCAGGGCCAACCTCAACCAGCAGCTCTTCAACTGGCTCTTGCTCACTGCCATCCTTAGTGATTGTCACAACTTCTGGCCGGCCAACCTCAAATTCGTAGCCTTCGCGGCGCATCGTCTCGATCAATACACTGAGGTGAAGCTCGCCTCGCCCCGATACCACAAAGCCAATACCAGACTCCGCCACCCGGAGCGCCACATTAGTCTCAAGTTCGCGCTGGAGGCGATCGCCAATCTGCCGGCTGGTAGTAAATTCACCCTCGCGGCCTTTCATCGGACTAGTATTCGGTCCAAGATACATGCTAATGGTGGGAGCCTCGACTGCCATGACGGGTAGTGCCTCCGGCTGGTCGCGGCTCGCGAGCGTCTCACCAATGTGCGCCTCGGCTGCACCAACGATGTAGACTATGTCACCCGCGCCTGCCTCGCTCACTTCTTCTTTAGCGAGGCCGCGGCTGATGAAGAGCTTATCGATCTTGGCATTGGTAGTCGTACCATCCGTCTTGATGAGGGTGAGCGCTTGGCCACGCTGAGCCACCCCCCGATGGATTCGGCCAATCGCATATTTGCCAAGGAAGGCATCATACTGCAGGGCTGTTATGAGCATCTGGAAGGGCCCGTCTGCGACTTGTGGCGCTGGGATGTGTGAGATAATCGCTTGGAAGATTGGCGCCAAGCTGGCTGGCTCACTGGCATCACTTGGCATTACTGCCCAGGCTTTGCCTTCGCGCGCCACGGCATAATACACCGGATATTTGAGCTGCGCTTCGTCGGTGGCGAGCTCGAGGAAGAGGTCAGCTAGCTCGTCCTCCACCTCGGCAATGCGCCGCGCTGGCTTATCAATCTTATTGATAATCACCACCGGTGTCAGACCAAGCTCAAGCGCTTTACTCAGAACAAACTTCGTCTGTGGCATTGGGCCTTCTTGCGCATCCACCACGAGGAGTACGCCATCGGCCATGTTGAGCGTGCGCTCCACCTCGCCACTAAAATCGGCATGGCCGGGTGTGTCGATGATGTTGATCTTGTAGTCAACTGCTTGATCGGCATTAGTCGGCTGATAATAGACCGTCGTCTGCTTGGCGGTGATGGTGATGCCGCGCTCACGCTCTTGGTCGCCACTGTCCATAATGAGCGTCTGGGCCATTTCGGCTTGGTTGCTGCGGAATGTATTGCTCTGCTTCAGCAAACCATCAAGCAGCGTTGTTTTGCCGTGGTCGACGTGGGCAATAATTGCAATATTACGAATATACTGTGGATCTGTCATAACATAAAATAACGGCCCGAATTATATCAGACCTTCCTTACTGCTTATAGTACCATACTGGTGGCTGGTTTGCCTAGGGTAATGTGTATAATCGCGGTGCATAGTGTAGAGCCTTGCCGCGTCGTACCTCATCACTGTGCGACCACTGTTATTGTCAGGCGATCAAGCAGGTCATCCACTGTCTCCGCTGTCGCAATTCGACGCCAGCCACGTGCCCCAACGACCATCCGTAAGTCATCGATCATGCTGACGATGGAGGGTGCAGACTGTTCTCGATAATCAACCGTCTGCAAACGCTCTAAGAGGCGCTGCCAGCCACCCTGGGCTCGCATCATCCGAATCATAAGCTCATACAAGTTGTAGACCTGGGCCGAATGATCCTCGCGGCCAGTTACGAGCAAATATTGCCGCTCGGTATAGTGCCCAGCCGTGCACTCTCTATCATATCCGTGGTTATAATACCCATACGTTCGCTGCAGCAGCGCAGCAGTATTGGCCTGGATTGCATGCGTGAGCTCAATGAAGACGGCCGCTCGCGGGTCGCCTGGCTCGAGATCGATCGATATATCAATGGTATACTCCATGACGTCTGCTTCCCACTCCTCGCGCTGAGCAATGATGCCACGTGGCGCTGTTTCGCCCAAGCATTGCAATACGTCGATGTCCTGAGCATCATACCATGGCTCGGTATCAAGCTGGTGCAATGCCTCGTGGAGGGCAAGCCGGTCGTGATAGGTGAGCGGATAGCCCTTCTCGGCAATGATTTGCCGGAGCGCACAGTCGATCATCGCATCATCATACTCCGCCACTGGCTGGCGCAGCTGCGCTACAAAGCGCTCGGCCTGCATAGTGTAGAGCGTCGCATCGATCCCCATCACCCCAGCGTCAGAATAGACGATTCCATAGGCTTGGTAGTCAATCGCCTGAAACAACCCTGCCTCAAACAGCTGCCGATGCAGCGTTTGCATCACTAAATGCTCGTAGAGGTGTGCCACGAGATGATCACCACACGGCTTGAAGAGATGAAATGACTCCATATCTGTATTATACCCTACTACTCCACATTTTGCTTGATTATGCTATACTAGCTATATGATGCTACAAAATGATACACAATGTTCGTCAAGTGATCGCCCCACGGTATCCCCACGGCCACTACGAGTGGCAGTTGTTGCCCCACCTTGGCTGGCCCTGCCCATCAAAGGCTATGGCGGTATTGAGCTCGTCGTCGAAGGTTTGGTGCGTGCACTGCAGCAACGCGATGATGTTGAGGTAGAACTCTTTGCCAATGGTGCACGGCGGATGCGCAACGGCACACCAACCCACTCGTACTACAAGCGCGAGCTCTTCGATACCATCGACGACCCCTACTACGACGCACCACTCCAAGCTCTCCAGACTCATCTTAATTTTGCTCTCCACGCCATCGAAGCCGATGGCAATTTTGATATCATTCACGACCACAACCCCTACATTGGGCCAGCCTTTTTCTCACCAGTGAGCCGCATACCGGGGTTACCACCAGTGTTGCATACGTTCCATGGGCCACCATTTTCTACGCCGCAAACTATCGAGGCAGGGCAAATGGATAATCGCCCACAGCTCAAATATATGAATCTTGGCCGCCTCTACATGACGTGTATCTCAGAGGCAATGGCACGCAAAGCCCCACGTGAGATCCGTCCCCATTTGCTACCAGCCGTACACAACGCCATTGATTGCACTGCCTTCCCCTTCGTCTCGCGTAAGCAAAATTACTACATCACCCTCGCCCGCTTCACCCAAGACAAAGGACAAGCTACCGCTGTAGCCTACGCTGCCCAGTACAAGAAGCGCCTCCGCATGGCGGGCACAGTCGCAGGGATCGGCAGCAACCGCAAGCTGCTCCTTGAGCTCTCCAACCCACTCACCAACTACCGACGCAACGAAGAATTCCGCTACTATAGCGACCACATCCTCCCGGCCGTCCTCAAGCATCAGCGCATCACCTATGCAGGCAACCTCAGTGGCAAGAAAAAACTTGACTTCGTGGCCAACGCTAAGGCATTGCTCTTCCCTATCGAGTGGGATGAGCCCTTTGGCATGGCAGTCATCGAGGCGCTGGCCTGCGGCACACCCGTTGTGGCGATGAAGCGCGGTGCCATGCCCGAGATTATCACTCACGGCGTCAATGGCTTCCTTGCGAGCAACCAAGACGAGTTCTTTGCCTACGCCAACCGGGTAGACGAGATCGACCCAGCCGCCTGTCGCGCCAGCATTGAGCAAAAATTCTCTGCCAATATTATGGCGCAAAATTATGTCGAGCGATATCAGGAGGTGATTGCTAGAGCACAGTGGTGAGCATCCCGATATTTCATTGCCTGTAGTATACTACCTATACTACTGCAAGTTTTCCTTACAAGCCTCCGGCAATAACTATGTGCGCGTTAAATTGTTGGCAAAACAAGTAATTTATGTTTGCATGAAATTTAGATAAAACATCACGAGGTTGATCATTCCCGTGAATCTGAGGAATGGGAGTTCGGTGTATATACTTCTAACGATTTCAAATATGATAACGTCTATTCATACCGAAATATGTATGGTTGCGGTCGCCGCACTATCCCCAGGTTTTGGGTTATCGCTGCTAGAATTGCTTTCGTTGATTTTTGTTGCTACAAGAGTTAATGAGTATCGACCAAATACTTCAGTTTGACCAACTGATATGCTAACAGCATCTGTATTTCCATCCAATGTAACCCATACAATAGCACCGTCGGAAGAAATAGACGAAACCGAAATTTCGTAGCCTTGCTTTCTAGTTACGGTTGTTTCAGCTAAAATTATGTCCTCTTCCGGTAGAATCATTGTTGCACTTTCGAAGATCTGTGACAATTGAATATTATCTGAATGTAATTATACGGGGCAATATGACATAGAGTCAAGTTAGCGCGCATCTTAATAGAAGAAAGGCAACTTGTCTTCGGCTGATACAGCTACAGGAGCTATTTCTTAGGGTAAGGGCTTATATAGTAACTATGGTGCTATGGTGCAGGATAAGTAAAGTGAGATTATGCACAGTTTCTGTAGTCAACTCGTTACCACCCCTTCCAACGCTATGCATCACTTCTTCAAACCCATATCCTTATAGCGGCAGTATATAGCTGCCAGTATAAGTGCCATTACTATAAAGAATACGACGATATGAACCGCAACGTCTGGTGTCTTACCAGAAATACCATCACCAAATGCAGTATTGATGGAATTATAGATCAACAGTAGCGCTGCAAGTAAGCACACATTGTAGGCAATTTTATATCTGTATTCCATGAGCGTTGTTGCTTTCGTTGCATGTCGTAGATTTAATACGTATACCCTTATTGTACATTATTGATAGGACCAATTTTAAAGGGTGCTTACTGCTTAACTAATTAAGTAGTAACTGCACCTGCTGAATTATCTAAGTAGCGCAATAAGTTACGCAAGAAAACTCACTCCTCTTTAGTCAGCTATTGAGCATAAACGCTATCTCCGTATAGCAGACTTCTCAGTTATACCAATACGAGCAATCCGTTCGGTTGTGTCGAATTCAAAGCGCATAACAATGTCAGCAGTGTTGACATTATCGTAACGAATCCAGGTATTATTGAACCAATTTCCGGTTTTGCTGGGACTACCAAGATATTCTTCTACAGTATTCTTATGCGCCATGTTAGAGAAAGTTGAGAATAGTTGGTCAGTGTAGGGTAGATACCCTTCTTTGTCTGATTGCTGGGTATATACTGCGATAGAACGTAGCCTACCTAGTCCCCACAGCAGTTCTATCCCATCATCGAAGTACTGCCAGTAATCTGAGAATTCATTTAGTTCATCGTCAGCTGCGCTAATTTTGGGCTGGCGTGAACTATTTGCCAGTACTTTGTTAAGTTGTGCCTCAACTTTATCTTGCGATAAACTCAGGATTTTGAGAAATTGATTGATGTTTCCCGGTATAAACAATGTCTTCTTCACCTTATTCTATACTTCTTAATGTTTGTAGTTAAGTATTACGGCCACAATACATCATGACATAACCGACACTGTACTAATTATCGATAAGTATCTACCGTGCGTTCTTGTCTGCATCATCATTTTCCTGCTGTACTGTCTGAGGAGTAGACTCTTCTTGGATTTGCGCCTTCCGCTTTGCTAAAATCCGAGCTTTGGCGTCGCCTTGCTTAAGCAAAATTACTGGCCCCGGCTCCACTGTTTGATAAGCAACTTCATTCAACAGTCCTTTAGCGCTCCGCATACCAGGTGGCATAAGACGCCATGCATACGGCTTGAGGCGTTCCTTACTCCACTCATCGCTTTCTTTTCCGTAGAGCAATTTTTTTAACTTCGCAGAGATTGGTATCTTTGGTTCTTCCGACGTCTCGACCGACACCCTACCTAGTGCCCTGGCTATCATCTCTCCAGGGCCGTGCTCATACCATCTCTTTTTTTCATCAGAAGGCTTATCTATAGGTGGCTGTTCTGTCATATAATCTCTAAGATAGCAAATTACTATATACAGCACAAGATGTTATACACTAATATCACGCATAGGCCTTATATTCCGTATCCTGCTAAGTCCTCAGAAGTGTATGTATAAGTAAGTACGCACCACTACACCTCATTCATCTGTAGATTAACGGCATATCATTATGATACTCAGCGAGACTCTCCGGTGGCAATGCTCCGATGCCTGACGTCCCTCGATATAAGTAGTGGTCAACTACTCTGGGCAATGTGCAATCCAGTTGCGAGAAAAAGGTCGCTTTGCGCTCATCGCCATGATACAGCGTAATGGTTGTGCCATATCCACAGCATTCATCAAACTCGTAGGCCAAAGCTTCGTTCTTTCCTGGCTTGAAGTCATTGATCGTATAGAGCGTTCCCGCCTGGGGGACGTAATATTGCACGATACTCTCTAGAAAAGGAATCTTTACTTGCTTTAGATCTGTCGCAACGACAATATATTCAGGGTCGTCGATATTTGTGCCAGGATAGTGTATCAGAATTGAGTTGTATGATTGCCGATCTATCTCGCGATAGGATAGCTCGTAGAACGGATAATGCTCCTGTCTTGAGGAATCGTACAGGTAGTTTTGAGGAATGACCGATTCAATGTGTCCAATCAGTGAGGATACCTGTTCTTGCTCACTTTTGCTCAATGAATCAGCAGTGGCCAACGCAATCTTATCTTCGTAGTTGCCATAAGCAAGTACGGAACGCCAAAATAGATCGTTTTGTCGTTTTGTCTCCCATAGTGTTGCTATGTCAAATTTTGGAGCACGCTCCATGATATAAATATAACATTAATGATGCCCATTTAACAAACGTTCGAGCAATGCAAGTGGCTTGTAATACGGAGTGAGACTATCTTTGCGTGTGTCATATACTTCAACAGCTCCTGCAGCAGCGTCCATCGCTTTTAAGTCGCCAGGGTCGTCGACTTTGTAGGCGAATTTAAGCCGATAGAGCGCGTATTCTATGGCTGCCGATCCAGAGTCTCGTGCTAAACAAAGTCCCTGGGAAAGGGCATCGTTCTTGATTTTCTGCTTTTGCTCGAGCGTGGTCGCATGAGAAAGTTGATACGTCGCCTCATCTCGTTTTATGATGGCATACGATAAAGCATCTTCAAGAACGTTCAGTCGTCCAAATACTCCACCAGTGGCAACTATATCAACCTGGTCATGTCTAGACAAATAAATAACCGAAAGGAGGATTGAGTGTATGGAAGCAGGATTAACACAAGGCGGTCCAGGCCGTGCTGGGTTCCCATCGCAGTGGGGAGCGGGAGCGGATGCATAACCACTTCCTGAAGAGCACGGTGGTGTGTGGGCAGT
>CAUVQR010000002.1:0-343699 GCA_963554165.1 uncultured Candidatus Saccharibacteria bacterium | reverse complement strand
GCCGACGCCGGCTCCGGCGCTCGCCTCAGCGCCCTGCTCACATCACCCTTTGACCAACTAACCAGCCCCAGCCTGCATGCCGCCGCCCATGCGCACCACCTGCAGCACGCAGCTCAGCCTGACAACTCGACCACACCGCCCACCGCTGGCGACGAGCCCACGAGCCCCACAACACGAACAACGCCCACCCTGGTGGGTGAGCGTTGTTCATCATCTGGAACCACATCCCAGCTTGTTTCAACTGGAGAGGGTTTGGATAAGAGCTGGTTGGTGCGGATGAAAGGACTTGAACCTTCACGCCACGAGGGCACATGCTCCTAAGGCATGCGTGTCTACCAATTCCACCACATCCGCATAGCAAGGTTATTATACCAAATGAGCTGGTGTATCTGCAACCTTAGCTGCGTCCATCAGCTCGGCGGAAAAAGGTGAGGTGTGCGTTTCCATAACTACGATTGTCCACCACAACAATGTCGTTTGCTAATTTTGGCCCCTCACCTATTCCTGTATGTGATAATACCATAAATCCGCCTGGTTTGAGAAGGGCAAAAAGTCGGCTAACTGTTGCGAGTTGGAGATCGTGATAGGGCGGGTCGGCAAAGATGATATCGAAGGCTCTATCATGGTAAGTACTAAGCCATGGGCCGACGCCAGCCTTGATTGCAGTAGCAGATGAATCAGCACCAAGCGCTGCGATATTCTTACAGAGGATGGTGAAGGCGAGGCGGTCACGCTCGACAAACACTGCCTGGCGAGCTCCACGGCTCAACGCCTCTAGACCAACGGCACCAGTGCCCGCAAAGACATCGAGGACGCGGGCATCCTGCACTGCATTGCCAAGCGAATTAAACAGCGCATTGCGCACTCGCTCGCCCATGGGATGGGTACGGCGATTATCTGGTGCATCGAGCCAATGCCCGCCATAGCGTCCAGCAATTACTCGGACTTTCATAATGGATAAGCCTCACATAGTGCACTGTACCACGCGAAGGCAACAGTGCGAATAATTTCTGGGATGAGCTCATTGCGCGTCTGCAAGGCTAAGCCCGTCGTCCAGCCATTACGCCAAAAAGTGTGATACATATCAAGTGCATACACTCGCTGCACTGCTCGCAAAAAGACCGCCTCCAGACCGAGTTGCTCTGCCTCAACCACCCACTCGGGTGATGGGCAGGTGTCGGCAAAACGGGCAGTGCGCATCGAGGCGGCCACGCCGAGCTCGAAGAGAATATGCGTTGCAAAGACGCCTTTCGCCCCCCAGTATTCCCAGTTTTTGTTGATGGTGTCGAGCCCCGTCGTCCCATGAATGAAGTTCTTATCTAAGACGGTAAGGCGCTCCTCTTTGGGACGACCCCAGAGTTCCTCGATTTTATCACTCAGCGGGTAGTGATGAGCCGGCGTGAGGCCATCGACAATAGCGTGCGACATCCACGCTGCCTCAAAGGCGGCACGCACTGTGTTGTTTTGGCGTAGTGCTTGGACGAGATTGTAATGATGATCGAGAATCATAACGACGAGGTCGCGGTCGTCTGGCTTGGTAGGGTCGATGTAGTGCCAGGGTTCATCGACGCTGGGGCTTTTGCGTTTGATACCGTCGGGACCATTATTGCCCTCGAAATGGAGAATGTCGCGCGAGCTCGGGAAGTGGAGAATGGCGACATGGTGGCTGCACATCTGGCCAAGGTCACGCCGTGCGAGCTGGTCGATTCGCTGATGAACACCAACCAAGTGCCCCGACTGGTCTCGAAAGGTTGTTCCACTGTACATATCTCATATAGTATAGCAGATTTTGACGTAGCTGAATCGTTACTATGGATGTGTTTTGTTGAGATTATCTACGTTTCATTATTTTGATGGTATTCCATGCCATGCTACTCAGTGGGGTGTAGCGAGCTGATGCTATGCGAGCAGGAGTGGCCTGATTGATTTTGCTTGTCCACCCACTCTTGCGTTTCTTCTCCGAAAATACTACGCATACCTAGTATTCCTCACACTATATAGATTTGATGACTTCATGTAATGTAACAAACAGCAGCTGTACTTCATTAGATGAAATGATAAAAATTTACTTATAAGGAGAAGGTTCGGTATGTGGGCGAAATACTCTAAAATGACATTCCCAACCCTAAATGGGTGAGAACGGAGAGAATGAAAAAGGTAGAATTATAAATAGGTAAGATTACCTCAACTTAATTGAGTGTCGTGAGTCGTTGATTGCGTTGCACGGCTGCCTGGAGCTCCGGGTAGTGTTCGAGTGAATCACCACTCGCGATAAAGGTTTGCGCTGCTTTTTGGGCTCGGGCGATTGCCTTGCTATCGGCTAGGCTCGCAATGCGCAGATTGAGCGCACCATGCTGAGCTTTGCCGTAAATTTCGCCTGGGCCGCGGAGCTGCATGTCGACTTCTGCTAAGTGAAAGCCGTCGCTAGAAGCCTCCACCTCGCGCAGACGCTGGCTCGGCCTACTGTGGTTATTAAGCAAAAGATAGCAGTAGCTCTGGCGTGCGCCACGTCCCACTCGGCCACGCAGCTGGTGGAGCTGGGCAAGACCAAATCGCTCGGCATCCTCGATCATCATTACTGTCGCATTTGGCACATCAACACCAACTTCTACTACTGTGGTACTCACGAGAATATCATATACATGCTGGTGAAATTCTTGCATCACTCGTTCTTTGTCAGCAGGCTTCATCTTGCCGTGAAGTAGACCGATTCGCCACCGGCCTAAGATGCTACTCTTGAGATGGCGCACAGTTGTCTCAACACTGCGCGCATCATTGTCTGGGTTGTCATCGATGAGGCTGCAGACGACATAGGCTTGGCTGCCGGCCTCGAGCTCCTTCGTGACGCGTTGGTAGAGGGCTGGGCGCGAGGCGGGAGAAATAATTTTGGTGATGATCGGCTGGCGACCGGCAGGGCGCTGGCTAATGATGCTAATATCGAGCTCACCATAGACGGTCAGGGCGAGGCTGCGAGGAATTGGTGTGGCGGTCATGGCAAGGAGGTGCGGCATATGGCCGGATTTATCAAGCAGCTTCTGGCGCTGCGTCACGCCAAAACGGTGTTGCTCGTCGATAACAACAAAGCCAAGCCGCGCAAAGTTCACCGAGTCTTGGATGAGTGCGTGTGTCCCCACTACGACATCTACCTCGCCGCGTGCAATTCGCTGCACAAGCTCAGTGCGTACAGTACCAGTCACGCTGCCAGTCAGGAGTCCAACTGTGATGCCAAAGGGCGCAAGTAATGCATCGAGCGTGGCGGCGTGCTGACGGGCAAGAATCTCTGTTGGTGCCATCAAGGCGGTTTGGTAGCCAGCACTGGCAGCCTGGCGAGCGGCCAGGCCAGCGACCACTGTTTTGCCGCTCCCCACATCACCTTGGAGGAGGCGATTCATCGGTGTACTGCGCTGAAAGTCTTGCAAAATATCCCAGGCCGCTCGGCGTTGATCATCCGTGAGAGTAAAGGGCAGAGCACTCACAAATGACTTTACGATAGCTTGCTCAAACGGTATGGCATAGCCTTGGAGCTGAGCATGCGCCTGGCGATTGAGCTGGCTAGCAAGCAGTAAGCTAAAGAGTTCCTCAAAGGCAAAGCGCTGGCGTGCTCTTGCGATATCCTCTGATGTGGTAGGAAAATGCATCGCAAGTAGCGCCTCGCTCCGGCTCATTAAGCCTTCGCGTGCAACAATGTGCGAGGGGAGTGTTTCGGGCAGCATTGTTATCAGTGGTCGTAGCTCAGTGAGTAGTTTGCGCACCAGTTGGCTTTTGAGGCCGTGTACTGCGTGGTAAATGGGTAGCAGGTTGGTGTCATGATGGACAAGCTCTTTAACACGCTCGGCACTTGGGTTGGTGAGTTGATAGCGGCCATTCTTATACTCAAATTGCCCCCGAAAGTAACATTCATCGCCACTTGCAAGCTGCTGCACTCGATACGGCTGGTTAAACCACACGGCATTGAGCTTGCCCGAGCTATCTGCCAGTACTGCTGTGGTAATGCGGAGACCACGCCGCACCGTGCGCGTGCTGATTGATTCGCAGCGCGCCGTGATCGTCACATTGCCTGGTGTCAGTGTTGCGATTGAGCTCGCTGCAGTAAAATCATCGTGCTTGCGTGGCAAAAACATGATGAGATCATTGACGGTCAAGAGCCCAGCCTGAGCCAGTTGCTCAGCTGTTTTTGGCCCAACGCCTTTGATCTGGGAGAGCGGTGTCGATAGGTTCACACTTTTATTGTACCGCACCTGGTGTAAATGCGCTGCCCTGTGCTATAGTATAAGCAGTAAGCTAACGGGGGAAATGTGAGTAAAATTGCAAATTATTTACGCAGTCATATTGCCGGATCTGTTTCGACTCGGGCTGATTGGCGTGCGTCAGTCAGTGCAGATGCCGGTATTCTAGCTGCAACACCAGAGCTCGTGGTAGCGCCGCGCGTTGTGAGTGATATTCGCAAGATCACCCGTTTTGCCTGGCAAATGGCTGAGAAGGGCCACACTATACCAGTTGTCACACGCGGCGCTGGCTGTGGTGCGCTGGGTGGTGCCGTGGGCCAGGGGATATTGCTCGATACGACAGCGCTCGACACGATTTTTGAATATGATGGCAAATCGCAGCGGGTTCGCGTCCAGCCAGGTGTACTGGCGCATAACCTGACTGTAGCACTGAGTATGCAGGGTGCTGGTGTTGGGCCACTAGCTAGCCAACGGGGTACAGTTGGTGGCGTTTTGGCAGCAGGTGCCCGTGGAACAACATTGAGTCGTACGACCGACTTTGCTGAGGCAATCGATCAGCTTGAGGTTGTGCTTGCCAACGGCGACGTTATGCAGACAGAGCGTCTCTCGCGGCGCGAGCTAAGTCGACGCAAGGATTTGCCTGGGCTTGAAGGCGATATCTATCGTGGTGTCGACGCGATTATCGCTGATAATGCATCGTTGATCGAGCAGATTGATCCCAATGACGCTTCTGGTTACAGTGGTATTGCGCGGGTTAAACAACCGGACGGGACATTCGATCTTGGACCGTTGTTAATTGGAAGCGAGGGGACACTCGGTATTATTGATGAGCTAATTCTTAAGACGGAGTTTTTTAGCTTTCGGCAGACGATGGGGGCTTTAGTGTTTCGTAGTGGAGAGGATGCACGAGCAGCGATTGACACGATTGATGCTTTGCAGCCTGCTCGACTTGAATATATTGATGCAGCGATTTTTGAGCAACTCCGCCGTGATGGCAAAAAATATGCTTTTTATGAAGCGGCTGCCCAGCAGTTTACGCCACAGGCAGTTTTGCTCGTGACGCTTGATGATTTTAATAACCGAACACGTGCTCGCAAGCAGGCTAAGCTTGAGCAACTGCAATTAGTGGGCGATACTACCGTTTCAATCGCAGAGGATAATGATGACGATGATATTGCGGTGGGGTTTACTGCGCTTGATAACTATCGCTGGCCCGATGCCGCACACGTCGGGGCACCGCGCTTATTCGAGGGATTTTATGTGCCACCACAGCGCTTTGAAGAGTTTATACGAGCTTTAGCACCACTGGCGCGCGCACTGCAGTTACCGCTACCTCTCGCTGGCCATCCTAGCTTGAATCTTTATGGTGTTTATCCACGTCTCTCGCTGCGTAAAGTGAGCGATAAGCAAAAAATCTTCAAACTCTATGATGAACTTGCCAAGTTGCTTGCGCTATACGACGGCCACTTAGTGATGAGCGGTGGTGAGGGTCGGCTCAAATCTCGTTTTGTGCGCACCGCGCAAAACCCAGACCTTACAGCTCTCTACCAGCAAATCAAGCAGCTCTTCGACCCTCACGGCATTCTTAATCCTGGGACAAAAACCACTTTGCAAGCTCGCACCATTACTGCAATGCTACGCAATGAATATACGGTAGATTGGCGATAAAACTTTGTGGGGAAGTGTCCTTACTTTTGTAGCAATTGATTTCTTTGTCATGCCTCAATAAAATAGAGGAAGAAAGAGGTTAATGAACATGAGTGTCGATCAACGCATAATATCCCGTAACCCTGCCACCAACGAACCGATCTGGTCTGGAAGTCTTGCGGATGACGCTACAATCGCACGAGCTGTTTCAGTCGCAACGCGTGCACAGCGGACATGGGAGGCGACACCGCTTGATGTGCGCAAAGACATTATCCGTGCCTTTGCCGATCAAGTAACGACACAGAGCGAGGATGCAGCACGGATTATTTCGCAGGATAATGGCAAGCCACTCTGGGAAGCACGCACTGAAGTCAAATCACTTGGTAATAAAGTACAGGCGGTCTTCGACGCCTATGATCAACGGGCTCAGACAGTTACGAAACAAGTCAATGGACGCCAGTCGGTAACGCGTTATCGGCCTCATGGTGTTATGGCAGTGCTGGGGCCATACAACTTCCCAATGAGCATGCCAAATAGCCATGTCATGCCTGCTCTTCTTGCTGGCAATACTGTGATTTTCAAACCGAGCGAGAAAGTACCGTATGCTGGTGAGTACTACGCGCAACTCTGGCAACAGGCTGGACTGCCAGATGGGGTGCTTCAGGTTATTCATGGCGATGGCGACGTAGCGCAAAAGCTCATTGCACATCCTCAAGTGAACGGCGTCCTTTTCATCGGTAGTCGAGCGGCTGGCATGTCGATCGAAAAGCAGCTTGCTGGTGCACCAGATAAGATCTGCGCTCTCGAAATGGGTGGCAATAGCCCACTTGTCATCTGGGACTATGATGATGTACGTCTCGCAGTGCACATTGCGGTGCAGTCTGGCTATATTTCAAGCGGCCAACGCTGCTCATCGGCGCGGCGGCTTATCGTTAATGCGGCGATTGCAGACGAATTTATTTCTGCACTTCGGCAAGCGGTTGAGAGTATTGTCGTTGGTAATCAATTTGACACCAATCCAACACCTTTCATGGGTCCGTTGGTTGACTATGGGGCGGTTCGTCATTTCTTTGATAAGTATCATGCTGCCGTCTCAGCTGGCGCGCATGTTCTCGTTCCGGCTGAGCCAATCCCGATGCTTGGTGACAACTTTGTCAGTCCTGGGTTGATTGATGTCACTGGTGTGCCCTTGCCAGATGAAGAGATCTTTGGACCACTCCTTCAGGTGTCGACAGCGCAGACCCTGGCCGAAGCAATTACCCAAGCAAACGCAACACAGTTTGGTCTTGCTGCTGGCATCGTCACTCGTGAGCGTGCACGATACGAAGCATTCTACCAGCAAACAAAGGCAGGCATTATTAACTGGAACCAGCCGCTGACTGGTGCAACGACTGCGGCACCATTTGGTGGGGCGAAGGCCAGTGGCAATTACCGATCAGCTGGATTCCTGTCGGTTGATTACTGCTCATACCCATGCGCGTCGATTGAGGATGCGTCACCAGCAGTCCCAACGACGTTGCCGGCTGGGGTGACATACTAATCAAGCTATGTAATACTCACCTGTATACGTCTAAAATAAAGAGCTATTACTTAATGAGCCACCCAGCATAATAGAGAAAAGGAGTATATATGCCTCGCAGGCGAGGAGCTATCATCACAATAGGCGACGAGGTGCTCAATGGAAGCACGCTCGATACTAATTCTCACTGGCTTTGCACACAAATTTCTGGTCGTGGTGCGCTGGTTACGACGGTAGTTACGGTACACGATGACCCAACTGCAATACAAGACGCGTTGGTATATTGCATACGTACGGATCCAGACTTGATCTTTACCATTGGAGGTCTTGGTCCGACAATTGATGACCGAACTGTAGAGTCAGTTGCTCGCGCCCTTGAGTTGCCGCTCGAGATTAATCAAACAGCAATTGAATATGTCCAGAAACGATATTGTGACCTAGAGTCACAAGGAATAGTTGATCGGGATGTGTCTGCATCAGCAAGGAATGCTCGCAAAAAGATGGCTTTGCTGCCCACCGAGGCAGTGCCAATCTATAATCCGGTTGGTGCTGCACCAGCGGTCGTTATTGATATAAATGATACGATGTCTGTTCTGTCTCTTCCGGGTGTTCCTGCAGAGGTTCGCGCGATAGTCAGTAGGCATGCATCCGGTATTTTGGAACGCCGCCTCGGTAGCGGATTTTTAAGAACGATGACGATCATGACGAGTACAAATGATGAGTCGGTCCTTGCAGAAGCATCTGCTGTACTGACGCGTGAATTCGTGGATGTGTATGTGAAAACTCGTCCGATTCGTCAAGAAGGTGGAAGAATTGGCGTGACACTAACGGCGTCTGGAAACAACCAAGCAAAAATTGGCGTTATGTTAGATACAGCGTTTCAAAGACTGACAGTTCTTCTTGAGGGATACGGCGTCAGTATTGTTAGATGTCGTGTTGATAATGCAGATTGACGGCAACTCAATGATTCCCTATGATCAGACCATGCAAATAATTCGCCATAAATACCTGATTGTCATTCTCCTATCCCTTGCGTTAGCGATACTATCGCTTGTCAGCAATATATACTTCCCCCAAGAAATGGAAGGGCAGTGGCAGCTATACTCTTGTATCCGCAAGATATTCAGCAAGCTATTTAGTTCAGGTATTGTCTGGGCGGCGTTGCCATTCTTGGCAGGGTGGAGGTCTCAGGGCTTGGTAAAAGCGGCGATCAGTGGCGCTGCCATTGCAGAACTCACACTGCTACTCCATTACGGTATCGGCTATCTTATTGGAGTGTATGACTCCACGATATTTATGGCGAATTCATTTTGGTTTATTGCTGCTCTTGTGCTATGTACACCACTGGGGGTATGTGGCTGGATTGCAGCTTTACCAAAAAAGTCATCGCGTATATTTTGGTTTATCCTGCCGATCGGAGCAATTCTCGAGCCTATTGTGACTCGAAAACTAATACCATACTCGATAGTGCGGCCATGGCCTGAAGTATATTCAGATTACATTAGCGGTGTAGTGCTATTGCTTGTTGGTATCGTTAGTATAATTCTTGTGAGATTAAAGCAGGAAAGTAATGATCAAAGATAAGGGCTAGAGTATTTATGGCTGTTTTATGTGATGGTATAGTTGGATCAACAAAAACGGAGTAGGCGCTCACAACCCTCTTTATTTTTAGACTGACTAATTCCTTAATATCCCCACAAAATGATGAGAGCCTAGCCATTACCTTGTAGTTTGAAGCTACATCTATCGCGAGACGCCCAATACTTTTGGGTATTGACTGGTCGTCCGGCTAAGCTTCCGTGTCGTTTTTTGCGGAAGTGTTTCAAAGCAGTAGGTCGTTTTCAGGCTGCTTTGGTAAATCCTGGTGGGGTAGAGCTTCACACATTAGTTATTTTATTATTTAACTCATTAACGCAATGCTGTAGTCGAGGGGTTAGTCGTTGTGGGTTGATGATATTTCGGACAACCGATACAAAAAAGCACCAGTCTTCTGATTTATACACACTACATCGAAACTTCCAACACCTCCCCGAGAGCGTGTTATACAGCGGGCATCAGGCGCAATAGCTTGAAGAAAAAGGTCGCGAGCAGTTGGTTGCCCAAACGTTGGGAAATGAAGAAAGTTACCGCCAACGGCATTGTCTACATCATCAGCACGCGTCAGACCAGCATGAGCAGACTGGTCTTCTGATGATTCCCAACGGCTACAGCCACGTGGGCAGTCTCGAAACACCCGCTCCGGCAAGGATATTGTTCCTTGGCCAGGTGTGGGGCGGATGCGCCCAATTACGGTCCCATCGGGGTCGGCATGAAGGCCCAAATAATGCATTGTATTGCCTGAGTCGTAAGTGATATCGACACGCTGCGTCACCTCCTCCGTCACGATACGCGCAAAAGTACCTCGAGCGCTCCACGGGCCGTAATTGAGAAATAATGTCAAGCAGACAATGACGACTAGAGTAAAGGTGAGACGTTTGTGGCGATGAAGAAAACGAGCAGGCATAGTAACTGCATTATACAATATAATTGCAGAAATGGTGAGTTAATCCGTTATCCGTACTCCCATAAAATTCGCCCACTCAGTATACCCTCGAGTTCCATCACTGAGTATTGGACGCACGATACGGATATCGATTCGGTCGATGCGGAGCCCAGCCTCCTCGAGCATACGACGCGGGATGTCTATTGTCTTGTAATGCTGAAAGAATCGCCCAGACTGTGCGTAATCGGTGGCTGTTAAACGCTCAAAGCGGAGCCCTTGATCGGATATAGCAAAGTTCGCGAGGAATGCACCACCAGGAATAAGGGCGGCATGGATTGACGCAAGGACAGCGGGAAGGTCTTCTTGCCTGAGATGTATGAGACTGGCAAGGGCAAACACACCAACGAAGCTGTTATTATAATCTAGTTGTCTCATGTCAAGGCATCGAGCCGTTACTTTTGTTGATGCTCCTCGACGATGTAACTCTTCTATCATTGCTGGGCTATTGTCGACTGCCTCGACGTCATAGCCTTGCGAGGCAAAATACCGACTATACTGGCCTGGCCCACAACCTAGGTCAAGAATTCGGCCATGCGGTGGAAGCATTGCAACAAACGAACGCGCGAGGTCTTCATTGATAACTTCAACGCCATCTTTCAAACCATACGTCGGTGCTAAACGGTTGTAAGCGGCGAGGGAAGAGTTATATAGTGCTGTAACTTCTTGCATGTCAAGTCTCCTTCTTCTATAGTAGCAGATAATTTCCGTGCTAACCATCGCTGTAATGGTATATTATGTGAGCAGTGGGGCAGTAT
This sequence comes from uncultured Candidatus Saccharibacteria bacterium, assembly GCA_963554165.1. Classification (GTDB taxonomy): domain Bacteria; phylum Patescibacteriota; class Saccharimonadia; order Saccharimonadales; family Saccharimonadaceae; genus Saccharimonas. The sequence goes on along the minus strand of CAUVQR010000002.1, from coordinate 333,010 downwards.
AATATCTTGATACGCTTTTATAAAAGAAATGACAGACATGGATATATTTTGCGGAATAACGTGGAAAAATAACGGTAATCCTCATTACGAGATCATCCGTAATGGTGTCATTACTGCGATCAACTTGTCCGCCGGAATCCCAATATCACAGAGGGGCGAACGGCACTGCACTGGCTATTATGACTTTTCTTATGGCACTACTGGAGCACATACTCCTTGCCCGCATGCCGCTCAGGTAGCCAAAGGACATCAATGTCGGTCTTGTCAGTTTCAAGAAGGTTTCGTAGCGCTACACAACACTAAACACCTGAATGCTGTGCCGCCACAACTACGCAACTACGTATCCCAAGAGCATTACCTCTATTTGGCTGCTTTTGGAGGTGGGGTTGTAAAAGTTGGTACAGCTGCACGATCACGCCATCCAGCCCGTTGGTACGAACAGGGCGCGTTGGCAGCTATGAGGATTGCGAGCCGACCTGACGGAATAGCTATCCGTCAACTGGAATCTAGAATATCGCATACTCATGGTATCGCGCAGACAGTTCGCGGTAATTTGAAGACCAATCTTATCTCTACTCTGCCTTCTGCAGAACAGGTAACGGCTGATCTGCATGCTGTTTCTCGTCTAGTTGCAGACGACCGAGATATCTCAGTTTCAGACACGATTTGGTGCGATATGCTGCCGACGATCGTCAACCTGAAACAGAAGTCTGAAGAATGTCGCATCCTGCCTGCTGGTTCGATGTCATGGAGTCTCATTGACGGACCTTATGCAGTTGGCCAGTGCTTAATTTGGCATGGTCATTTGAGTAATTATTTGCTAGATATAAAGCCCCTTGTCGGACGGAGTGTTGTCTTTACAGACGTAGGCGAAGGTGAAGCTCTTTTACAGGCGTCGTTATTTTGATAAATCAAATTTTAACATCTTTCATCTGACTACACGCTACAACTGTAAGAGCCTGCGCACTGTGCACACGTACTACCTCCAGTCGGCGACATGTCCACGAGCTCCACAACACGAACAACGCCCACCCTGGTGGGTGAGCGTTATTTAACATCCGGAACCACATCCTAGCCTGTTTTGGCTGGGATAGATTTAGATAAGAGCTTGCTTGGTACGGATGAGAGGATTTGAACCTCCACGCCCCGCAGGGCACTAGCACCTGAAGCTAGCGCGTCTACCAATTCCGCCACATCCGCAGATATACGCACCGCAGGCTCTTACCGTGTATTGTATACGAATTTCGGCCTTGCGTAAAGAGTTTTGTGATACAATCAGGTAAATAAACTGTGGCGGGTCTGCCACTATTTTACGTTATGTAAGGAGTAATGACATGACCTCTATCCATTCATCGTCTCAAAAGTTCAACAAACTAGAGTGGATACAACAAAAGATCGAAGAAATCCGAAAGGAGTGCGGTACCGCCAACTCGGGTAAAGCTAGAGATGAGCAGTATGCTGAGGTGCGCCGACGGATGGTTGGTGCGCTAGGTTTAATTGCTACACGATCGGGCGAAGATCTTACGCCAGATACTGCAGGACGCTTACTGTACAGCCTGGCTATATCATCACGCACCGGACAGCCAACACAGGGTGAGCTTACCGAAGAGGGCATCCGCATCATTCGCAAGATCAGCGGGATGGCGCAGCAGCCTGCCGAAGAAAATGACGCTAATACCATAGGAATAGCAGCATAATATCACTAATGAGTACTATAGAGCCCACCGCTGCATTAGCCGACCGTCGCAATGTGGTAGACCGCTATAAAGGGCTGCCTCACCAAGCGATCATTGCCGATCTTGATGAGCATGGCTCGGCACTTCATATTGCGATTGATAATGTGGTGCGCGATTTCAACATGGGGACGATCGTCCGCAGTGCCAATGCCTTTGGGGTGCGGCATGTCCATATCATTGGCCGGCGGCAGTGGAATAAGCGTGGTGCGATGATGACGGATACATATCTACACGTGCATTATCACCAAACGGTTGAAGATTTCTTGCAGGTTATTGCTGACCGGCCACTCATTGCGGTCGATAATGTTGCCGGTTCACGGCCACTTCACTCGGTCGCGTTGCCGCGTAGTGCCGTGCTTTTGTTTGGGGCAGAGGGGCCTGGTATCCGTCCCGAGCTGCTTGAGCGGGCTACAGGTATTATTGCAATTGAACAGTTTGGCAGTACGCGTAGCCTCAATGTCGGCGTAGCAGCGGGTATTGCGATGTATGCCTGGGTGCAGCAGCATCGGTTATACCCAGATCAAAAGTAGAGATTACTCTCTTTACTCCTTTTCAAATATAAGGTAGCGAAGGAGTATGTAGTGCTGCGTGGCGCTATAGAGTAGTGAATCCGGCCAAGGGCTTGTTTTTCCATGCCGTTTATGCAAAAATAGCAGTAACTATGACAAAACTTTCATCGGAATCATATCGGGGGGCGCGGGATTGGTATCCGGAAGATCTTCGCGTGCGCAAATACATCTTTCAGACCTGGCGTCACGTCGCCAAGAGCTACGGCTACGAAGAATACGACGCACCACTGCTTGAGCCAGTTGAAGTGTATGCCGCCAAGAGTGGTGATGAGTTGGTGAACGACCAGACGTATCAGTTTATTGATCGTGGCGATCGGCAGGTAGCGATCCGTCCCGAGATGACACCGAGCGTCAGCCGGATGATTGCCAAGCACCGCCAAGAGATTGCCTATCCAGCACGTTGGTTTAGCATTGCCCAGTTTATGCGCTATGAGCGACCACAACGGGGGCGAGAGCGTGAATTTTGGCAGATGAATGTCGATATATTTGGTGTTGATAACATGCAGGCCGAGGCCGAGATTATCGCGCTTGGTAGCCGTATCATGAAGGCCTTTGGCGCGACGGACGACATGTACACTATTCGCATCAACAATCGCCAGTTGATCAACCTTATGATGGCGCAATTTCTTGAGCTCGATGCTGTGCAGGCTCAGCTGATGATCCGGCTGTTTGATCGTAAGAATAAGATTCCACCACAGGCCTTTCGCGATCAGGCGATTGAGATCTTTGGTGAGGCGGCGGCACCGGTCGGCTTACAACGAATTGCTCAGCTCTTGACGGCACGTACTATGGCCGATCTCCCCGAATCGATCCGCGATAGTGAGGCGGTGCGCGATGTGCAGCGGCTCTTTACACTACTTGAGCGTAGTGGCGTAACAAATGCCATCTTCGACATCACGCTCATGCGTGGACTAGATTATTACACGGGTACAGTGTTTGAATTCTTCGACACTCATCCAGATAATAACCGTTCGCTCTTTGGTGGTGGGCGCTATGATGGCTTAGTAGGGATGTTTGGTGCCGAGCCTATTAGTGCGGTCGGCTTTGCACCGGGCCTATCAATGATGCAGCTCTTTCTCGAGGCGCATCAGCTGCTACCAGAGTTTAGCTCCACAACCGATATTTATATGATCGTCCTTGGCGGGGCAATGCGCGGTGCACTAGAGCTAGCGGACGACCTGCGCGATGAGGACGTCAATGTCGAAGTCGATTTCACTGGCCGCAAACTAGACAAGCAGCTCAAAGCAGCGATCAAGAAACAGATCCCATATTTCCTTTTTGTTGGTGAGGATGAGCTGGAGAACGAGATCTACACCCTCAAGAATATTGCGACGAGCGAGGAGCAAAAGCTCAGCCTGGAACGCGTCGTCAGTGCCGTTAAGGATTACCGTCGTCAGCCATCGCGCAGTGAAGATGATGACTTTGATTTATCGTAGTATCACCATCTGCATTTCTATTACAGCTATAGCTCATCTCTGTTAGCTTCTTGTTTTGCTCGTCTTGCGAAACAGCATATATACACATGCATACTTGGGTCTGTCGCATGCCTATTTCACACTGCCAGCGACATATGATACAATAACCAACTATGAAGACGACACTAGACCACCTATCAGACACCAAAGTACGCGCCACGATTACCGTTGGTGCAGATGAACTGGAGGCAGCTCGCCAGGTTGCTTTGCGTAAACTCGCCAAGACGACTAAAGTTGATGGTTTTCGCAAGGGTCATGCTCCGCTCGAGTTGGTTGCAAAGAATACCAATCCAGAACACCTCGCCGAGGAGACGCTGAATAACGCCCTGAGCAAAGCAGTTGCTGCAGCCTTCCTCGAGAGTGATGTGCAGGTGCTTGAGCGCCCAGAGGTGGAGATTAAGAAGTTTGTGCCTGGTAGTGAGCTGGAGTTTACTGCTGAGGCAGAGGTTATGCCCACGATTACTCTCGGTGATTATAAGAAACTCAAGCTCAAGCCAGCGAAGATAACCGTTACGCCAGAAGAAGTAACGGAGATCCTTGACCGGATTCGCCACAGCATGGCCGAGCGTACGGACACTGATGAAGCAGCTCAGGACGGCGACGAGGTGACGATTGACTTTGTCGGTAAACGTGATGGTACACCTTTTGCTGGTGGCACCGGGAAAGATTATCCGCTTGTGCTCGGCAGCAAGTCATTCATTCCAGGCTTCGAAGAGGCATTGATTGGCCTTAAGGCTGGTGAAACGAAGGCGGTTGAACTCACCTTTCCGAAGGACTACCATGCGAGCGAACTAGCTGGGCAAGCAGTCGTCTTTGATACGACCATTAAGAAGGTCAAGAAAGTGACGCTACCTGAGCTGACTGATGAGTTTGCTGCAAAGGTTGGGCCATTTACTTCTATTGATGACCTCAAGAAAGACATTGAGAAGGAAATTACTGCGCAAAAGCAGCGTGAAGCAGATGACGAGCTGCGCGACGTAGCCGTCAAGCAGTTGGCCGATGCCAGTACGGTAGCCATCCCAGAGGTATTGCGAGCCGACCAGCTTCGCTCGATCGAGCAAGACTTGGTACAGAACCTCGCTCACCGCGGTCGCACCCTTGAGCAGTACCTTGCCGAGAAGGGGTATAAAGACAAAGACGAGTGGATCGAGAAGGAGGCTAAACCAGCGGCCGATGAGCGCATTAAGGCTGGGCTTGTCCTAGCTGAGTTGAGCAAGGCCGAGAAGATCGAAGCTACAGCGGAGGAGCTGCAAGAGCGCATCAGTGCCTTCAAGCAACAGTATGCCAATGATGCGACTATGGTGGCGCGTTTTGATGAGCCAGAGGTGCAGCACGAGATTGCCAACCGCCTCTTGACAGAGAAGACGATCGACTGGCTGGTGGCGCAGAATACTAAGAAGTAGCGGATAATATAGCTCGCATAGCAGAAATTAGCACTCTATATTGACGAGTGCTAATTTTCTCGTTACAATAGTACTATGATGAAACCGAATGATTACCTAGTGCCCAACGTCATTGTCCGCACGCGTGATGGTGAGCGTGGCTACGATATATACTCACGTTTGCTCGAGGATCGCATTATCTTCCTCGGCGAAGAAGTGACTGAGATGACAGCCAATGTCGTTGTCGCGCAGCTTCTCCATCTTGCCAATGAAAATCCAGATAAAGACATCCAACTCTATATCAATAGCCCTGGTGGCAGTGTGTATGACGGCCTCGCAATCTACGATACTATGCAATACATCGCGCCAGATGTGCAGACGATTGGCATTGGTCTGCAGGCAAGCATGGGTGCTTTCTTGCTTAGTAGCGGTGCGAAGGGCAAGCGCTTTGTCTTGCCCAATGCCCGCGTGATGATCCACCAGCCTAGCAGCGGTACGCGCGGCAAAGTGACAGACCAAGAAATTAGCTTACGCGAGAGTATCGCCCTCAAGGAGCGGCTGGCCACCATTATGGCGGACAACACTGGCCAGAAACTCGATAAAATCAAGGCTGACATGGAGCGCGACTACTGGTTGAGTGCTGCAGACGCTGTAGCGTATGGCCTGGCTGATGAAGTGATTGGCCAGCGCGCAAACGCAAAATAGCACGAGTAGCTGCTTTGTGCTATAGTAAGGCTATGACACAACATAGCGACCAATCGACGACTCAGTCTGCAAACACTCCATCTCAAGCAAAAAAACCACGACGCTTCCGTCCACGGCGTATGACTGTTGTTATGTTGGTAACGATCGTGTTGATTATTGTCTGTATGGCGGCGCTTGCCTTTTTCTATCAGGCTAAGCGAGACACTAAGGAGCTCATGCGCACCCAAACTGTTATGGGGGATGTATTGGCGCGTGCGGCAGACTATTCATCAGGGAAAGCGATATCCTGGGATAATTATGCAATGGGTAGCGTGTCTGGTGTTATTGCTACGCAGGCTGAGCGTGAGCAACTACTCGCAAAGAATCCATTCGTTAATTGTCCGGGGCAGTGCGATGGTTGGTTGTCGGTGGCTGATGCTAAACGCCGAGATCAGACAATTGACGAAGGGTTCTCGCTATCACCGTCAACAGAAGAGGGTGTGTTTCTACAGTATGTTCGTGAGGTGCTGCAAGATCCAAGCACAAAGTGTGCTCTTTGGAATCACGGACCAGTCCAAAAGTTGTGTATATCTCCCAAAACAGGGCGGTATGTATACAATGTCAGCGGGCACGCTCGAGGCTTATATGAGTGAGAATAATTATACGTAGCTCCTAGTATAGATTTTGGAATTTCAAACAGAAAAATGCTTGACGCACTAGCAGCTCATTCGCTATAATGAGATGTTAATGAAGGTTGTGTAATATGGGTTAGGTGCGGACTACGCCGGTGGCGTGGCGTTTTAGTGTGCGAAAACTTATATTGAGTAAAGCTTCGGTGCCACAACAAATGCACGAGCAGGGTTTTGGAGTCCTTACACGTGCGGATAGATAACAATAATTCAAGAGGAGTTTACATGCCTACACCTACCACGGCAACAGCTGCTCCATCGCGTGTGTTTTTTACCAGCAATGACACCGCGCTGGCAGTACCCGACTTGCTGGCTCACCAAGAAGAATCCTGGAAGGACTTCGTCGAGACGGGCTTGAGCGAAATTTTCGCAGAGCTCAACCCAATCGAAGACTACACTGGCCAGAAGCTCGAGCTGCGCTTTAAAGATTATGCCTTTGGCGAGCCCAAGCATACAGAGCAGTTTGCGAAAGAAAACAACCTGACTTTCGACGCACCACTGCAAGCCACCGTCGAGCTTATCAATAAGACGACCGGCGAAGTCAAGGAACAGAGCATCTACATGGGCGATTACCCTTGGATGACGGAGCGTGCAACGTTTATCATCAACGGGACAGAGCGCGTAGTGGTAAGCCAGCTAATTCGGAGTGCTGGTGTACTGTTTAGTGCTGACCGTGTGGCAGGGCGCAACCTCTATGGTGCCAAGATGATCCCAGGCCGCGGGGCATGGCTCGAGTTTGAGACCAGCCCATCAGGCGCAATCTATGTGAAGATCGATCGCCGTCGCAAGATTGCAGCCACTACCTTGCTGCGTGCTCTTGGTATGAGCAAGGTGTCGGCTATTCGTGAGGCCTTTGCCGATATCGATACTGGCGAGATGAAATACATCGAAGCCACGCTCGAGAAGGATCCAGCGCATGGCATCAACGAAGCGTTGATTGAGGTCTATCGCCGCCTGCGCCCAGGTGATCTCGCTACGGTAGAGAACGCTCGTCAGATGATTGAGCGCATGTTCTTCGACTTTAAGCGTTTCGACTACAGCCGCGTTGGCCGCTACAAGATCAACCAGCGCTTAGGTGTTGATGTGCCCAATACGGCCGAATATCGCACATTGCAGATGAGTGATTTGATTGGTGTCTTGCGTGAAATTATTCGCCTTAACAACACACAAGAGCCAGCTGATGATATCGACTCGCTGAGCAATCGCCGTGTGAAACTGGTTGGCGAGTTGGTGGCACGCCAGTTCCGCGTTGGTATGCTCCGGATGCAGCGCAATGCAATGGATCGTATGAGCATGAGTGACCTCGAGACAGTTACGCCAAGCCAACTGATTAATGCTCGCCCGGTAGTGGCAGCAGTGCGCGAGTTCTTCGCTAGTAGCCAGTTGAGCCAGCTGCTTGATGAGGTAAACCCACTGTCGGAGCTGAGCCACAAACGTCGCCTGAGCTCGATGGGGCCTGGTGGTCTCAGCCGTGAGCGAGCCGGTTTTGAAGTGCGCGATGCTCACCCAACCCACTATGGTCGGATTTGCTCGGTGGAGACACCAGAGGGTGCTAACATTGGTCTGGTGCTTAACCTCGCCACCTACGCACGTATCAACGAATACGGCTTTATTGAGACACCATACCTCAAGGTAGTTGATGGCCGCGTGACTGATGAAATCGTCTACCTTGATGCCTCACAAGAAGTAACTGAGGTGATTGCTGACGCTGGTGCTCGCCTTAATGAGGATGGTACCTTCGTGCGCGATCGCGTTAGTGCGCGCAAGTTCCTCCAGCCAGGGCAGGTAGATACCAGCGAAGTCACTTTCATGGATGCTGCACACAAGCAGATCCTTGGATCGACCGCGAGTCTCGTGCCATTTATCGAGAAGAACCGTATTGACCGCAGCTTGACTGGCTCTAACATGCAGCGTCAGGCAGTGCCACTTTTGCAGCCAGAGTCGCCAACGGTTGGCACTGGCATTGAGCATGAAGTGGCGCGCAACTCAAGCCAGCTTGTGACGGCCGAGGCCGATGGCGAAGTGATTCGAGCTGATGGCGAAGCAGTCGAGGTGCGCTATGCTGATGGCGTCAAGCGCTACGACCTAATCCACTTTGCTAAGAGCAATGACGATCGTTGTATCAACCAAAAAGTCCGGGTTAGCCGCGGCCAAACCGTTGCGAAGGGTGACACTCTCATCGAGGGCGCGTCCATTGCTGATGGTGAGCTTGCCCTTGGTAAGGACTTACTGGTCGCCTTTATGCCGTGGGGTGGCTACAACATGGACGACGCGGTGATTTTGAGCCGCCGCTTGGTAGAAGATGATACCCTTACCAGCATCAACATCAAGGACTACACTGTTGAGGTACGCGAGACAAAGCTTGGTCCAGAGATCGTGACACGCGATATTCCAAATGTGAGCGAGGACAGCCTTCGCCACTTGGATGAGAGTGGTATTGTACAGATTGGCTCTGAGGTCAAGGCGGGCGATGTCTTGGTTGGAAAGATTACGCCAAAGGGTGAGCAAGAGCTCAGTAGTGAGGAGCGCTTGCTGCGTGCAATCTTTGGTGAAAAGGCCAAGGATGTGCGCGACACCAGTCAACGCATGAACAATGCTGGTGGCGGTAAAGTTGTTGGCGTCAAGGTATTTAGCCGCGAGAATGGCCACGAGCTCAAGACGGGTGTATTGATGCAAATTCAGATCTTTGTCGCCCAATTGCGTAAGATTGGTGTCGGCGACAAGGTGGCTGGCCGCCACGGTAACAAGGGTGTATGCGCCCGCGTTATGGCGGTAGAGGATATGCCATACCTGGCTGATGGTACTCCTGTTGATGTCATCCTCAACCCGCTTGGTGTGCCAAGCCGTATGAACCTTGGCCAGCTCTTTGAGACGCACCTCGGCATGGCTGCACGAGCACTTGGCTACAAGGTTGCCACACCGCCGTTCAACGGTGTACCAGCCGATACCATCAAGGATGAGCTTGAAAAGGCTGGCATTGCGCGCGACGGCAAGAGTCAACTCTACGATGGCCTGAGCGGCGAGCCATTCGAGGAGCGTACAACAGTCGGTGTGATGCATATGATCAAACTCCACCACATGGTGAGCGACAAGATCCACGCCCGCAGCACCGGCCCATACACCATGGTGACCCAGCAGCCACTCGGTGGTAAGGCTCAAAACGGTGGTCAGCGCCTCGGAGAGATGGAGGTTTGGGCACTCGAAGCATACGGTGCGGCAACTACTCTACAGGAGATGCTGACAATTAAATCAGACGACGTGTATGGCCGAGCCAAAGCCTACGAGGCAATCATCAAGGATGAGCCAATTGCTGGGCCAAAGCTACCCGAGAGCTTCAACGTGCTTGTCAAGGAGCTGCAAGGCTTGGGCCTGCGTGTTGACCTGCTGGATGAGTCTGACGAGTCGGTCGATGCCGAGCATGTCATTGCTGCTGCAGGCCCTGCCGACAAAACCGTCCCATCTGACGAGAGTGATGACGAAGCAACCTATCTTGATGAATCCGATGGCATTGGCACGATCGCCGATGACAGCGGCATGTCCGTCCAAGATATTGACACAGTAGAAAACCTAAGCGAGGAGGAAGCCTAAGATGTCCCACGTGGTAACAGATCACGATATCGCCAATTTTGATGCGGTACGCTTGGCCGTCGCCAGCCCCGAGGATATCCTCAAGTGGAGCTACGGCGAAGTCACCAAGCCGGAGACGATCAACTATCGAACCCAGAAGCCTGAGCGCGATGGCCTGTTTTGTGAGCGAATTTTTGGCCCAGTCAAAGATATCAACCCACACGACAGCAAGCTCAAGGGTGTGCGCAGCCGCGAAGCTGCAGTAGATAAGAATGGTGAACTTGTCACCAAGTCGATCGTGCGTCGCGAGCGGATGGGGCACATTAGCCTAGCGACCCCTGTTGCGCACATTTGGTTTATGCGCGGCACACCCAGTGCGATGAGCCTCTTGCTAGGCATTACGGTGCGCAACCTCGAGAAGATCGCGTACTTTGCTACCTATGTCATCCTCGACGTTGACGCCGAGACACGCGACGCTTATTTGGCTGACCTTGAGGCTGAGACTGAGGCGGCACGGGCTGCCATCAAGATTCGCTTCCAGCGTGAAGCTGAAGCTGATGGGGCAGACGTGAAGGCTCTTGCTGAGCAGCAAACACGCGAATACGAAGAGCTTGAGGCAACCTACAGCCAAAAGAAAGCTCAGCTTGAGAGCCTACAAAAGCGCGCCCTCCTGAGTGATACTGACTACCGTAACCTCCCCGAAGAGTATGAAGAGCTCGTGAAGGTTGGTATGGGTGGTGATGCCCTCAAGGCGCTCCTTGATGATATCGACCTCGACACGCTCATCGCCGATCTGCAAGAAGAAGCCGAGGGCGCGCGTGGTCAGCGTGAGAAGAAACTACTGAAGCGCCTCAAGGTGCTCGAGGGCATGCAAGCGGCGGGCATTAAGCCATCAAGTCTGTGTATGACGGTTTTGCCAGTCATTCCACCAGATTTGCGGCCAATGGTAGCCTTGAGTGGTGGACGCTTTGCGACGAGTGACCTCAACGACCTCTACCGCCGTGTCATCAACCGTAATAACCGTCTCAAGAAGCTCATCGAGCTCAACGCACCAGAGGTAATTCAGCGCAACGAGAAGCGTATGCTGCAAGAAGCGGTCGATAGCCTGATTGACAACTCGGCTGCTCGGGGTGGCCGCGCTGTCAACGCAACTGGTGGCCGCCGCCGCCTTAAGAGTATTAGCGATATGCTTAAGGGTAAGCAAGGGCGCTTTCGCCAGAACTTGCTGGGTAAGCGCGTCGACTACTCGGGCCGTTCGGTCATCGTGGTGGGCCCGAAGCTCAAGATCCACCAGTGTGGTTTGCCAAAGCAGATGGCAATTGAGCTCTTCAAACCATTTGTCATCAGCTGGCTTATCAAGGGCGATTACGCCCACAACATCCGTAGTGCAACACGCCTAATTGAGGCAGGTGAAGCGGTTGTGTGGGATGCATTGGATGAGGTAATCAAGGGCAAGTACGTCCTGCTTAACCGTGCGCCATCACTGCACCGTTTGAGTATCCAAGCCTTCCAGCCAAAGCTGGTTGAGGGTAAGGCGATCCAGCTTCACCCACTCGTCGCTAACGGCTTTAATGCCGACTACGATGGCGACCAGATGGCTGTTCACTTGCCACTCAGCGCCGAGGCCCAAGCTGAAGCACGCGAGCTAATGAGTGCCGTCAATAACCTACTTAAGCCTGCCGACGGCAGCCCAGTCCTCAGTATTGATCAGGACGTGGTGCTCGGTAACTACTACCTCACATACGAGAAACCCTCGGCTCAGACTGACACCATTGCCGTCTTTGCCGACAGCCGGGCTGCTGAGCTAGCCTACGACATGGGCAAGCTCCACCTGCAGAGCCCGATTCGCATCCGGGCTAAGGGTGAAATCCGGACGACTACCCTGGGGCGTGTCTTCTTTAACGAGATCCTGCCAGAGGACTTTCCTTACAATAACAATGTCCAGACCAAGAAAGAGCTTAAGCGGGTGCTTGGTCAGATCTTCGAGCGCTATGGCGCTGCTGAGACCGCTATCACTGCTGACCGCATGAAGGGCTTGGCCTTCCGCTTTGCTACCACTGCTGCGGTGTCGACTGGTATGGAAGACTATCTCAGCTTCGACGAAATTGCTGACTTCGTGGCTGAGGGCGACGCACGTTCTGCTGCGATCTCGGAGCAGCTCGACCAAGGGCTTATCACTGAGGACGAGCGCTATACATTGACCGTCAACAACTGGCGCACCGTCGACCGCAAGGTAGAGGACTTTTTGCGTAGCCAATTGGCCCACATGGACACCTCTGTCGCAACAATGGTGAACTCTGGTGCTCGTGGTAGCGTCAACAATATTAAGCTAGCGAGTGCGATGATCGGTATCCAGGTGGATGCTGCTAACCGCGAGATTGAGCTGCCAGTGCGTAGCAACTTCAAGCGAGGGTTGTCGAGCCTGGAGGCCTTCGTGGCAACGCGTGGTGCTCGCAAGGGGCTTATCGATACCGCCCTCAAGACGGCCGACTCTGGCTATCTCACGCGTCGCTTGGTTGATGTCTCGCAGGATGTCTTTACCGTTGAGGATGAAGAGGGTGACGATGACGGCTTCACTATCTACCGCAATGAGTCTGAGGAGACGATGATCGAGTTTGGCAACCGCTTGTTTGGCCGCTACACCGCCGAGGCAGTGCCAGGCCACCTCGACCGCGACCAGCTCATTACACGTGAGATTGCCAACGCTATCGAGGCAGATCAGTTGATCGACCAAGTACGTATCCAGTCTGTCCTCTCTACTAAGAACTTGCACGGTATTCCACGCAAGAGTTACGGGATCGACATGGCAACTGGCCAGCTCGTCGATGGTTCGCAGCCAGTTGGTGTCATTGCTGCTCAGTCAGTCGGTGAGCCTGGTACTCAGCTGACGCTTAATACCTTCCACAGCTCTGGTGTTGGTGGGTCAGACATTACCCAGGGTCTGCCACGTGTCGAGGAGCTCTTTGAGGCACGTAACCCGAAAGGTCAGGCCTACGTCACAGAAGTCGCTGGTTTGGTCGATATCTGGGAAGATGGCAAGAAGTACGTTGTACAGGTCACGCCGCAAGCAGGTAAGGTAGAGCGTATGCCGCTCGATGGCCGCATGGTGATGGTACAATCGGGCAGCAAGGTCAAGGTTGGTGACGTCATTGCGTCATTCGACGATGGCACGCAGCCACTTACTGCACCGTTTGATGGAGTGGTTGAGTCTACTGGTGATTCGCTTGTCCTCACAGGCAATGCTACAGCACCAGTTCGCTACGAAATCCCTGGCACGATGTACCTCGTCGTCAAGCCAGGTGATATGGTCGAGCCAGGCGATCGCCTGACACTTGGTTCGCTCAACCTGCACGACCTCATGCGCCTCAAGGGCACAGAGGCAACCCAGCGCTACATCATTAACGAAGTGCTTCGTATCTATGCTGCGCAGGGCCAGGATGTGGCTGGCAAGCACCTTGAGATCATCGTCCGGCAGATGTTTAGCCGGGTGCAGATTGATGATCCAGGTGATAGCACCTTCGTCATGGGCGACATCATCTCCAAGGCATCAGTGGTTGATGCCAACAAGGAACTCGTTGCCCAGGGCAAAACACCAGCCCAGTATGCACAGCTGCTGCTTGGTATCACCAAGGTGAGTATCTGGAGTGATAGCTGGCTGTCTGCTGCGTCGTTCCAAGACACGACTCGCGTGCTGATCAACGCTGCCACCAGTGGCCGCGCCGACCACCTCAAGGGTCTTAAGGAGAACGTCATCATCGGCAACAAAGTGCCGGTTGGTACGGGTGCGCATCCACTGCCGCTTGAGAAAAATGACTCTCCGGAGGATGAGTTTGTCGCCGAAGCCCAGGCTGAAGAGGCTGAGCCAGAAGTGACAATTGCTACTGATGAGCTGTAGGAAATAGCTAATCTATAGCAGAAGAGCCTCACTTGAGAGAGTGGGGCTCTTTTATAATCATACATTGAGTATGCTATGCTACTAGATTTATTCTTGCTTGCTGAGAATTACTTTCTCAAAACACGAGTCAAGCCGAGCTGAACTGACCGTAAGGTGCTCTCACCATTGAAGCAGAATACAATGTATTTTTCGGGACTTATCATATATCGGAGGTTTTTGCATCCACCGATTCCACCTTCAGATTCCGGCTGACCAAACATGCTAACCAACTCGTCGATGGTCGCTTCATTTGGCAACGAAGCAATTAGTTGCTGCGGAAATGGAATATAAGGCTCTTCGTAAGAGCCGTCATCTTGAAGAAAAATAGACAGTGATACGAGAATGTTGTTACGCCAAAGTAACTCGAGCCCCATATTGTAATACGACCAGTACGATTCGGTCGAACCAGCACCGAGGAAGCTTTCGTCGGTATCTTCAATTAACGGCTCGCATGCCAAGCCATTCGTTGCTTTATCGACTTGCTCCTGTATTCCATCAATGCCTCTGCCAATTAGATCAATATATTTGGTAATAGGGCCTTCTAGTTGTGTTTCCATACTCCCTCTGCAAAATCGGCTTAGTTGATTTACTAACTTTAATTATATAACAAATCATTGATTATATAGCGCTACGCACTCCAATTACCAACGGTTATATCATCACAAATCTCGCTCCAATAAGTGCCAGATTCTATCGCCTTTGGGTCGATATTTTTGACCAAGCTTCTTAGTTTATTAGCCGACCGTGCAAGAGACTCGGTGTCATCCCATGCCTCGTCAGGATTGTAAGGGAGGTCTCGTGCGAACTGTGTAAATGTCTGCACATATTGCAGTAAAGAGGAATTTACAAATATCTCTGGTGCTGCGTTGTTAGCATCTATAATCCTTACAATATGATGACTAGACAGTTTGATAGCAAGGTATTCCGTTGTATCGAGTATCCCAAACTTGAGGTAGTCTCCTGTAATGATAAGTGTTGGCAGTGGAGTAAATACATCTGCGCCGCTTAAGAAGGGGATTCCACGAGATTCAAGGATCGACAGGTCTAAACTGTTTAACTTGAAACGAATTTGATCTGGGACCGTGAACATTTTATTTACAATTTTCATACACTACTAACAACTCCTTGAGAGCTCCTTACAATACTCAACCAGACCTGTCTGTAACAGCCACATGACACCAAATTTATTAAAATGAAAACAAACGTATTTATCGTGCAGAATTATATAGTAAAGACTCTTTGCGCCATTATCCTCCCTGAGGAGATCTGGGGGACCATATGTGTCAATGATTTTCTCAGCCGTATCTAACCTAGAAGCATACGTCATTAAACTAATCGGGCAGTATATATTAAATCCATCATCATCTAGACTGTCATAATCCTCGCCAGGTCTCACGTTTTCTGGTGCAAGATCAAATGTAAAAGAAATAAGAATATCATCGTGCCAATCTAGTACAGCAATTGTTGAATCATCAAACCAACACAGCACTCTCAATAATTCTACAGGTGGATCATCTGTCTTAATTGCATCCCACCATAGAAAATCAGAAGTCTTATTGAAATATGCAACAACTTCTTGTTTATGCTTGCCAAGGAGGTAGGCGAACTGTATCATATAGTCACCTTCTTGTTTCATTGTTACTACACTCATCATTGCTCCGTAAAATATTTTACCCGTTATGGGGTAGTTTAATACATATCATGCAGAAATAGCAAGGTTATCGTGTTCGATAATACCTACCGATAGGATCTTCGATCAACACACTACCGATACTTCGGCATCTCTACCGTCACTACTTCGCCTTTGCTGAGGTCGCGGCATTTGTCGCCTTCGTAAACTTGCCGTAGGTCGACTTTCTTGGCGTTGCGGAGCTGGACTTTGTAGACATTACATGTGAGCATATCGTTTTGGCGGATCTGGAAGAATACCCAGCGCCCATCGCTTGATTGATAAAACAGCGCTGTTCCTTGTGAATTAAAGAGGTGCGACTCGGGTTGTACACCACCCAGCGGTATCTCTGCCAAGCGATAGCCTGCAAGCTTGCTTTCGCGCACCGTCATCGTGCCGACAATGCCGACGTTATAACTCGAACTTGCGGCAGGCGAGTAAGCGTTGTAGAGAGGAGCTTGTTGCTTGGCGAGGTCTTTATAATCTGCAGCATCAAGGCATTTAAACTCAACAAAGCGAGTCTCTTTATTCTTTGGGTCGTTTGGGTCAAGTGGGGTATTGCTAATCTGGCACGTTACGTCGCCATTGCTACGCGTAAAGTCTGCGAGGTACGGGCCGTCTTTATCGCCATCTTGCACGACATAGCGCGTGAATTGATCATAGTCGAGCATGTGCTCTAGGGCGGTAACGTTGCGCTTAGCCTCGGCCTTAGGTAGGGTAGCAGCAGCACTCTTGGTTTTGCTTGGGTCGGTAGCGATAGAATAAAAGCGAAAGCCCTCTGCCTTGACCGGTGTTGATAGTGATGACTTAACAGCTTCTGTCCCTTTGAAGTA
This sequence comes from uncultured Candidatus Saccharibacteria bacterium, assembly GCA_963554165.1. Taxonomy (GTDB): domain Bacteria; phylum Patescibacteriota; class Saccharimonadia; order Saccharimonadales; family Saccharimonadaceae; genus Saccharimonas. The sequence continues at coordinate 316,472 of CAUVQR010000002.1, read as the reverse complement.
TTTCTTAGCACGCTCCAGTGTCTTGGTGGCAGTGAGCTGCTCGCGTGGGCCAGTCTTTGTCTCGGTATGCTGTTCGGTGTCCTTGGTTTTGTGTGGCCGAGTTGCGATATAAATAATCCCTGCCGCAATAGCGACAACTGCCAAACCAGCCAAAGCAAAGCGAATGGCCAACCCACGCGGTGTTAGGCGTGAGCGTCGATATTGAGGTGAGGAGGATGATCCACTGAATAGCATAGTGTCATTATACACTGCCAGCTAGGTTGGCAGCAATGGCCCTTGCCTAAACGCAAGGTACTTCGTATAATGCAAAGCATGAGCGCTATGAAAAATCGGTTAATGCAGAAAAAACACGCTGGCTATACTGTGGTAGAGTTGCTGGTTGTGATCGTTATTATTGCCATCCTTGCTACATTGACACTCGTCTCGTACCAACGTATCCAAGCCGGTGCACAGGGGCGGACTCGCGTAGCCGACCTCACTGCAATGCGCCAAGCGCTTGATCGCTACTATACCAAAAATGGTGCATACCCAGTTGCTCAGACTGCTGGTAGTACTACCCCCACTTACCAGCGCCGCGATAATGCCACATTCTTGCGTCAATTAGTGCCGACCTACATTACCACGCTTCCCAGTGTCACTCAGGGGAGTACCACTGATGCAACTAGCAACACCTACCTATATGTCACCAATGCTCAGCAAACCGAATATAAGCTACTTTATATCAACACAAGCGGCTTACCACCAGGTGAGTATGATGCCGTGCCTCAAGCAATGCGCACCACCGCACCCGACCGCTACGGGGTGTGGTCAAAAAACGGCGAACGGCTCCCTGGCTAGCAGGAGCGGATGGACTCATCAGGGGTGATAATTACTCTACCGCCCACATTCAATCCATGCTATAATCAATCGTTGAGAGTTGTATTACTCATGCTAAAAAACACGTAAGGAGAGAAGGAGCCCCCTATGGCAACCCCCAAGAATGTCCCTCTGAAGGACTTTCGTAACATTGGTATTATTGCCCATATCGACGCCGGTAAGACGACGACGACAGAAGGTATTTTGTACCGCACCGGTATCAACCACAAGATTGGCGAAGTGAAAGGCGATGGTGACGGTGCTACCACCGACTGGATGAGCCAAGAAAAAGAGCGTGGTATTACTATTACTTCTGCAGCGGTGACCTGCTTCTGGAAGGGTCACAAGATTAACATCATTGATACCCCTGGGCACATCGACTTTACCGCTGAGGTGGAGCGCAGTCTGCGGGTGCTCGACGGCGCAGTGACAGTCTTTGATGGCAAGATGGGGGTAGAAGCCCAGAGTGAGACCGTATGGCGTCAGGCCAACAAATACGGTGTGCCACGTATCTGCTTCGTGAACAAGATCAACCAGACTGGTGGTGACTTCTACAAGTCGATCGAGTCAATCCATAATCGCCTCAGCAAGCAGGCCTTCCCAATCCACCTGCCAATTGGCTTTGAGAAGGATGTCTGTGGTGTGGTTGATCTTATCGACATGAAAGCCTACACCTATGATGACTACACCGACCACGAGCTTAAGGTGGGCGAGATCCCAGCTGATATGCTCGACAAGGCAAAGCGAGCTCGCAGTCTGCTCGTTGAGAACGCTGTTGAGGCCGATGACGACCTGATGATGAAGTTCCTCGACGAAGGTGAGGATGCCATTACTATTGATGAACTCAAGGCAGCACTGCGCCAACGTGTCTTGGCTGGTGACTTCTTCTTGGTGACAGGTGGCGATGGCCGCGGTGTGATCGTCGAGAAGGTGCTTGACCTGATGGTAGATTACCTGCCAAGCCCACTCGATGTTGGTGAAATCTGGGGCAAGAACCCCAAGACTGGCGACGAGGTAAGCCGCACACCTGACGATAAGCAGCCAATGACCGCACTAGCCTTCAAGCTAGCTGCCGACCCATTTGTCGGTAAGCTGATCTTCATCCGTGTCTACAGCGGTCGCTTGACTGCCGGTAGCTATGTCCTCAACACAACGACAGGTGAGAAGGAGCGTGTGGGGCGCATCGTCCGGATGCATGCCGATAAGCGCGAAGAGATCGACAGTGTGGGCGCTGGTGACATTGCTGCTGTGGTGGGCCTGAAGGGTACCTTTACGGGTCATACCTTGTGCGATCAAGCGCACCCAATTGCTCTTGAGGCAATTAGCTTCCCTGAGCCACCGGTATCGATCGCGGTGGAGCCCAAGACTAAGGCTGACCAAGAAAAGATGGGTATTGCTCTGCAACGCCTGGCTGAAGAAGACCCAACCTTCCGTGTCTACACCGATGAAGAGACCGGCCAGACTATCATGAGCGGTATGGGTGAGCTTCACCTAGAGATTTTGATCGACCGCATGAAGCGCGAGTTTAACGTTGAGGCCAATGTTGGTGAGCCGCAAGTCGCCTACCGCGAGACCATCAAGGGCACGGCTGAGGCACAGGGTAAGCATGCCAAGCAGTCTGGTGGTCGCGGCCAGTACGGTGATGTTTGGGTGCGCTTTGAGCCGAATGAGCCAGGCAAGGGCTACGAATTCTTCGATGAAATCAAGGGTGGCGTGGTGCCACAAGAGTACCGCCCAGCTGTGCAGAAGGGTATTAAGGAGACACTCGATGGTGGTGTGATTGCTGGTTATCCAGTTGTTGACGTCAAGGCAACCTTGTACGATGGAAGCTACCACGATGTCGACTCAAGCGAGCTTGCCTTCAACCTCGCTGCTCACCTGGCTGCCCGCGAGGGTATCAAGAAGGCCAACCCAGTCTTGCTTGAGCCAGTGATGAAGGTCGAGGTGACAACCCCCGAGGAGTTCATGGGTGATATCATCGGCGACCTCAACAGCCGCCGTGGCCGCATTGAGGCGATGGAAGACTTGATGGGCGGCGCAAAGCTCGTCAAGGCTATCGTGCCACTGGCAAACATGTTTGGCTATACCAGCGACATCCGCTCGATGTCGCAGGGCCGAGCTGCCAGCACGATGGAGCTTGCTCACTACGAGGAAGTTCCACCAAACGTCGCGCAGGAGATTATCGAGAAGCGCAGTAAGTAAGCCTTCTTGTATTATCTCTATTAAAACACCTCTATTATAGAGGTGTTTTAATATCTTGTCTCAGCGCAAGGAATGGTGAATAGTATGCAAAAGCCGACATATATGCCGGCTTTTGTTGGTGCAAGGCTATGGCTCGTACTACTTTTTCGTTTTCTTGTCGTGCTTGGCTATTTTCTTGACGGCAATTTTTTGCGGCGCAGGTAGTGGCTTCAGTGGTACCGTTACCCTCAAGATGCCGTCCTCCAGATGGGCCTTAATCTGCTCAACATCGCTACCATCTGGTACCTGTACACGACGGCAGAAACTTGTGCTGCTCTCACGAACGACGTAGTTGCGCTGTTTGTCCTCGGTTTTTTCGTGCCGTTCGCCGCGAATAACGAGCGCACCATTGTCAAGGCTTACATCGAGGTCTTCCTCGGCAAAGTTTGGCACGTGTGCTTCAACAACCAGTGTATCGTCCACTGTGTAGACATCGGCTGTGACAGCTTGGCTGAGTGTCGTGGTAAAGGGATTATCAAACAGCTGCCGCTGCAATGCGCGCAATTCCTCAAATGGATTGTATTTTGCAAGACTATTCATAGGGTGCCTCCTTATGTGTTGCTTTTGTATTCTTATCATAGCGCGGTAAATAGAACAATACAAGTACTTGCATCTGTCTAGCAAAGCGCTTATACTTATATACATGACACAATCGACTCGTCCGCGACGTAGGCTCACACAGCTCAAATGGTTGTGCTTTGCTACTCTGGCAGTAGCTTTGCTGGGCTATATGTATTGGGATGTCGAGCTGAGCCCAGCAGCCTCTACCACCAAGACGGCTGGTAGTGGTCTGGAAAAAACACTCGTGCTGGGCACCGACCCTGGCTTTAAACCGTTTGAATATAAGCAGGGGCAAGAGATCGTTGGCTTTGATATTGACCTTGTGCGGGAGATTGCTAAGGATACCAATCGCTCATTACAAATTGAGGAGATCGCCTTTGATGGCCTCTTGCCGGCCTTGCAGGCTGGGCGAATTGACCTGATTGCAGCTGGTATGACCGTCACACCAGACCGGCGCAAGAATGCTGAGTTTTCGCACACGTACTATACTGCAGCGCAAAAGATAATTGTGCCAAAGACTGGCTCAACAATTGCCACCAGTGATGACCTCATTGACAGGCGAATTGGCGTGCAGCTTGGCACGACGGCCGATACACTGGCACACAAGATTCGTGGGGCGCACGTGGTGCAGCTTCAATCGACGGCAAGTGTCGTGCAAGAGCTCAGTAGTCGGCGGATCGACGCTGCCATTATGGATGATGGGCCAGCTCGGCAATATCTCGCCACAAACCCGCAGCTCTTTGCCTTGCCGCGCAACCTCTCACGTGAAGACTACGCCATTGCTATCAAAAAAGGTAATAGCAAACTACTCGCTGAGGTAAACGCCAGCATTGCCGCAATGAAGCGCGATGGCCGCTATGAGAAGCTTATCAAGAAACACTTTGGAGTAGCCCAGCCATGAATGTGTGGGATATCCTCTTTGGTGATGAGCGCTATCTCTTCTTGTGGCGCGGCCTGGAAGTGACCATCCTTCTCACCGTCTTCTCGACGATCATTGGGCTTGTGATTGGCCTGGTTGTCGCTCTCATGCAGCAGTCTGCTTGGCAGCCATTTCGCACCTCCAAACTACATCGCCTCCAGCGCTGGCAGCCATGGGTGAGCTTGGCTCATGCCTATACCACGGTCATTCGCGGCACACCTGCTTTGGTGCAGCTACTCATTATGTATTACGTGGTATTTGGTTCTTACCGTGGGGTGCCAAAATTGTGGATTGCAAGCCTTGCCTTTGGTATCAATAGTGGTGCATACATTGCTGAGATTATTCGCGGCGGGATCGAAAGTATCGACAACGGACAAGTCGAAGCGGCGCGCTCGCTTGGCTTGAGTCGCTGGCAAACCATGCATTATATCATTCTGCCTCAAGCACTCAAGCAGTCACTGCCGTCACTGATCAGCGAAGGGATTTCGCTCCTCAAGGAGACATCAGTCGTCGGCTGGATTGGTATGAACGATCTAATGCGCGGTGCTGATAATATCCGCTTCCAAACGGCCACCGCCTTTGAATCGCTCTTTGCCGCTGCAATGATTTACCTCGCCCTCACCACGCTATTTACGTGGGTGATGAATCGAGTAGAGAGGAGGCTTAAAGCGCATGATTAATATCAAGCAGCTCCGCAAGCACTATGGCAACAATTATGTCTTGCGCGGTATTGACCTGACAGTCAAGCGAGGAGAAGTTGTGGTGCTCTTGGGCTCGAGTGGTGGTGGCAAAAGCACGCTGCTTCGCTGTATTAATATGATTGAGACGCCGACAAGCGGGGAAGTATGGGTTGATGGTATTGATATGACCAATCCAGCGACCGACCTCAACAAAGCCCGGACTGAGCTTGGTATGGTCTTCCAGCAGTTTAATCTCTTTCCGCATATGACGGTGCTCGAAAATATCATGCTTGCACCACTCAAGGTGCGCAAACTATCAAGAGCGAAGGCGAAGCGTCAAGCGCTTCAAATGCTCGACTTGGTTGGCCTTCGCGCCAAAGCTCAAGAATACCCGAGTCATCTCTCGGGTGGGCAAAAGCAGCGAGTGGCGATTGCCCGTGCCTTAGCAATGCAGCCAAAAGTGTTGCTCTTTGATGAGCCAACGAGTGCGCTCGACCCTGAGATGGTCGACGAGGTACTAGCGGTTATTAAGCACCTTGCCGAAACAGGGATTACGATGATCGTCGTCACACACGAGATGTCGTTTGCGCGCGATGTCGCATCGCGAATTGTCTTTCTTGACGGGGGTAAGATTATCGAAGATGGCACGCCAGCGCAGGTCATCAACCACTCTGCACAGCCAAAAGTTCGCACCTTCTTCGCCGCACTCAGTAATAATTGATACATCCCTCTATGCTATAATGCGCTCAAGGAGGAATACTATGTCAGATACAATGCAGCAATTCAAAAAACTCTTTGCCGGGAGCGGTGTCGACTACGTAGAATGCGAAGTCGTTAATGCAACGCAGCACTATCTACAGTTACACGAGCAGGGTAAGCGCGAGGGCTTTACGCCTGTGATTGTAACGCTCGATGACCTCATCCTGGATGAGATAACAGAAGGCCTAGAGAACGCTGGCGTCCAAACAATCCCCGAGCTTGTGCAGCGCACCATGGAAGCATCGCAGGCAATTGATGTACCAGCCTTCTTTGCTCGAATCGCGCAGGAGCTGCCAGCTGAAACAGCGAAAAAGAATCAGCGCACTTCTAGTGTAGATGATTACTTCGCGCCGGGCTTCTCAGTATCACCTCATGATGACGACCCTACCACAGTTGACTTCATCAGCCCGCTCCAGGCAGGTAGCGACGATCCGATCATTATTATCAAACTACCAACCACTGCGCCGTATGAAGCACTAGCCTACCTCTGTATGGGTGGTTGGAATGATTGTCCCGAGCCAGCCATCCAGGTGGCGGTATCGCGCTATTGGTATGAGAAGTACGGTGCTGCGCCTGCCGCTATCAGTCATGATACTGTTGAGTATTACGTCGAGCGTCCACCGCAGACCGATGCTGGTGCTAAGGCGGTTGCCGTTGAGCTCTTCTATTTTTCATATGGCGACGCAGTCTATCAAGGGTCGGAGACCTTCGAAGCTTTGGCAAACCAGGTATATGGCAGTCGACAGTGGTATGTTTGGTGGGACTAGCTACTTTACTTTTTTGCCACCGCACCCTATAATAAATCCTAACGCGCGACGCGTTTTGTCGTAGTGTCTCTACTCCGGCAAGTAGCTCGCGTCGTACCAAATATTAACATAAGTAAGGAGTACTTACCTACATGGCAGATTTCGATCGAAGTAAGCCACACATTAACGTTGGTACTATGGGTCACGTCGACCACGGTAAAACAACGTTAACGGCTGCCATCACTCACGTGTTGGCAAAGCGTCTTCCAAGCGATGTAAACAAGCCTCGCAACTACGAAGACATCGACAACGCTCCTGAGGAGAAGCAACGCGGTATTACCATCGCCAGCTCCCACCAGGAATACGAGTCGGAGAAGCGCCACTACGCGCACGTTGACATGCCAGGTCACGCCGACTACGTCAAGAACATGATTACTGGTGCCGCTCAGATTGACGGTGCTGTGCTGGTGGTTGCCGCCAACGACGGTCCATTGCCACAGACACGCGAGCACGTGCTGCTTGCTCACCAGGTTGGCGTGCCAAAGATCGTCGTCTTCCTCAACAAGATGGACTTGGCCGACCCAGAGTTGGTTGAGCTGGTTGAGATGGACGTCCGCGAGCTGCTGACCAAGAACGGCTACGATGGCGACAACGCACCAATCATCAAGGGTTCTGCTACCAAGGCGCTCGAGGGCGACACCGAGGCAGAAGACGCCGTGATGGAGCTGGTGGCTGCTATGGACGACTACTTCGAGTTGCCTCAGCGCGACCTCGACAAGCCATTCTTGATGCCAATCGAGGATGTCTTCTCGATCAAGGGTCGTGGTACGGTTGCAACCGGTCGTATCGAGCAGGGTGTCATCAAGATCAACGACCCAGTAGAGATTGTTGGTCTTAAGCCAACTCAGACCTCTGTTGTGACTGGTGTCGAAGCCTTCAAGAAGAGCCTCGACCAAGGTCAGGCAGGCGACAACGCTGGTCTGTTGCTGCGCGGTATCGAGCGCACCCAGATCGAGCGCGGTCAGGTGATTGTCGCTCCAGGCACGCTCACCCCACACACCGAGTTTGAGGCGGAAGTCTACATCCTCAAGAAGGAAGAGGGTGGCCGCCACACACCATTTAGCAAGGGCTACAAGCCACAGTTCTACTTCCGCACAACGGACGTGACTGGTGAGATTGAGCTCCCTGCCGACAAGGAAATGGTGATGCCAGGCGACCAAGTAACCTTCAAGGTGACCTTGAACGCCCCAATCGCTATGGATAAGGGCCAAGACTTCGCTATCCGCGAAGGTGGCCGTACAGTCGGTGCCGGTGTTGTGACCAACATCGTCAAGTAGTTTGCATAGTACTCGCAAACTCACAAAATACCTCCCACAGGGGAGGTATTTTTGTTTTCCAACAAAATGATCGGTGCCGCTATAAACTTATACTCTACACTTATAAAATACATAGCCCTGCGAGGTATGCTATGAAGTGCAGTACCACGCATCTAGTAAAAGGTGGTCTAGGCAAACAAAAAGAGTGATACGTATGATCACTCTTTTCTTAAGTGTTTCTATAGCAACAAGCTACATCCGGATCTCGACATCCACGCCAGCTGGCAAGCTGAGGTTGTGGAGGTTGTCGATTGTCTTGGGTGTGGCGTTGGTGATATCGATGAGGCGCTTGTGGACGCGCATCTCGAATGTCTCACCGCCAGTCTTGTATACGTGTGGGCTCTTTACCACTGTATAGCTGCTGCGCCGTGTTGGTAGCGGCACAGGACCTGCCACGCTTGCGCCAGTGCGCAGGGCAGTGTCGATGATTTGCTTGGCCGATTGGTCGATCACCTTGTGGTCGTATGCCTTGAGGCGAATCCGAATCTTGAGCCCTTGGTTGTTTTGAGCCATTGCTCCTCCTTGTATGTGCAACTCTGTAACTTCAGCACGGTTTAGACGAACTAAATTATCAGAGTAAATTAATAATACATCTAGCATTATATCATGAGAATATGCATCTCGTGTTATTTATCATGAGTTGCCATTGGTCTATATTTGGGCGTCAGCTACAAAGATATGAATCTCTCACAGAATTTTGCGCTCAAAGCCGCCCATATTGACAACTGACCCTTTCGCTTCTGGGGCAATTCGTGTATACTGTACTAGATATAGCGTTATAGTAGTTAGTGGCAAAAGGGACAATATATGAACTGGAAGATTATTCTTCGATCGCTCAAAAATAAAGACATGCAAAAACGCCTTGGTATCGTGCTCGGGCTCATCGTTGCCTATCGTTTCTTGGCACACGTGCCAGTGCCGTTGGCCGAGCCAAGCCGACTCAAGGACATTATCCAAAATGTGGTATCGGCGAGTGACTTTGGTGGCTTCTTAAACATCCTGACTGGTGGAGCGCTGGCCCAGCTGTCTATTGTTTTGATCGGCCTTGGGCCATTCATCAACGCCAGCATTATTACCCAGCTCCTTACCAAAGCTATCCCAAGCCTTGAGGAAATGCACAAAGATGGTGAATCAGGCCGGCGCAAGATCAATCAGTGGACGCGTATCGCTAGTGTGCCGCTGGCGATTGCTCAGTCGATCGGTATCATCTACTTCCTGCGCCAATCGGTCCTGGCTGGGAGCACAACCGGTACGGTAGCTGGTTCGCTCCATGAGTGGATTGTCGCGGTAACGGCGCTCACCGCTGGCTCGCTCCTCTTGATGTGGCTTGGTGAGCTGATGACAGAGCAGGGCGTTGGTAATGGTATTAGCCTGCTCATCTTCGCCAGTGTGATTAGCCAGCTGCCAACCACCTTTGGGTCGATCTACTCATCGCTCTTCAATACTCAAGATGGTTCGCTCAGCGTCTTCGGCTGGTTCTCACTACCCGTTAACCCAACAACCTTCTGGACAGTGGTCGTTCTTGGGACGATCGGTCTCATCCTACTTTACCTCCTTGTTAAGATTAATGAAGCACAGCGCATTGTCACGATCAATTATGCCAAGCGGGTTGGCGGCAATAGCTCGTATGGTGGCATTAAGAGTATCTTGCCTATCAAGCTCATTGCTGCGGGTGTGGTACCAGTTATTTTTGCAGTGGCATTCCTCAGCTTACCAGCTTTTGTGGGGCAGCTATTACATGCGACACCTGGTGCAAATCAGCAATTAGCAAATAACCTTATCCAGTGGTTCCAGGCACCCACCGCTCAAACATACGCCACCGGTGGCCTGACAGTGCTTATTTACCCATCGATCTACTTCTTACTCGTCATTGCCTTTACCTACTTCTACACCGGTATCGTCTTTAATGCGAGCGAGATTACGGAGAGTCTTGAAAACCAAGGTGGCTTCATTGAAGGGATTCGCCCTGGCCCAACCACTGAAAAATATCTGTCACGCACCGTCAATCGGCTTAACCTGTTTGGGTCGCTTGCCCTGGGGATCATCGCCATCATTCCGTTTGCGATCGACTACGTCTTTGCGCAGCTTGGCATTAATGCCAACAACATGGCAATCGGCGGTACGAGCTTGCTCATTGTCGTGACGGTTGGCCTTGAGACACTCCGTCAGATTAACTCACGAGCACTGATGGTAACATATGACGACTTCTCGGTTGATGACCTCGATACTAAGCCAAAGAAGCGTAGCTTACTCGGTCGGCGACGTACTGCGGCAAAGGCATAAAGGCTATCACTAGTATATCTCACAAAAATACCGCCACCTCTGTCTGTGACGGTATTTTTGATATGGTATTCTATAATAATTCGTTCATGAGCCTTTAGAACGTGCGTTATGAGTGGCATAAGCGCCGTATCATTGCAATTCAATATAGAAAGGGGGATGCAGAACCGTAGCGGAATAGAGGCTGAGGAATGATGATGGACTTTCAAATCTATACATCATGAAGGCCTAGAGGATACTACTTTTAGAAGTAGAGCTACCTCTCTTACGGCTCCATTCTGATAGAAGAATAGAGCCATCCATAATCTCACAATAAATGATGCAAAAAGCTGGCTACTTCTCTTTACTCCTACAGAGAAATAGCGTATAATACGAAGCTGTATATCTATGGCAAGTTCGAAAGAAGTTATCAAATTGCGCGGCAAGGTAGTGGAAGCACTGCCTAATACGCAATTTAAGGTAGAATTAGAGAACGGCCTAAGCATTATCGCTCACATCAGCGGCAAGATGCGCAAGCATCACATCCGTTTGGTCCCAGGCGATACCGTGGAAGTCGAGTTAACCCCTTACGATCTCACGAAGGGTAGAATCGTCTTCCGCGCACGCGTTTAATAACGTAGAGCAGCGGCCTGATATCACCGCTGTTCTCAGTAACGGCAGGTTTTTCCTGTAGGGAGATTTGTACGCTCATGAAAGTTCGTGCGAGTGTCAAAAAGATCAGCCCCGATGATCAGCTGGTCCGGCGTAAAGGCCGACTCCGTGTCATCAACAAGAAAAAACCTAAGAATAAGCAAAGGCAGGGTTAAGCATGGCTCGAATTGCTGGGGTAGTTATCCCATCAGACAAGCAAGTGCACATTGCTCTTACCTACATCCATGGTATTGGGCGCACGCTTGCTCGAGACATCCTTGCGGCGGCAAAAATTGAGCCGACCACTCGGGTGAAAGATCTCACCGAGGCTGAGGAGCAGAAACTTCGCGACATTATCGACAAAGATTATGTCACTGAAGGCGATCTGCAACGCCTGGTGACCAACAATATCAAACGCCTCAAAGACATTGGTGCATACCGCGGTCTCAGGCACAAAAATGGCTTGCCAACACGCGGTCAGCGCACTCGAACGAACGCACGAACTCGCAAGGGTAAGGCGATCGCCGTCGGCGGAGCACAGCCAAAGGCAGCAAGTAAGACGTAGGAGAAAGGACGAGATATGGCACAAGCAAAATCCACCAAGAAAAAGCAGCGCCGATCAGTCCCATCTGGTCAGCTGCATGTGCAGGCAACCTTTAACAACACTATTGTCACATTTGCAGATAGCAAAGGTAACGTCTTGACCGCTGCCAGTGCTGGTGCATGTGGTTTTCGTGGAAGTAAGAAGGGCACAGCCTATGCAGCACAGATTGCTGCAGAAAAAGCCGCAGAAGCTGCCAAGAGTAGCTACGGCATCCGCACTGTTGACGTATTTGTCAAGGGTGTTGGACTCGGCCGTGATGCGGCAATCCGCGCAATGGCCGGCTTCGACATTGCCGTCAATAGCATCAAAGATGTAACGGGTGTGCCACACGGTGGCGTTCGCCCACGAAAGGCAAGGAGGGCGTAAATGGCACGAGATAGAAGCCCAATCGTGAAGCAGAGCCGCCGCGAAGGCGTGGCACTTCACCCTAAGGCACACAAGATTTTGGCACGCAAAAGCGGTATTCCGGGCGAGCACGCTCATGGCCGCCAGAGCAAGCCAAGCATGTACGCAACCCAGCTACGTGAAAAGCAGAAGGTGCGCCGCATGTATGGCCTGCTGGAGAAGCAGTTTGCTAAGCTTATGAACGAAGCAACTCGCAAACCAGGCCTCAGTGGTGAGAACCTGCTCCGCTTCCTCGAGCTCCGGCTCGACAACGCTGTGTACCGTGCTGGCTTTGCAACGAGTCGTCGCCAGGCCCGCCAGCTGGTGAGTCACGGTCACTTTGAACTTAATGGTCGCCGCGTCGATATTCCATCAATCCGCCTCAAGGCAGGGGATGTCATTACCGTTCGACCAAAGAGTGCAAAGTCTGGCTACTTTACTGCAATTGACGACATCTACGGCAACACCTCCCAACCACCTCTGAGTTGGCTCAAGAGCGATATCAAAAAACTCAAGATCGAAGTATCGGGCGAGCCAAAGCGCGAAGAAGCTGAAGCTGGCATCAACGAGCAGCTGATTGTTGAGTACTACTCACGCTAACAAGGGTAAGGAGAATTTGTACATGTCTAAATTAATTCACGATCCGGCGTTGGCGCGCATCGATGACAATGGGCCGCACAGCAGCACATTTGTCATTGAGCCATTGCACGCCAGCTACGGCAACACGCTGGGCAACAGCTTGCGCCGGGTGCTGCTGAGCAGTATCCGCGGTGGGGCCTTTACGGCTTTCCGAATGCAGGGTGCAACACATGAGTTTACCACCGTGCCTGGCGTCAAAGAAGATGTTGTTGACATCATGCTTAACCTCAAGGGTGTCGACTTGGTTGTTCACAGCGATGAGCCAGTCGAGCTGCGCCTTGAGAAGCAAGGTGCTGGTGCAGTAACCGCTGGGGATATTGCAGCTAATGCTGAGGTTGAAGTTGTTAACCCTGAGCACGTTATCTGCACAATTGACGACCCACAGGCTAATGTCGTTATTGATCTGGTGGCCGAGGCTGGTCGGGGGTACTACCCGATGGAAGAGTCGAGTGCCAACCGGCTGCACAGCGACATGATCGCCATGGACGCGCAGTTTAGCCCTGTGACGCGTGTGCGCTTCAAGGTTGATCCAACTCGTGTTGGTCAAGAAACTAACCTGGAGCGGCTTGAGATGACCGTCGAGACTGACGGTAGCTTAACGCCACGCGATGCCTTCGAGCAAGCTGCGGCAATTTTGGTCAATCAGTATACCGCTCTGGCTGGTAGCACAACTGTTGTATCGGCACCAGCGCTTGGTACCCAGACTGCTGAGGAAGATAACGAGCTAAATACCTCGATCGAAGACCTTGGCCTCAGTGCCCGCACCGCAAACGCGCTCATCAACAATGAGATCCGCACCGTTCACGACCTCGTCACTTTGACAGAGCAGGACCTGCGCGAGCTCAAAGGCTTTGGCAGCAAAGCCCTCGACGAAGTAAAAGATAAACTAGCAGAATTGGAGCTCTAAATGCATCGACACGGATACAAAGGGCGCAAGCTCGGCCGCGAACGCGATCAACGTCGAGCCCTGCTCAAAGGCCTAGCAACCAGCTTGGTTGTTGAGGAGCGAATCGAAACGACGCTGCCAAAGGCCAAGGAGTTGGTGCGCTACATCGAAAAGCTCATTACCAAAGCTAAGAAGGGTGACCTCGCTCATCGCCGCGCTGTCATTGCTGGACTCAGCACACAAGCTGCGGCAATCAAATTGGTTGACCAGATTGCCCCGCAACTCGGCCATCGGCCAAGCGGCCACGTGCGTGTGTATCGGACACGCCTGCGCCGTGGCGATGGTGCGCAGATGGCAGTGATTGAGTTTGTTGACGAGCTCAAGCCAATGCCTAAGCCCGAGGCAACCACAAAGGAGGCGAAATAGTTATGGCTCACAAAACATTTTCGCAGAAACCAGCCGATGTTAGCCGGCGCTGGATTTTGATCGACGCGAGCCAAGCACCACTTGGCCGCACTGCGACAACCATTGCGCAGTACTTGGTCGGCAAATACAAGCCAACTTACACGCCGCACGTCGATGGAGGTGACTACGTTGTCGTTATCAACGCGGCTAAGGCTGTTGTGACTGGCAAGAAAGAGACAGACAAAATCTACTACCACCACAGTGGTTTCCCTGGTGGCATCAAAGACGCTCAGCTCAAAGAAGTGCGCGAAAACGCACCAGAGCGTATCATTACTGCTGCTGTGAAGGGCATGTTGCCCAAGAACAAGCTTGCAGCAGATCGCCTGGCTCGTCTCCGCGTCTTTGCTGGCGAAGAGCACACCCACACCGCACAGCAACCAGAGAAAGTAGAGGTACAATAAATGGCACAAGCAACATACGACTATGGTCTTGGCCGGCGCAAAAGCGCTACTGCCCGCGCTCGACTGGTCAAAGGCAAGGGGAATGTGACGATCAATGGCAAGTCGGCGCTTGACTACTTGTCGGGTAACAAGACACTGCTAGCTGAAGTGACCGACCCACTAGCCTTGGTTGGCAAGCAAAAAGAGTTTGACGTCACCGTCCTGGTGAAGGGTGGTGGCCTCAGCGGTCAGGTTGATGCTATCAAGATGGCAATCGCCAAAGCGATTACCGTTGGTGCACCAGACCTGCGTGGTACACTCAAAAAGGCCGAATTCTTGCGCCGCGACCCACGCGAAAAAGAGCGCAAAAAATACGGTTTACGCAGCGCCCGCAAACGCGAGCAATACTCGAAGCGTTAAGCATTCTTGCCTGTGTTTCACAAATACCCTGTCAATATGGCAGGGTATTTTGAGTTTCATCAATCTATATTTATATTGCTTATGTGTGCCTTTTGCTGGTTTCTGGGATGATGTCAGGAGTAGCTACTTAATCACGATCGTGATTTAATACCAATAACGCCATTATTGACTATGCATATATGGCCCATAACCCTACAAAGCTAAAATGCTTAAAAACTTCGCAGTATCATCGACCTCTCGTATGTTATATCATGCCAAACACACCAAGTCGGTGCATTGTGACAAGCCCAACACCAGAGACGAATAGGATTGCAAAGGCCGATAACGTCCAGCAACCAGCTCGGCGCCATCGCCGGCCCTCCGTCGTCTGTGGCTTATAGCGAAACCTCAGAAGGAGCACAAGACCAACGAGCATCGCGATAATAGCAGCCTCGATCCCCACGCCTACGAGATCAATTCCATACCGACCGCTCGACCCAACCTGAACAATCCCCGGTGTGTTCTCACTTGAGCAAGGATTTTCCTCATGCACAGGACTGATGATTCGCTGATCTATACTTGTATTCCAGTATGATACGTAATCTTTTTTAGGTAGCATGCACATGCTTCTCTCCCTGATTATCAATATTTTTAGTATAACGCATACCGTCGTCGCAGTCTAATCAAAAGATGGTACAATAATATACTAAGTATGTACGACAAACTTCACGAACTATTTGGCCTGGCGTATCCGCTGCACACCCAGGTGTTTGGCGATTGGCACGACACATCTCGGCCAGTTATTGTGCTTATTCACGGTATTGGGGTAAATCATAATATTTGGCAGGATGTACTGAATCAGCTTGGCGACCAGCCGGTCTTGGCGGTCGATTTACTGGGTTTTGGTCAATCGCGCAAGCCTGCCTGGCCCGATTATACCCTAACCGATCATGCGCGTGCCCTGCGCAAAACGATTCGCCATGCTGCGCCGCTGCGCCAGGTAATCTTGTGCGGACACTCACTTGGTACACTAGTCGCAATTGAATACACCAAGCTGTTTCCTCGCCGCGTCCAAAAGCTTGTGCTGTGCTCACCACCAATCTATCTACCACGTGATATCGCTAAGCGCCCACTACGCGAGGCATTGCTCAAGACAATCGGCAAAGGATTTCTTAAGGCGATCAACTCATCACCAAAGCTCATTGGCGCAGTCAATCAATACAAACGGACACAGAAGAATTTTCATGTCAGCCGCGAAGGGTTTTCGCCATACACCAAGACGGCGCGCAATAGCATTTTACTCCAAACCTCGCTCGGTGATGCCTGTAATCTACCACCGCTACCGATAACGATTCTCTACGGTACACTCGATGCAGTAATGATACCAAAGCACTTCAAGGCAATCCAGCGCCAGCGTCGCAATGTCGTGATTGAGACAGCCATCACTGGCCACGAGATTCGCAAACGCTATGCCAAACTTATTGCCAAACACCTCGAACAATAAGCTCGCTATTCCTATATAGTATAATACAGTGCTGCATACTACTACACCTTTCCTGATATAATAAAGCCCCCTTGTTGTAGAAGGGAGCTTTATTATCTGTTAGAGAAGAAATTTTTCTTGTGTTATGTTACCGTGTTCTGTTTTGGAAGTCACATAGTGTCGCCGATACGCTATTGTCAGTACTTGACTCCACCACAACTTGCATGTTTGGATCACTTGATAGCTTCATCAGCGAATAGATCTGCCCATCTGGCATAGCAATCTCAAGGCTCCCTTTGTCGGCAACGAGATAGACGAAGTAACGCTGGCGATTTTGCCAATTATTATATACTGCATACGCCTTCTCGTACTTATTTTTCGCTTCACCGGTAATCTTCGAGCTATTACGCTTCACCTCGTAGGTGCCAGTCTCGGTGTTAAGGTCAACACTCACGCGACTGTCGTTTTGATTAATAAAGACTCGAACGTGGCCTTTCGTATTGGCCGTATTGTTTGCAAAGTGAAGACTAATCTCTTGCGAGGCTTTGCGATTGACTTTGAGTAATTCTTTGTGGTAACCATCAAGTGCCGTTTTCGACGTTCGGGCCGAGTGCTTTGTGCGGAGGCCGCTGGTGCGCGCATTATTATTGATCAAGCGCGACCGCACGACATACTTCCCATCCTTTTGGGTCATCGAGAGGGAATGGGTTGAGCTCATCGAGCCGATATGCTTCGCCTCTTGGCCGTCATCCTTCAAAATCTGCCCTTGTGAGTACTCCCAGTTGCCCATCCAGCCAATACTCTTAACGCGTGTTGGGCTTTCTTGGTAGTAATTAGCGCCGTAGTAATCCGTTCCGTGGTCAAGCCGCTCTGGTTGCTGCTCGGCGACAAAGGTACCATTGGCTTCGAGGCGGCCAATCATGTAGTAGCTGCCTGTTGTCGAACCATATTGATAGCCATTGGCCCCAAAGAGTAGTGCATGCTTGGTAGTCTTTGTTTGTGGATCATAAAAACTCTTGAGGTTAGGGCACTCAATAAGGCCAAGATCTTTGCCGTCAAGCGTACTACCGTTGAGCATGGTTGCGCCCTGGTATTCCCACTTTTTTCCGTCAGTACTTGAGTAGATACCAACCTTATCGCCCTCAGCCAGATACATCATTAGCTTCTTGGTAGATTCATTGTACCAGACGTGTGGGTCGCGGAAGTTCTGCTCTTTGGACTTCGCCTTCATAACTGGCTGGCTGTGATTATACGGGTGGTAGGTGCGGCCATCATCGAGCGAATATGCGACATATTGGTGTTGACCAGTCTCGGTATAGCTCGTAAAGTAGGCAATTATTGCCGTTTTGGGTAAGTCACGGAAAAATCCATTACTATTCTGATACACCGAACCCGAAGCAACTGCCGACCAGCCGTTGACAAACTTAGGAATCGCCACACCAAGATCTTCAAAGTGCTCCCAATCCTTCGTGCGAATATGGTACCACTCGGTACCATCGTTGCTCGACTTATAGTTTTTATTGAGCAGGTAGTAAAGGTGGTAGTAGTCATCCGTTCCTTTGAAGATCGTCTGGATGTCATTCATGAAGCCTTTTGGCGTATTGTAGTGGTTTGACTGCTGAAACCCATCGGTATTGGTGTTAGACACGCTGTTATTTACATGACTATTACTTGGATTCTGGACAGACTGCGCATAAATATAGCTTGACCCCGCGCTTAGCAGCGCAAAGCCTGCCACCAGCGCAACAAGAGTATACTTTGTCGTATTTTTTTTCGTTTTGATGGTTTTTAGCATGGTGCTCCTTAAATTTTTCTTGACATTAGCAAATCAATACACAGTACATTATGAGTATCGTTCGTGGTGTTCTCCCGTCGTCTTTCTTAACTCCTCTCGTCTCGATTACTCGAAACGAATCCTTACTATCTAGCTAACCAGAAACGCTACTCTATGTCAATGATATCGTTTCGTATAGTACCTTACATACTGCATGTTCTGATCTCTTATTCAAACTCGCTACCGAAAATGCTATACTACGTATATGTCCAAAGAAGTTATCCTCACCGGAATTCGTAGCAATGAAGAGCCAACGCTTGGTAATTATCTTGGTGCTTTTGTGCCAATGGTACAGCTGCAGCAGCACTACGCTGGGCACTACCAGCTCAATATGTTTGTACCCGACCTCCATAGCTTTACCACACCGATCGACCACACGACACTTTACGAGAATACGCTGACAAACCTTAAGTACTTCATCGCAGCAGGGCTTGATATCACCGACGAACATACGTTTCTCTACCGGCAGAGCTTTATCCCAGCGCACAGTGAACTCACGTGGATTTTGGACTGCTTCACTGGCTTTGGCGAGATGAGCCGGATGACACAGTTTAAAGAAAAATCAGCTGATACCAACAATAATGTCACTGTTGGGCTCTTTAATTACCCTGTCCTGATGGCAGCTGATATTCTTCTTTACAACGCCCGATGGGTGCCAGTCGGTGAGGATCAGTTCCAGCACCTAGAGATTACCCGTGATATTGCACTGCGCATGAATCATAAGTTCGGCGAGCTTTTCACTGTACCAGAGCCAACTGCCAAGCAAACCGCCTTCATCCAGCGCGACACCGGTCTACGCATTCGCAGCCTGACGAACCCAGAAAAGAAGATGAGTAAGAGTTCAACCGACCAAAAGTCCAAGATTAACCTTGCTGATACCCCCGCCCAAGCGCGCAAAAAGATCATGGCTGCCACAACAGACTCGCTTGGTGTTATCAACTTCGACTGGCAACGCCAGCCAGGCATTACGAATCTGCTTCAACTGCTTGCAATCTTGACCAATCGCCCGCAAGCCGAGGTGAATGCTGAGTGGGTAGGGCAGACCCAATATGGTCCACTCAAGCGTGCCGTAGCTGAGGCGGTAGCTACCTTCCTGACTGATTTTCAAACACGGCTCGCGGATATTTCCGATGAGACACTGCTTGCTACTCTCGAGCGCTCTGAGCGAGCGATGAATGAGGTCGCTAGCATCACGCTCCTCCGCGTACAAAAGGCGGTTGGCCTGCGGAGTACATCATGAGTATAGCGCGAGATGGAGTCATTATATGAAAATCACATCAAGCGACCTCCTTGCTATCTTACGCCAGTTTCGTCAAGCAACTGATGATAATGTCCCGCGTCACATCGACCAAATCGCCAGTAGCCACCCACAGCCTATCAACCAGCTGGTGCGTTTTCGCTTCGACCGCCGGCAGTACTTTTTGCTCATCGACGACACAGCGGAGGATCATGCACCCTACATTATGCAGCAGATCTACACCGCAAAAAGTGATGCAACAGGGGAGATCCTCCCCAACCCACTTAGTGACATTGCAACCTACGGCCTACCATTCAAGGGTAAGGATGTCTATCTTTTTCAGCAGCAGCGCACTACCCAGCGCCTTGATAGCCTGCTTGCAACGCGCCACCCCGAGACTAGTCGCTCTACTTGGCAAAAACACATCAAGGCTGGCCACGTCGCTGTCAACGATAGAGTCGTCTGTCAGCCACGCCAACTGGTAGCAGAAACCGACAGCATCGCCATCAACCTACCTGACGCAACCGACCATAGCGACAAAACCCTCCCGATCCTCTACATTGATGATGATGTAATTGTTATCAATAAGCCAGCTGGTATCCTCACACATAGCAAGGGTGCGCTCAATGATGAGTTTACGGTAGCAGACTTCTTCCGGCGCTATACTTCGGTTGGACTAGAGACAAATCGGCCAGGGATTGTTCATCGACTCGACCGCGACACCAGCGGAGTAATGATTGGTGCACGTACGCCTGAGGCCTTCCAGCGGCTTAAGAAGCAATTTGCCGAGCGCCACGCTAAGAAGACATATCTAGCGATTGTGGCAGGAAAACCCCGTCAGCAGCAAGCCAAGATTGATGTCCCGCTGGGACGTAACCCAGCCGCGCCAAGCACCTTTCGAGCTGATCCACGCGGCAAATCTGCCCAAACAATCTATAAAGTACTCGCCTCGCAGTCCAGTACGAGCTTACTCGCTCTGCGCCCCCGCACTGGCCGGACACATCAGCTGCGTGTTCATCTGGCATATATTGGCACACCGATTGTTGGTGATCGCATCTATGGATCGGCAGGGGAGCGCCTCCTTCTGCACGCCTACCAGCTCGAAATCACGACTCGTGCTGGCCTGCGCCAGACGTTTGTTGCACCACCGCCAGCAGCCTTTATGGCACTCTTTCCTGAGGGAGCCGATGTCATCGCTCGTCTATAACCCCCGCACCGAGCAGCGTCTTGCCCAGCTTGCGCAGCAGCCACCACAGTCATTGCTTCTTGTTGGTGCGCCTGGGCTTGGGCTTATGACCGCGGCACGGCAGGTTGCGAGTCGCACCGCACTTATCCTCCGGCCTCATACCAGCCAGGGCCATGATGACCAGCAACGCGGAACGATTCGCGTTGATGACATCCGCTCGCTTCACACACTTACTCAGGGCAAGGCAATGGCTCGGCAATTTGTCATTATTGATGATGCCGACCGGATGACACCTGCCGCCCAAAATGCCTTCCTTAAGCTCCTCGAAGAGCCGCCTCACGCGCTTCATCTCATCCTCACTAGTCATCAGCCCCAACGCTTGCTGGCAACAATTCGCTCACGCGTTCAAACCGTCCACATTATTCCACCTCAGCGAGCTCAAACAGCTAATCAGCTTGATCAACTTGGCATTATTGACCCGACGCGCCGTGCCCAGCTACAGTTTATTGCTCAGCAGCAACCTGCAACGATCGCACGCTTGGCTGCCAATAGCGAGGAGTTTCGCACCATTGCTCTGGCAATGACCGACGCACGTCAGTATATCACTGGTGCTACCCGCCAACGCATCGTGATTGGGCAGCGCTATAGCCACGATCGAGCTCGTGCATTGCTCTTACTTGAGTGTGTGTTGCATATTATATGGCATACACTTCAGACGCAACCATCGCAGCAGCTGCTTACCCAGGCAGAACATATCGCACGCGCACACGAGCGCATTACTGCCAATGCCAGCGTGCGGATTCAGCTGCTGGCATGTGGTATACTATAACTATGTATGGATTATTATTGGTAGCCTGCGCTGGCGCTTTTGCCTTGTGGCAGCAGCAATCAGTTGCCGAGACCACCTCACAATTACCAATGCGCCTCTCAGGTAAGCTTGACCGCCTGTGGGAGGTGGCTCAGGAGTCACTCCGCGATCGTCGTTATCTCCGTGCCGAGAAGGCACTGCTCACGATTTTGCGGGTAGATGAGCGTAATGCAACTGCATATAATCGTCTCGGTATTTTATACGCCAAGCAGAAGGCATTTGATGACGCAATTGAGTGTTTTGAGATCGCTCAAAGCCTCGAGCCAAGCGCTTCGAGCTTGCATAACGTTGGCCTCATCTATTACGAAACCAAGCGCTACGACAAAGCTGCTCTCGCTTTTGAACAAGCACTGGCGATGGAGGACAAGCTCGCTGCCAGACATATTGCCTATGCTAAGGTGCAGGAAAAGCTCGGCCATAGTAAGAAAATGCTAGAGTCACTTGAGCGAGCTGCCAGGCTAGAGCCTGGTACCCAAACATACCAGCTCCTGGCCGAAGGCTACGAACGAGCTGGCGACCACAAAAAAGCTCAGCGCATCCGCGCTAAGATGCAACCCCAGCCTACTTCTGCGCAATCACCGCGGCACCACCAAACACAACCAGAATCTCGCCAACAACCCCAGCAACGCATTACTGTGCCGTCTCAGCAGGTAGAGCACCAACCTTCAACGGCGTATTACCATCCACCGGCTGCATTGCCTGCTCCAGCAGCGCCAGCGTATACTCAAGCACCTCCTCAGCCGCAGCCAAATGCTGCATATAGTCGACAGTCCGCCACTGTTCATCCGCCAGCACGAGCCCCAATGCCCGCCAACCGCATCCAGCGCAGCGCACCACGCCGCATTACGATGTAGCGTTAAGTAGTAAAAGGTATAATAAGAGCTATAAGTATAATCATTAATAAGGCAGCAATCATATGCTGCCTTATTTACATTCTCAGGACGGGGGTTCTCGCTGCGTAAGCCTGGTATATCACTATCCTTACTACACATACACACAATCACCACGCTTCCAACATTATTCTTTGTGCGTCTATGCAGAGAGTAGGGAGTATGCCCTCACTAATTACAGTTATTACGTAACTGCAAAAACAAAAAAGACCTCCTCCGTAAGAAAGTCTTCGCTATATACGTATGGAGCCGCTTTACGGATTCGAACCGTAGACCTACTGTTTACAAAACAGTTGCTCTGACCAGCTGAGCTAAAGCGGCAGAAATGGTACCGGAGGTAGGACTCGAACCTACGAAGCTAAAAAGCGGGAGATTTACAGTCTCCTGTCATTGCCACTAGACGACTCCGGCAAATAAAATGAACTAACTGTGAATTAGTATAGCAAATTTTTCGCCAATGTCAAAGTGCGCAAAACACAAATCATACAATCTCTTACAATTATGCAGCGTACCTCTGTTAATAAAAGGACTTTTGCGATATACTGCACTCTATGACAAAAAAGTATTTCGATCATATTCTTATTGCCGCTACGCTCGATAGGCCGCCACAGGCTCGTCACGTACGAGAAGATTACCAGCCAACCGAGTGGCCAATATCAGAGGAAGAGCTCCGCAGACATCCTCTTATACCACTTTTTCCATCCCTTGTTGTGCGAAAGGATAGCGAGGTGGATACTAAACGGCGCGACAAAATCGCCAACCATGTCGAGCAACTTGCCCGCGACCTCGCACCATTTACTGTGCAATGGGGTCGCGAGGTAGAGATGAGCAGGTCTGCAAAAAGCCCTCTCCACGCTAGGGAAATCACTCATGGCCGTGATAAAATCCTCGCCATCCGCAATGCACTTGGCCGTCTAGCTATGGAGTTGGAAATACTCCACAATGCGCCCAGCTCGCTGCTATATGCTCAGTATAAGCCAGGTAACTCACTAATGTCCTCCACCATAAGAGAAAAACAAATCGACTTTATTAGCATATTTACTACTCACTCCTACGATAAATCGAGTCCTCTCGGCGGTGGACCTCGGTCGATAACCCGGTGCGACTATCCACTTGGCCTATACTGTACTCCACGATCATCAATTGAGCCTTATAGAGACGACTATCCAATAACCACAGCGGCAGCTTATGGCTTAGCCGAAGTTACTCCTCCGCAGCGAGGCCGTCACCAAGCACCAATCCCAACGGGTCGTGTCTATCGGCTACCGCGCCACCGCCAACCAGTCTAAGTTTGTTTCTGATAGTGTGCAGCATGAAAGGGCACTTCTCGTCATATATTTTAGCAAGCGAAAAAATCCTCACTTGTAGACCAACAATAAAGATCACCCCAGCAATGAGGTGATCAACAAATTCAGCCATGGAGCCACGATCGGGGCTTGAACCCGAGACCTCATCCTTACCATGGATGCGCTCTACCAACTGAGCTATCGCGGCATTACTTGGTATTCTACCATACGAGGTACGTACCAGCAAGCCTTACTGCCTTGGTTCTTGATGCGCTCATTTTGCCAGCACACTCACCCTTACTCTTCGCTGCTTCGTCTATAGGGCGTGCGAAGTTCTACCAGTAGTCAGCCTATCTCATATAGCATCTATAACTTGGCTTTTTGCGCCATACTCAATGTCACAATCGAGGAGGTTATGATACGTCTAATACATAATTCTCCTGGAATCCATTGACAAATGGGGGTATTCGTGGCTACAATACATATTGTCTATCGTTCGAGCGATCTCTTGTCGATAGAGTGTTTGTACGATAAAGTTTCGTGTTAGAATAAGAATAACCATTAAATAAAGAGGAGTCTATGGCAATGGCTGGTTTTATACAGTGTATGGAAGTAATCGACAGGTATCGTTGGTGGATTGGAGGGGTGATATTTCTCATGGTCATCCTGAGTTGGTGGCTCCGCGTGGCGAGTGCTCGCAAGAATAAAACCTACACTGCAACCCTTCGCAAAAAATACGCAGTCTTGGTTGTTGCTGAGGACGAAGATCCAGAAGTCTTCGAGAGCTGTCTCGCCAGCATCAAAGAGCATAGCAAGCCAACCCAGCTACTCGTCTCAATTAACGACGCTTCGCACGCCCACCAATCTCTCCGAGCAATCGCCAAAGAATATGCAACAACGGTGGTCGAGCAGCCTGAGATGATGAGCTATGATGCGCAGCTTGCCTCACTGATTGAAAAAGTGCGGCGTGTGAGCCTTGTGATTGTCACAACTCCGCGTGCACGCTGGACAACATCGACAATTAATCTCCTTTTACCCTTTGCCGAGCCAACTATTGGGCTCGTCAGTGGCCGCCAACAATACACTGGTGGGGCGACGCTCTCTCAGCGAATCGGTAGTTGGCTCCTCGATATGCAGCAGCGTGTTATTTTGCCCATGCAGAGCCGCCGCGGCCAGGCTTATGCTATAACGAGTGATACCTTTGCCATTCGGCTTGAGCTTCTTAAGCACGTTACCCAGAGCAGTGCAGTAGTGCAGCCATGTGCCGCGCATCATCCGTCAAGTATCGCACTGTCTCTGCCTTCACAACACCATGCAGCCTACCAGCACAGTGCTCTCACGCAGATCAACCACCCAGCAGAACTCTACCGGATTGCAAGCAGCTATACCCAGTTGAGTCGCGCCGCCTATTGGCAACTCTGGTATCAGCACACACGCATCTGGCAAGCAGGTCTACTTGTCTGGCTTACGCATATTGGCTTTTGCTTTGCGAGCTTACTTTATCTTGGGGCGCTGATCGTGCTTAGTAGCACGCTCGTCAACAACGTATACAGCACTCTGTCTGGAACAGCGACTATTGCAACGCTCTGGAGCAGTGTAACGATCCTTGGGCTCGTGCTTGGCTGGCTTATATGGCAGGCCGTGCGCAATATTCCACACCTTAAGCATCACCCACGCGACCTATGGCTCCTGCCACTCTATCTTCCTATCGCTGGTAGCCTCGCGCTCACGAGCAAACTATGGGCACTCGTTACACTCACTCGTCACCACACACCTGCTCCATCGAGCGCACTTCGTCAATATGCAGCTGGCCTTGCGGCAATTGTCTTGCTGCTCATTACAGTGCCACTCGCATATGTTGTAGCAATGATCCCAGCTCAGCAACCACAAGAAGCTCCACACCGCCCTGCGCAAACCACTCCACGGCCGCAGCAGCAACGTGATAATCGCGGCAATACAGACAAGAAGCAGGCTAATCGCCCAGCAACCACTTCTAGTCAATCGCAAGCGCAGCACACTCCAGCTCATTCTAAGAAGAAGAACCAAGCTACCACATCAGAGCAAAAGCCAATTACGCTCACTGCCCAAGATGGCGACTCACAGTCGCTTTTGGCACGACGCTTCATCAAGAGTCATCATCAAGCTCAGCAGCTTAACCCTGCGCAGGCTGCATATGCCGAGAATCGCTTGGTAGCCTTAATGGGGCAGCGTGATGACATTGACAGTGGCGAAACCTTCACGGTAAGCAGTTCGCAGCTTGCTACGGTTATCGCCGAGGCCCAAGCGCTCAGTGCTGACGAGCAGGCCAACTGGGCAGCCTATACTGCTACTGAATAGCAAATCCTCATCGCCACTAGCATTACACCATGAGCTATGCTATAATCAACCAAGATGTTTTATAAAATCTAACGAGTAAAGAAATGGCAAAGAAGAACAATACAAAGCGAAAGATTATTGCTCTTGTGAGCAACCTCACCAAACACCGTACCTACGTAACGCGCAAGAACACAATGAACACTCCAGATAAGCTTGTTCTGCGTAAGTATGACCCAATTGCTCGCCGGCACGCTACTTACACAGAGACAAAGAAATCGCTCGGCCGTAACGAGGTTAAGCCACGCAAAGGCTAGTCTTATCGCAATAATAATCAGAAACAGCATTCAGTCACGAATGCTGTTTTTGCGGTAGCGATCAATTGCGAGAGTTAGTATAGCTATTGATGCGGTTCTATGATCAATTGTTTCCGTTTTACTGCCTAAGCCTCTGTTTTTCTGCGTCAGTTTTTACTCACTATTTTATTTGGGTGACATAGCAAAGTCTTAACCATTAGCGTAAGTGACAAGCTTTAAGGAGCATTACCACTTACTGTATTCTTAAAAAGTAGAAGAGGGGAAGGGTATGGAAACTATCAATCTCAGCACCTAAGGCTATCTATGGCGATAACCCTGGCGAACAGTGGTATGATGCTCAGCTTGCGCAGCGGCAAGTTGCTCGGCAAACACGTCGAATGTCGCTGCTAGCCATAGACCATCAGAAACCATCCGGTCAAGCAACGCCATCGTTGGCGTTGCCATAGCAGCATAAACATAGAGGACACCGCTTGAGATCTCGATGCTCAAGTCATCAAAGTGTGATGCTATCACTGTTGCTACGTCTGGCGTGAGGTAGCGCTCTATCTCAACTGCTCGCCCAAGCTCGCCATACACTGTATATTTCTGCATAAATTCTTCTGGCTGCGGCCCAAACATCCCGAGCCGGAGTGGCTGCAGCTTGTAGCTGGGGTAGCTAGCAATCTTGCCCTGTCGGCCAATAAACATATACGGTACATCACGGCGCGTGTACATATCTACCGCGGCTATCAGCCACCGCTGCGGCGAAGGCTTGGGGCTATTGGCAATGCGCACCATATCTCGCCGCGACACGAGTGTGACATTATAACCGCGAATATTACCCACGCTATAGTGCCTATCGCGATGGGTCGTCGACATAGTGTAGCCGCGGATCGGGTGGTAGTCGTCATCTCGCGGGTTGATCGTTCCGAAATAAATCAAGCCAGCTTGCTCGGCAAACTGCTGCACTATCTTACGCGCAGCCGAACGCTCCGCAAAAGCTGCTGGCGAAACCTGCCGCACGGCGCGTGTAACGCGGTGGGTAATGGCATCACGGGCTGACATAACTCCAGTATATCACTCCTTTAGGCAAAAAATACCTCCGTCGAGGAGGTTGAATACTATTGTGGCAGGGGCATGAGGAATCGAACCTCAATCTACGGTTTTGGAGACCGTTATACTAGCCGTTGTACTATGCCCCTCTGTTACTATTTATAAGTATATCAAATCTATGACCAAACTGGAAGAACTTTCTATTGTAAAGTAACTATTGATTCGTTTATGCTAAAAATCCCTCACGCCACGCGGAGTCTGCTATAATAAAATACATGCAACCAACGCCTCCAGTTCGGCCCTTTGCAATACTCATGGTTGGCTTGCCCGGTAGCGGCAAGACATTTTTTGCCGCTCAGTTTGCCAAGGCATTCGGCTCACCCTTTATTGATATTAACGAGCTCTCGGGCTACTGCCAAGACGATGCAGCCGCAGCAGTAGTAGGGAAGACATTTCTACAAGAGATCGCTAAAACCAAGCAGCCTTTCATATACGAGGGCGATAGCAATACCCGGGCTCGCCGAAGTGAATTTGTCCGCTGGGCACGTAGTGAAGGGTATCGGCCAGTGATTATTTGGGTCCAAACGGATGTAACGACAGCCCGAAGCCGAAGTGTCAAGAATCAGCGGCTCTCACGTGAGGCGTTTGATTACTACGTACGGCGCTTTAGTGAACCCACCGCTGGCGAGCTCTATTTTGTCATCAGCGGCAAGCACCCGTATTCATCACAGTCCCATGCTGCCCTTACCTTCTTGAAGCAAATCGATCAACAAACTGAGGACGAAGCTCTGCCGAGCAAAGTACCAGCCACAACTCCACCAGTAACAAAGCAGCGCACTCAAGTGCCACCACCGACACCAGCCAGTCACCCAGTGCGTGCTATGTCGAGCGCCCCACGGCGAGGGCAAATTCGCTCAGCACGCTACATTGTACAATAAAATAACATCTTGGTTAAAAGGAGGGAGGCTTTTATCTATGTCTTCTACGCTCCACGACGATGAGTTTGGTGATATTGTTATTAAGCGCAACGCCAAGGCGCGTTCCATCACAATACGTCTTACGCCAAATGGCCAGCTCTGCGCCAATGCCCCGCGGCACGCACCACTCTTTCTCATCCGTCACAGCATTGCAACTCATCGCCAAGCACTCCGCCAGCTCCTACACCAGCACGCTACACATGTTTATCAAGACGGAGAGGTAATTGGTAAACATCACTCGATCGCTATCATCCGCACACAGATGGTTGATCAGCCTACTGTGCGCATCGCAAGGCAAAAACTGCTTGTCTCTCTCCCACCAGAACACACCATAGACGAGCCAGCCGTTCAGTGCGCTATCCGACAAGAAGTTGCAACCATCTTGCGCCGCGAAGCCAAAGCCTACTTGCCACAGCGCCTCCACGAGCTTGCTGCGCGCACCAACTCAACCTACCAGCGTATTCGCTTCAGCCATGCGAGCACTCGATGGGGCAGCTGCAGTAGCACAGGTACAATTAGCCTTAATATCGCGCTTATGAAACTCCCCAGTGAGCTGATTGATTACGTCTTGATCCACGAGCTCTGCCACACTCACCACATGAATCACTCGTCAGCCTTTTGGGGGCTGGTAGAGCAGTATGATCCTCACTACCGATCACACCGGCAGCGGCTTAAGCACGAGACACCAATGATATAACATAAGCAAATGTCACACAAAACGCTTGTGCCTACCGTCATACTCCAGGTATACTAGAAGCGTGTCGCCATACGCTACCAATAGCCAAACTAGCACTGTCGTGCGAGTCAGCAGCGTTGTCTTTCCGCTTCTACTTTTCGCGTATAGCAAGCTCCTTGGTCTTGATGCAATGCAGCGCATTCCTGGGGCAGGTGAATGGTCTTTCTATGCAGCAGCCAGCACTTGGCTTGCTCTTGGTCTCTACACCTGTTTCCGTCCGTCGCAGACGAATAGGCAGCGAGCGTGGCAGCTTGTCTTGTATCATGGTCTCGCTGCGAGCTATCTGCTCAGTATCTCTGGCGTAGCAGTGCCGTTTACCTGTGCGTGGTCATTGTTTATGCTGGCGGCTTTTGCTTATGCTGGCTTCTCTGGGTGGCTGCTCAGTGCACTCGTGCTTTTTATTACAGCAGCACTTGATGCATTTTGGCTGACGCCACAAAGTATTGTTGATATTACCACAACAACATTGGTGGCCTTTATGCTTGGTGTGGTCATTGTTGCTCTTGCATATCGCCATAATCTCTACCGCTCGGCATTGCATACTAGCCGCGAGGCAATGACCTTGCAGCACGATCGGCTTCTGACGATTATCAACAATCTCGCGACCGCTATTATTGCAACCGACCAGCAGGGCATTATCCAACTCTACAACGCTGCAACACTCGATTTGCTTGATACCAACACAAGCCCACATAGCAAGCTAATCGATACCATCCTTCCACTGCGCGATAGCACCAAGCAACCAGTCTATCTGACTCAGCTGCTTCACGCTGCAACCGTTACACAAACACGCGATGATGTATGGATGGAAGTATCGGGTGAGATGCTCCGTCTTAGTGTCATATTTTCTCCAATACGTGCGCTCAATACAATGAGTGATTCAAGTGATGGGTACGTCCTCATCCTGCGCGACATTACGAAAGAGAAATCGCTTGAAGAAGAGCGCGATGAGTTTATTAGCGTGGTGAGCCATGAACTTCGCACTCCTTTGACGGCAGCCGAAGGGGCACTCAGCAATATCCAGCTCATGCTCCACCGGCACGATATGCCACAGCACACACTCAAAGGGCACCTCGATGCAGCCCACGAGCAAGTCGTTTTCTTAGCCAAGATGGTTAATGACCTCAGCACCCTTGCACAGGCTGAGCGTGGCGCCGCCGACATGCCAGAGCTACTTAATGTCCGTACGCTCATGGATGATCTTTACCATCAGTATCGCTCCCAGGCTGCCAAGAAGCAGCTCGCTCTCACGCTCGAGACGTCACCGCGGCTGGGCCATGTCGTCGCAAGCTCATTGTATGTACGTGAGCTTATCCAAAATCTCCTCTCTAATGCCCTCAAATACACCAAAGAAGGAGAGGTCCACCTCAGTGCGCGCAAGAAGGGTAATCGCATTATCATCGCTGTGCGCGACACGGGCATTGGCATTAGCAAGAGCGACCAAACACACATCCTCGAACGCTTCTGGCGCAGCGAAGACTACCGTACTCGCGAAACTGGCGGCACTGGCCTTGGCCTCTACATTGCTGCCAAGCTTGCTCGCAAGCTCGGTACGCGCATTGAGTTTACCAGTCAACTTAATCATGGCTCAACCTTCTTCTTTGCACTGCCAGCCGCGCAGCAGCCGACGCACGACAAACATACGAACCCTTAGTGATATATTTCCCTTTGAAGAATAGACAAGTATATGTACCTAAATCTGTCATGAGTAATAGCAGAAGTACAATGCAAAACCATGGTTCGCCCTTGACAACCCTCGCTATAGCGCGCTACACTAGGGCTTGACAGCCTGCAAAGACAGGCTATTAAATTTGGGGAGTATGCTGTGGCGAAACCAAGCAAAAAATCATCAACCAACCGCGTGACGCGCATCACCGCGCAAGATACCACGCCCACCAAAACCAAAACGTCAAAAGAAAAGACAACCTCTGTGGCATCAGTCAAAACCGAGGCCAAAGAACCAAAAGCAACTAAGCCAAAGCGTCAGCGCCGTGGCCCATTCTCGGCGATTCGCAATTACTTTGCTGGAGCCTGGTATGAGCTCCGTATGGTGCGCTGGCCCGATCGTGCAACAACATGGAAAATGTCTGGTGCACTACTTGGCTTTATTGCAGTGTTTAGTGCAACGCTTTTGCTGCTCGATGCTGCATTTAAATATCTATTTCAAATTATCCTGGGGAGGTAGACAATGACAAAAAAACGCTACGACAGCACACGGCAATGGTATGCTATCCACACCTACAGCGGCTATGAGGAAAAGGTAGCCGATAGCATCCGCCAGCGCATTCAGGCCGTTGATATGGCCGACAAAATCTTCGATGCAATCGTCCCTAAGGAGAAGCAGATCCAGATCAAAAATGGCAAGCGCAAAGTCGTTGAAGTTAAGATTTTCCAAGGCTATGTCTTGGTTGAGATGAAGCTCACCGACGAGACATGGTACATTGTACGCAATACGCCTGGCGTGACGGGCTTTGTGGGGAGCGGTACCGAGCCAACCCCTGTAAGCGAGGCTGAGATTAAGAAGATCAAAAAACGCATGGGTGTGGAAGACCCCAAGCATCAGATTGACTTTAGCGAAGGGGAAGTGGTCAGTATCATTGATGGGCCATTCAAAGACTTTGATGGCACCGTGAGTGAGATCGACACCACCAAGGGCAAGCTCAAGGTGATGGTGAGTATGTTTGGCCGCGACACACCAGTTGAGCTTGATGCGCTGCAGGTCAAGAAGGTATAAGCCTCGCACGCAGTTTGCATTTGTATAGGCGATCCACTATAATAGCAACGTTACGCACTCAATACCAGTAGTAATTGAGTAAAAGGAAATATAATGGCAAAAAAAGTTATCGGCAACCTGAAGCTTCGTATTCCAGCTGGCCGCGCCACCGCCGGACCACCCGTTGGTAGCACACTTGGTCAGTGGGGCTTGAATATGATGGACTTCATCAACCCATTCAACGACGCCACCAAGGCAGATATGGGTAAGGATGTTATCGTCCATATCCAAGTGTTTGAGGACCGCACCTTTGCATGGCGCAGCCTCGGCCAGCCCGTTGATGATATGATCCGTGCTGCGATCGGCATCAAGAAGGGTAGTAGCAAGCCACACAGCGACAAGGTTGGGACGATCACCCGAGCGCAGCTTGAGGAGATCGCTCAGGCAAAGATGGAGCAACTCAACGCCATCAGTCTCGAAGGAGCTATCAAGACGGTGGCGGGTACTGCTCGCAGCATGGGTGTGGAAGTTACTGACTAATCTACTCGGCACACATCAAAATACCTCTGCGTTCAGAGGTATTTTTGGTATAAATTGACACATTTTGCAATAGTAGTTTACAATAACAGTATGCGTAAACTCCTCCTCGACAAAATCTCTATACCAATCCTTATCCTTGGCGTGCTCGTCGTTGCTGCGATTGGCTGGTGGCTATATGAGGGGACGATTGGCAGTTTCACAACGACGATCTTCTATGGGCGCTTCGATCGTGATGCAATTCGCCATATGGATGTGAGCTATCAGTCGGGGTATGCCACGAAGGGCTGGGATGGAAAGGACGGCCTTATTATCGGCACTATCACCGACAAAGCGACGCTTGATCGCTTGCTGACTATCCAACCCTTTACTAATTGCCCACACGGTTGCTCGGGGTGGTATCATTACGGAGACAACCTCCCTCACCCTGAGTCGGTATTCCGAGACACCGCTATCCTTGGTAATCATACTATTCCACCAAAGAAGTTTCGTGATCAAGCTCGAGCAGCCATCAGCAGCGACAACCGCTGCGTGGCACGCTATTCGTCTAGTCATCGCACCAACGATGTATTTTGTTTTTCACCAAGCAGCGGGGCGTTTGTCTATGAGTTTGTTGAAATGAGTGGAATGTAGATAAATAGTATGCTAGTGCCAGTGAGAAAGAAAGCGATACTGCGCCGCCTTCAAATTAAGAAGCTATTGTAGCACAAGAGGAACGATTATGAGTACAAGTACGTCATCCACCCACGTCCAGCAACCACAAAATATACCAGTGCGCCGCACTAAGCAGATGGTACGGCTATGGCTCATTTTTGTTATTGTTGCGCTGATATCAGAGGCGATATCATATATAGTCAATTACCCTACGACTCACTACACACGAATAGGTCCAATTTGGGCAGCTACCATAATCTTCGGTATGGATGCAACTTGCTTTGCGGCTGGCATGCTATGGCTTGGTCGTGGTAGGAGGCCTATTTCGCGCATTATCTATGGCTCAGCAGCGTTCTTAATGGGCGCATTTGCCTTCCAGGCTGGACGTGGATTCATTCCCGCCTCAATAACCATAGCACTGAGCTTCCTTGTCGCGACGCTTGCTACCATTCCTCGCTTTCACGTGCGTCGTCATTACAAGCAGGTAGAGATAGCTATAAGTATATCGATTATCGTTGGCGCACTTGGGCTAGCATGGGCGTTTCGTATTGTTAGTATGTATCATCCACCTCTGCATATTCATTGAAAAATGGCAACATATCGACCTAAGGGAAGAGCTGTGATCTATAAACCTACAGAAGTCCTTTCACACTTATAGAATAAAAACACCATCAAGACACGCCTACCCCCTAACCTACACGAACCGTTCCAAGCGTTGAGAGTTAAGTAATTAGAAATTAGATTGAGTATTGCTCGGGCATGTCAACGCCTTCTTCGTCGTAGCCACAGGGCACCAGTCACCAGCACCATTAGCATGATGAACAGCCCGATCGCGAAACTGGTCACCATCCCCCAGTCGGTGGCACGGTGCACGACGTCGGCAAGAAGGCTGCGTCCGGCACCGGGAGCACTAGCCGTCGTACGCAGTCCCTGTCCTGAGCGCACGCTGCTGACAAGCTCCTGCGCACCCACCGGCCACTGATCACGCACCACGTGCTCGCTCGCGCCACCGAACCCCACGCCGGAGACAGCCACGCCGAGTACCACGCCGATCTGCCTCATCGCAGCGGACAGCCCAGAGGCCGCACCTGCGTCATCACCCTCGAAGGAGGCAACCGCCAGTTCGTTGACTACGGTCCCGGCAGCGCCAACCGCAATGCCTGCCAGGATCAGACCCGGCAGGAGCGCCACCCAGGTCGATGAGCCGTACAACAGTACCCATGACATCAGCGCCGCGCACCCGACGACAAGGATCCCCAGCAGCCTGG
The DNA here is from genome assembly GCA_963554165.1 of uncultured Candidatus Saccharibacteria bacterium. GTDB lineage: Bacteria > Patescibacteriota > Saccharimonadia > Saccharimonadales > Saccharimonadaceae > Saccharimonas. Next base: position 282,337 of record CAUVQR010000002.1, on the reverse strand, counting down.
CCGACGGCGCCCAGCGCCCACTACCGCCACGAAACAGCCACGCCCCCGCGATGGCACAGAGACTGAACGGGAGGAAGCAGAGTCCGGCCTGCAGGGGTGAAAACAGGTAGATATTCTGCGCATACAGCGACAGCCAGGGCATCTGCCCCACCAGACCGGCCTGGACGGCAAAGCCGGTCAGGATACTCACCGCATAGAGCCGGTCAGTCAGCAGGCGTCCCGGAACCATAGGTGAGTCCGAGCGCCGCTCGACGGCCATGAACAGCCCCATCGCGGCCAGTCCGACGGCGACGGCACCAAGCGTGCGTGCACTAGTCCACCCCCAGGCGGCCCCCTCCAGTAGGACGACCGTCACACCCCCGGTGGCAACGACTGCCAGCAGCGTTCCGGGCCAATCCACTTCTGAACCTCTGCGATCCGCGCCGTGATCCTTCACGTACCACGACGCCAGCCAGGACACCACTCCCACAGGGACGTTGATCCAAAAGATGGAGCGCCACCCGGCGACTAGGACCAGGCCCCCGCCTGCCAGTGGTCCCACTGCTATAGCGACCCCTGAGATGAGCCCGTAGATCCCGGTAGCTCGTGCCCGCTCGCGTCCGGCGGCGTAGCGATCAGAAATCATTGGCACGCCGACACCCAAGAAGATCGCCCCACCGACCGCCTGAATAGCCCGGAAAGCGTTGAGTACAGCCATCGAAGGGGCTAATGCGCACACGGCTGACCCCACCGTGAACAGGACCAGCCCCCATCGGAACAATCGCAGCCGCCCCAGATTTCTACTTAGAGTCGCTGCAGACATCAGCAACGCTCCCAACGGTAGTGTGTAGGCGTTAACCACCCATTGCAGCTCACTCTGCGACGCGCCAAGACTCTTCCCGATATCACCCAGTGCCACCGACACCACCGTGATATCCAGGACGTTCATGAAACTCACCGTGCAGACGAGCACAAGCGCCAGAACGCGACTATTTATTAGCCCTGCTACTTTGCGACTACTCGACTCGATTACAGCACCCATATTCTGTCGATTCACTCGTTATTCTCCTCCACATCTAGCCGACTGTCAACTGTAAGCCTACCTGAATAATCTTTTCATCCAGTACCACGAGCTGTTGATCCACTCCTCGGGAGCGTTGAAGCCGGTCGTTAGTAATTCCTGTATTATATAGATGAAGGTCGTTTCTCGGCCATATTTCTATATAACCATAGAAGATATACCATGTAAAGGCTGTGAGATTGAGATATTGATGCGATCACTCCTACATACCATATATTTCTATACTAACCAATAGACACAGCAACAGCAGTACGAACACAACGTCGGCAGTGATCTCAAGCAATTATTGACAGCATGAACCTCAAGATGTGGTGGCTGCGGAAGCTGACAAGTAGCAACTGAACACCTTTGCGCGGGAAAGTGGTTTTGACCGATAATCTTGTGGCGAAGCTAACATAAATGAAAGTGGTTGGTGTCGCATTCGCGATAGGGTAGTTGGCTCGCTGAGGTGCTACTTTGCTCTACCAATTACACCATAAACTATTCGATGGTATCTCCGACTGAGGCATCAACTATCAGCCACTCAACACTGATCAGCAAAAACTTTATGTCTCGCAATGGCAAGTAGTGCGACAGCTGGATAGCAGCCTGGAAGCCTCTTGAGACGACGAAGTCACATTGAGCCAGCCAAGTGACATCGTCGTCTCGGGGCCAGAAGACGTGAGCTTGCACGGTCTGCCAGATGATGGCCTTCCTGCCCCAAAACCCAGCAAAAACAAGCAAAAACCCACGTCATGGGGCTTCCATGACGTGGGTTTGAGTGTTGACTCAATGGTCGGGGTGACAAGACTTGAACTTGCGACCTCACGGCCCCCAGCCGTACGCGCTACCAGCTGCGCCACACCCCGACAACGTCTCTCATTATAGCACAATTGGTGACGCGTGCTCAAAATAACTACTCTGTTATTTTCGCATTGTACAAGTTTATTGTCTCATGCTGCGGGGTCATATGTGCTATACTAGAAAGGTTAATGAGTAATCGTGGGAGGCACCCAAGCCGCTTGCACCACAGAAAGGATACTATGGCAAAAAAAGCCGATCTACTTGAAAAAGCAGCAGAGCTGAAACTCGATGTTTCAGAAAAAAATACCATTGCAGAGATTGAGGCAGCCATCGCTGCAGCAAACGACAAGGATGTCATTGCTCAGCGCGAAGCTACTGTTGCAAAGGCTGGTAAGCGTAGCCAAAAGGCTCTCGACGAGGCTGAGGCGAAAGCTGAGAAAGAAGCCCGCAAAGAGGCTGGCGATACAACACCTCAGGGTGATGTCGATGCAGCTATCAAGAAAGGGCCCGCACCAAAGGTTCGCCCGCTAATTGAGCGCCGCGGCAAGGCCTATCGTAAGCTAGCTGAGAAGGTTGAAAAAGATAAGGCATACTCGCTAGACGAAGCACTCCAGCTGGCAACTGAGACCAACCCTGCTAAGTTTGATGCGAGTGTTGAGCTGCACGTCCGCCTTGGTGTTGATCCGCGCCAGGCTGATCAAAATATCCGTTCGACAGTAGTCTTGCCACACGGTACAGGTAAAACTGTCCGCGTTGCTGTCTTTGCGCCAGAAGCTGAGGTTGCAACTGCTACCAAAGCAGGGGCAGACATTGCTGGCGAAGAAGCTATCATCAAGCTGCTCGACAAGGGTACGTTAGACTTTGACGTTTTGATCGCCACCCCGCAGTACATGCCAAAGCTTGGCAAATACGCCCGTCTGCTTGGGCCAAAGGGTCTGATGCCTAACCCAAAGAGCGGTACTGTAACAACTGATATTGCAACTGCCGTCACTGAGGCAAAAGCTGGTAAGGTAGAGTACCGCGTAGACAAGCAAGCCGCGATTCACCTCAGTATCGGTAAGGTAAGCTTTGGTACAGAGAAGCTCCGCGCTAACGCCGATGCCTTCTTCGCCAGCTTGCAAGCTCAAAAGCCAAGCTCGCTTAAGGGTGTATATGTCAAATCCATCGCAGCTGCAACGACGATGGGACCTGGCATCAAGGTTGAACACAAACTCGACTAGTTAGAAAAGAGTATAACACTCGCCATAATACTGCCAGTCAGGGAAGCTGGCAGTATTATTTATGTGCCTACCTATGCATGGTATGATGGAATGAGTGGTGATACTCTCATACTATTCATTCATCACCACAGCAATGGAGGTGCTATATGAAAAAATATGTCTACTCGCTCGTTGGTAGTGTTGGTTATTTTGAGCGATTTTTGCAGCCGCAGACACCAGAGCAGGTTGCACAAAAGGTGAGCCAGGCTATTGCTGACCCAACTGTCCTTGATGGCAACCGCTGCTTTAGTATCTGTGTGTGGGCCCTGCCAGATGGTATTGCCCATCCAAAGAATGTACCAAAGGATAGCTTGGCTGATGGCTACTATATGCAATGTGCTGGGTCGAATACCGGCATGACTATAGAAGTGCGCGTGCCAGATCCAGACAATCACACAGCCCAGTATCCATATATCCACTATGTGGTCGCGCGAGAGCCAGTAGCTGATAAAGAGCGATTCGTTCCACTCACCTGGCAGCGCGATGGCAAGCCATTTACAATACAGATTCATCCAGAAGAGGTATTTACGGGAGAACAAGCTGGGCAGATCTTTGCAGATTATATTACAAAGGGCAGTATACCGTCTGAATCCGTTTTACGAAAGATTGATATATAGGGAATGGGGGTATTTTGCAATAAAAATAAGAGGTTATGTGAATGACTCAGCGCCAAGGCAACTACATCGTCATTGAGGGGATTGATGGCACCGGTAAATCGACCCAAGTAGAGCTTCTTGCCAAACACTATCGAGCTCAGGGCCATTCAGTGACGGTTATCGAAGAGCCAAGCAGCGATGACTCAGCCCAGACCACGCCAATTGCTCACTATCTCCGCACCGTTATCAAAAATGGCAATCTCCGTCGCGACCCAGAGATTAATCTCGCACTACTTAGTACTGCACGGCGCGAGCTATGGCAGCAGATTATTCAACCAGCGCTGGAGCGGGGCGAAACTGTCCTAGCGTCCCGCAATTATTTCTCAACACTTGCCTATCAGGGGTATGGCGAGGGCCTGAGTCAAGAACATATTCGGCACATTACCGGCTTATTTACTAGTCAGCGTTACCTTACGCCAAATCATCTCATCATCCTCACGCTCGACGACGAACAGGAACGCATGCATCGTATAAAGCAGCGAGGTACTCTCGCGACACTAGATACCTTCGAATCACAGGGCAGCGACTTCCAGCAGCGCGTCCATGATGGCTATCGCATTCTCGCGAGAAACTACCACATTCCTACAATTCAGTGCATTCGCGATGATGGAGTGCTTAAGTCGCCATACCAAATACAACAAGAAGTTCTATCGATCATTAATCTAAAATAATTATGCTAAATACCCTATGAGGCTATTTAGCAAGAAGTAATATTAGTAATATACCTGTACCTGACCCCCTACATAATAACCTTATATTCACACAGCATAGGAGTATCTTTAGTGTGAACAGCCCAGCCTCACGCATCGCATTAGTTCATTAGTATACATCCTGCAGAGGTCAACCCTTGTGATTTTTTATTAACTTTGCTACAGTTGTATGCACTGTGTCGAATCCAACAAAAGAGCGTACAGCTAACCCAGTAAATAACACCTTAGCGCACGAGACAAATGCGGGCTTTGATAAAGATCGATACGATTTGTACGAAAAAGCGCTCAATCTCACTAACACACCAGAGTCTAAAACAAAGCGAATCGTATCGGGCCTCAGCCTCATGCGAGACTTTGCTGGAGAGCTATTTGCAAAATATAGCAATCACAGCGCATATACTGCGTACTTATTGTATACAGCAGGCAATCGTGATGAACTGCTCAAAACGGAGAACCTTGCCAGCCTCCGCCACAAGATGCTCGAAGATCATAAAAAACAGTGGGAAGTAGATGCATATAAAAAGTTTAACCAAATTGTTTCGATGCTGCAGGATACCAGCCAGCTGTCAAGCGCCTGGAGTAAATTTCTTAATACGCAGAAGATGCCCTCTAAACCAGACACCGAGAACAAAGAGTCTCTGTACACAGCCATTACGAAAGCTCGAAAGCTCGAAAAATCAAAAGGAAGGATAAAGCCTTCCTCTGCGGAGAGTCAGTATCTTACAGACGAACAGAAACAAAGTCAACTTCTTGAGACTGCAACACACGACCGCATGCAAGCAGAGAACCTCATGCAAGAGCTGTGGCAGCGGCCAATGAATATGCTCGATCTAGATGACCTTTTGGATGCAGGGGATAGTGTCGGGCTTTCGACAATTTTCATGGAGTCTGTTAATACGCTCAATAAGCTTAATAATACTCGCTATAATACGTCAGAGGCCTATGAGCTAGCATACAAGAGCGAAGCACTCCTTGCACCACTATGCGAGATTATTGGCTTCGATGGACTAGCAATGGCATTGCGAAGCAAAGTAATATGCCTCCAACTGCGCAATACCGGCCAAGGGCATTTTGTGGATCTCGCTGAGCGTATCCTGTCGGAGTTTGGTGTATTAGGCGCTACGGATATCGATAACCCAGACCAAGTCATCACCGCCGAAGAGCGCAACCAAAACTATTGCAACATTACAGAAAAAATTCTCGCGCGTATGATTGGCAAAGCGGACAAAAGTGGAAGTGACAGCAAGCTTGTCCTTGGCCAAGAGTCGAACCATAATATAGTAGTGGGCAATGGTAACTGTAGTTATAAGTGGCACACTGAGCTCCGAGCCGTATGGCGGCTCAAGTCTGTTGGTTCCCTAGCACGTAAGCTCGCAGAAGCAGCAAAAAAAGCAGAGAAACAAAAGAGAGAAGAGTATCAAAAAATCCGCGCCTCTATCTCACCAGACATACTGCAAGCGTATGATGACAAGATGAATAGTGTAAAAGCTAAAGAGAAAGAACGCCAGGATGGGCGAGAATTCATATCATACGAAGCCTTGCAGGCATATGATGCAGAAACGATAAAGATTTTGGACGATTTGAAGACTCAATGCATCGACGAGCTCTGTGAGCAATTTGACGATATTGCATCACAGACATTGCGCTCACTATCTCCACCAGAAAAAGACAGCTCGCTTGAAGTGCCGTTTGATATTGATGGCATCACATTCATTACAGAGGATCGCGATGAACTACTTGATGTGTTCTTGGATATGATCAACAATAACGATATTGTTACGCCACTACAAGATAAAGCTGCGCAAAATGACAAGACTTCAACCAATGAGGATGATGACTATACTATTACCCCATACGCTGCACCAGGCCGAGACAAGATACTCAAGGTAGAGGGAGACACTCAATTCATTAAGGATATTAAGACTGCATTTGAGGCTCGTTATCCGGGTACTCGTGCTGAAGAGTATATTGATTTTAAGGAAGACAACAAGAAGGGCTTTCGCGTTGCTAAGATGACAGGCCTGTATGAGGATCAAGCCTCAGGTATTTTGCCCTTTGAAGTCCAGGTTCTCACCAAGGAGGATCGCGAGGCAACACGCCATGGCATAGCAGCACATATCTTATACAAGCTTGGTAAGCAGCTTGGCTATCAGCTCCAGCCGACAGAAGGGCAGCTCACGCGCATGAGCAATCTCAACAGGCGTAAGCAGGATTTTGGCAAAACAACATTGCACCAGCCAAGCCGAAGCCGCATTAATAATACGAACCGCAAAATCGATGCGATGCTTGCCCAAGCACAACTGCACAGCTAAGCTACTTCTTCACTCTGTTTACACGCTGACTCAAAATAGTTTTCCGCGCCTTGCATCCACCTACCATCATCTGCTATAATCTCTTCCAGACATTGCCAAAGACCGTAGCGGGCTGTTATGCACGACAAAGCAGCTGATAAGTATGCTACCGAGGGAATTTCGGATACGCCTTAGCCTCTTGCGCTAGCGTTTAGTACGAAACTCGAGACTCGTCTTTGCAATCGTGCAGAGGCGATTTTTTTGCGGCATATGTCGGACATTAACAACGCGGTCGGATACAACAACAAACCAGTAATACTGCACCCCTTCTGGGTGTGCATAGGTATTACAACTCCAAAGAAAGGATTTTATCTTATGGCAATTTCCAAAGATAAAAAACAAGCTTTGGTGGCTGAAATGAGCGAGCTTCTCGCAGAGGCAAAGGGCACTGCCGTTGCGACCTACCAGGGGACAAGTGTAGCAGATCTGCAGGCGTTGCGCCGCGAAGCTCGCGAAGCTGGTGTTGTCATTAAGGTGGTGAAGAACCGTCTCGTGCGTGTTGCCTTTGCGCAGCATGACACCTACAAAGATACCGACACTTCGGCCCTGGCTGGGCAGTTGCTTTATGCAATCTCGCCAGATGACGAGGTGATGGCAGCGAAGGTGTTGCACGAGTTTGCTAAGACACATCCAACAGTTCAGTTGGTTGCTGGCTTTAGTGGCGAAGGTGAAGCTCTCAACACAGCCGATGTCACTGCACTGGCTGGCTTGCCAAGCAAGAATCAGCTGGTGGCCGAAGTGGTGGCACAGCTGCTCTCACCAGTACACGACACTACCAACGCACTTTCGGGTAACCTTCATGCGTTGCTCGATGGCATCGAAGACGCCAAAGCAGCTGCGTAATCAAGCGCAGCATTGTACTAACGTTTGCACTAGGCAGACAATAACTCGTGCGATAATTCTACCGCACATCATCGAAAGGAATCCATCATGGCAGATGTGAAAAAACTGGCCGAAGAACTGGTTGCTTTGACCGTTCTGGAAGTCAACGAACTCAAAAATGTCCTCAAGGACGAATACGGCATTGAGCCGGCAGCTGCTGCAGTTGCTGTCGCTGGCCCAGCCGCCGACGCTGGTGCTGCTGAAGACGAGCAGACCGAATTCACCGTCACCCTCAAAGAAGTTGGTGGCCAAAAGGTTGCCGTCATCAAGGCTGTTAAGGAACTCACTGGCCTTGGCCTAGGTGAGGCAAAAGCTTTGGTCGATAACGCACCAAGCCCAATCAAAGAAAAGGTCAGCAAAGACGACGCCGAAGCTGCCAAGAAGACCTTGGAAGAGGCTGGCGCTACCGTCGAACTGGCGTAACCACCCCACCGACCGCATTGCTACCATTAGCACACCCGCTTGGGTGTGTTTTTGGTTGGTTTGCACCTCCGAGGAAGAGAGAATATCATGACTATCACTGCCATCATCCTGCTGATTATTGTCGGTAGAGAACTGCGATGGCACGTTCAAGACAAGGAGAGGGCAGGAGCCCGTCTCTTCTGGATACTCTTCGCTGGTTATACTATCGAGGGTAGCGCTCTAAGCATCGTACCATTTTTACAACGAACTATTGGCTACCCCTGTTATTGCTGTGGATAACCACCAAGCGCCTTGACAAGGCCCCACCCCATCGCTATATAATGGGTTGATAACTAAGAAAACAGACAAGGAATTGCGAGAAAATATGTCTGAATTACCAGAGAAACAGGTGAAGCGATTACGATCGCTGATTCAAGAGGCAGAAACAAACCTGGCCGCTGCAAAGGAATTATTGATGAGTATTATTGGTGACGATGGCGAAGTTGTCGTACCAAGCAATAGTCGCGAAGAAGTGTCAGGTAAGATAGTCGAAGGAATCTTTGACGGGCAAGTGATGGTCGATGCTGATGGCAAGAATTATCCTGTGCCAGCCAATTATGCCAGTAAGTCTAAGCTTGTTGAGGGCGACAAGCTCAAGCTGACAATTGCTGACGATGGCGGCTTTATCTACAAACAAATCAAGCGAGTGGAGCGCAAGCAGATTATCGGCACGCTCACCCAACACGATGGCGCGTACTACGTGGAAGCACAGGGAAGAGAATACCGAATCCTGCTAGCAAGTGTGACATTCTTCCGGATTGAGATTGGTCATCAGGTCACTGTCATCATCCCCGAGGACAAACCCGACGCAACGTGGGCAGCGGTGGAAGCGCCCTTATAAAGTTACAACTATCGATAGCTTTTATATAGTAAAGAGCTCCCTTGCTCGTGTTTAGGTTTTTGATTTTCTCGGTAGGCATTTCACAACCGTTTAGCTTCTATACGGCATGATTTCTCCTTCTGTATTTCGATCGCATCTCCATCCATTCTGCGGTATAATATAGCAAATGAGCAAAGCACTATATCGGACGTATCGGAGTCGGTCGCTTGATGAGATTGTGGGGCAGTCGCATATCACGCGGATTTTGCAGCGGGCAATAGCTCGTGGGCATATTGCCCATGCCTATCTCCTGACAGGGCCACGCGGGGTGGGTAAGACATCGATCGCGCGTATCTTGGCGCATGAGATCAATGGTCTGCCATACACCGATGAGTCAACTCATCTTGATATTATCGAGATCGACGCAGCGAGCAATAATTCTGTGGAAGATATCCGTGATTTGCGCGACAAGGTGCAAATTGCACCAACCAGCAGTCCAAAAAAGATCTACATTATCGATGAGGTTCATATGCTCAGCAAGTCGGCCTTTAATGCCTTGCTCAAGACGCTAGAAGAGCCACCCGAGCACGTCGTCTTCATTCTTGCGACGACCGATGCCGATAAGCTCCCGGCGACGATTCTCAGCCGAGTGCAACGCTTCAATTTCCGAGCAATTAGCCCACGTGATGCAGCCAAGCATTTGGCGTTTATTGCTGAGCAGGAGAAGATTGCCATTACACCCGATGCATTGGAGCTGATTGCTGAGCAAGGGAAGGGGAGCTTTCGAGATAGCATTAGTTTGCTCGACCAAATGCGCTCGCTGAGCGATGAGACAATCGACCGCGCGATGGTCGCAGAAGTGCTGGGCCTTGCGCAAGATGAAGCAGTAGAGGAACTGCTGGCTGCTTATGCCACGGCAGATATTGGCCGCGCTGCTCAACTGATCAATGAAGCTGAGGCAGCTGGCACACCAGCTGAACTTCTTGCCGAGCAGCTGCTTGGCATCGCTCGCCAGCGTGTTGTAGAGGACGCAGCACTGTTGCCATTACTCGATAAACTACTGGCTGTACCGCGAGCCGGTTGGCCGCGTATTGCGCTGCTTACTGCTCTTGCAAGCCGAGCTACGCCACCAGTCACAGCGCCTTATCGTCAGCCATCACCCACTACCGTCAGCGAGCCAGTTGCGCCATATACACGCTCACCAGCTTCATTATCGCAAGCACCTCCCTCAGACCCTCCTCGTCAGAAAACAAATGCTGCAGCATCAGCCGAACAGCCTCCCACTCCAAGTGCTTCCGCTACTGATCATACACCAGCCGAGCAATCAGCTTCTCCAGCGAACAACGAAACGTCCGCAGCAAGTTCCACACCAGTTGACTTCCCATGGGAGCAATTTCTTGATGCAGTAGGGGTAGTCGGGGCGCGTACGTACCTCACCAAGGCAGGCCACGCATTTGACGGCCAGACGCTAACGATCTACGCTGGCAAAAAATTCGCCAAAATGCAGATCGATCGCGCCCTCCCCACGCTCAGTGCAGCACTAAATCGCCTTGGCATTACTGCAGAGATCGCCGTACTCGCGAGCAGTAAGCCGCCCAAAGATCGCCAAAAAGCCGCCATTCTTGCTATGATGGGGGGAGGAGAAGAAATTACCATCAATGGCTGACCAATCACCCCAACCAAAAGGCAAAGTACCACCGCAAAGTCTCGATGCTGAGATGAGTTTGCTTGGTGCGGTACTTATCGACGAAGAAGTTTTGGCCGATGCTAGCGAGCACGTTGGTGCAGAAGACTTTTATGACAAGCGCCACGCGACGATCTTTGGGGCGATGATGCGCCTCTACGAGCGGCACAAGCCAGTTGATCTCCTTACCCTGACCGATGAATTACAAAAAAAAGACCAGCTTGCCGAGGTAGGTGGCTCAGCCTACCTGACTGAGCTAACCAACTACGTCCCAACAGCAGCTCACGCCAGTAGCTATGCCGAGATTGTCGCCCAAAAGGCGGTGCGGCGGCGCCTCATCAAAGCCAGTGCCGACATCAGCCAGCTTGGCTTCGACGAAAACACCACCACCCAAGAGCTGCTCGAAAAGGCCGAGGCAGAGCTCTTTAGTGTGTCTGACCAGTCACTCAAGCAAGACCTCGTGAGCCTAGAGAGTATTCTCACCGATAGCTTCGACCGTATTGAGGAGCTCCACCGTAACAAAGGTCAACTGCGTGGCATTCGCACAGGCTACCGCGACCTCGACACCATGACGGCTGGTCTGCAGCGCTCCGACCTTATTATCATTGCGGCTCGCCCCGCGATGGGTAAGACAACACTGGTGACGAACCTCGCGTATAACGTCGCGACAATCGAGAAAAAACCCGTCCTCTTCTTTTCACTTGAGATGAGTAAGGAGCAGCTCACCGACCGCATGCTGGCCGATGCCAGTGGTGTAGATAGCTGGAATATCCGCACCGGTAATCTCAGTGATGATGACTGGGCTAAGCTCTCCGAGGCAATGGGTGAGATGGCCGAAGCGCCAATCTTCATCGATGACACACCAGGCCTCAGCGTCCTCGAGATGCGTACCAAGGCACGGCGCGCCATGCACGACCAGCAGCTCGGGCTGGTGATCGTCGACTACTTGCAGCTGATGCAGGCCAATGGCAACCACAATGGCAACCGCGTCCAAGAGGTGAGTGAGATATCACGCGGGCTCAAGCTGATTGCCCGCGAGCTTAATGTGCCGGTCATTGCCCTAAGCCAGCTGAGCCGCTCGGTGGAGTCGCGCACTCCGCCAGTGCCGCAATTGGCCGACCTGCGTGAGTCAGGTTCAATTGAGCAAGACGCTGATATTGTCTCCTTTATTTACCGGCCAGGCTACTACGAGCCAGACAACCCTGAGTTCCAAAATATCACCGATCTCATCATCGCTAAGCACCGCAATGGCCCAGTGGGCAAGATCCAACTCTACTTCCACCCCGAGCGCCTACGCTTTATGAGTCTCGACAGACGACATGATTGATGCTATACTATAGTTATTATACGTAGGAGAACCGTCCCAATGACAGCCCACACGACATCACCACGCACACAAACCACTAAAGAATCGTCTTCACCCTTACCGTCCTGCTCACCACTGGTTCGCTGCGCGATGGTTGGTGGAGCACTTGGCCTCCTTGGTACTGCTGGGTGGCTCATCTATCTTGGCTGGGCAGTAGCAGTCTCTGCCATTGGGCCGTTTGCGTTCTTGATTTGGATAGAATATGTTTTTGTAGGTTTATTCTGGATACTCGGGATTGCCCTCATTATTGAGGCAATTGCGCTAATCCATACTTACACCCGTCGCTCGGGGCAGCGCTATCGCCAAGAAGGTTTTGGGCTCGGTGTTACACTGCTCTATCCACTGCTTGCGGGTGTCGAGATAGGGTACAAAGCACTCATACAGAGTCAATCACGGCAGGATATCATGGCATTTGCCAATCCTCTAGCGGTACTGCTGGGTATTATCATGATCACGCTCGGCGCAATATACCTGTGGTATCAGTTGGAACGGTCAGCATCAATGCGGCAACTGCAAAGCAAGGCTCTGTTATAACCCCTCAAGACTAGCTAACTGCCAATACCCGGAGCGCTCGGAGCAGGTAGCCTAACTATCACTTTGTGGGTCCCTTGGCTTCTGGTGCAGCCAGGCGGCGAGCAGCTTGGACAACAGCTGCTCGCCGCCTGGTGTGCTCTTCCTCGGATAGTGGCCCACAAAGCATGCGCGCGACTTGGGGGACAGTCGACCACCAGCCTGCAATCGAGAGTATGAACAGCATCAGTTGTGCAGGATCAATGTCTTTGGTGATTACTCCCGCCTTCTGACCTTCAAGAACAGCAGCGGTTTTATCGCGGTAGAACGTCCTGCGCAGATCTTCGTCTGGTACTTCGTTATCAAACACCAACGCCTCCCAGTGGAGAAGGCGGATGAGTTCGGGTCGCTCACGATGGTAGTCATAGACGCGCCCGGCGTAATCGCCGATGTCCTCTGTCGCAAATGATGTAACTGGAACTGCCTGAGCAACCGTCGCCAATTCGTCACGAAGGATGGTCGCGAATAGCGTGCGTTTGCCGCCGAAGTAGTTGTAAACGCGTTCTTTGTTGACGCCAGCTGTTTTCGCAATGTGCTCGACTGTGGTGCCGTCAAGGCCGTACTGCGCAAACTCGGCCGTCGCGGCTTCCTTGATCTTACGTTTAGTGCCTTCTGTATCCCAAACCATCGGACTCCTCACTTTCATCTCCAACGTTGTGGTTGCATCTTCCGCTTTATTATACTACACTGGTTCCAACGATAACGTTGGAAAGGAGCGTCAGTATGACCGAGCAGCAACATCATCATGGAGACCACATTGCGGTGGCTCAACAGGGAAGCGGTGGTTCTCCAGCAGCAATCTATCCGGGTAATGGAGGTGCTGTCTCCGTCCTGGTTATCGCCGCACTATTTGTCTTGACTCAGTTGTATGCGGCTATTCCGTTACTTGGCCCAGTCGGAGCCTCGATGGGGGCTGATGCAACCTTCGCATTATCGACATGCTTTAGTGTGACCTATGCTGTTGGGTTCCTGGTGTGGGGACCTATTTCGGACCGCTATGGACGCAAGAAGGTGATGACGGCGTCGATTGGCGTGCTTGCGGTGGCAACACTCCTGTGCTCAGCAGCTTCGTCGCTGCCGATGCTCGCTGGGCTGCGGGCGCTCCAAGGTGCAGCTGCGTCTGGATTTGCGCCGGTGGCATTAGCATATTTGACTGAGGCTGTTGCTCCTCAGCGGCGGGCACGAGCAATCGGGGCGATGTCAGCCGCATTCTTGGTGGCGGGAATTTTTGGGCAAGTGCTGGCATCAACAATCGCCCTACGCGCAAGTTGGTCGTGGTTCTTCGTTGCATGCGGCGTCGTTCTAGCGATTATCTTTACGATCATCCTTTTTTCTGTCGCAGAAGTTCCCAACCACAGTCCATCAATGACGTTGCTGCAGCAGTTTGGCAACCTCGTCGTGCTTCTGTTTCGGCCGGCCATCGTATTGCTTGGCATCGCCCATATTACGCTGCTGTTATCGTTTGTGGCGTTATACACCGGCATTGGTCACCATCTCGAAGATCTTCACGTTGCCGCGTCAAACATCATTCTCATTCGTCTAGCTACACTTCCGGCGATGTTTATTAGCCTCGGAGCAGGCGCTTTGGCCAAGCGCATCGGTGCAATTCGGGTTGCACAGGTGGGCTTTGGCTTAGCTGCAGTCGGCATGTTGGGAGAGACGTTCACAGCTCAGACGATTTCTGGCGTTGTCGCGTCCAGTATTGTCTACGTCTCGGGTGTTGCGCTGTCTATTCCCTCAATGATCATGCTGTACGGTGAGACTGCAGCACCGCACCGAGGAAGCGGTATGGCGATTAATGGTTTTGTTCTGTTCATCGGTGCAAGCATCGGCGCATTGGTTGGTAAGGCAATCGGAGGGTTTGGCACTCTGACGCTCACATTAGTTGCCCTGCTGGTCATCGCAGCAACTTCGCTTCTCACGCTTGGAGCCATCCTACGAAAGGGCTCGTCATCATGAAAACTATTCTTGTTCTTGGGGCTACGGGACGGACTGGCCGCCTTGTCTGTAAGCATCGGCCAGATAACGCAACAGTGTATGCCGGATTGCGTCAGGCAAGTTATGTCGAAGGACAACGATCATTGCCGGATGGCGCTGATGCCCTTCGGGTTGTCGATATCGACGACCACACAAGCTTGTCGACCGCGCTAGAGGGGGTTGACGTGGTGGTCAATGCGATTCGCCTCCGAGAGGATATTGCTGCATCGGCACTCGTCGAGCTCCATCAGTCTATTGTTGCCGCGCGCGATACAAGCCGAGAACTCTTTGTCGTCCATGTTGGTGGTGCAGGAGCTCTGCATATGGACGATGGGCGACGGTTCTGGGAAACGCCAGGCTTCCCAGCCGTCACCTTACCACGGGGAATCGGTCACGCGCATTTGCGTGATTATCTAGAACAGCATGAGCAGTCGTGCCAATGGGCATACCTTATCCCGCCACCTCGGTATGCACCAGATGGCCCGTACCAAGGACGATACAGCAGACTACCTGCAGGCGACCGCGAGCAGGCCTTCTTAACTGATGGCATTAGTTATGAAGATTTTGCCGCTGCGCTGGTTGATGCGGTGCGTGAGGAGTGGCACGGGGTGTGGCTGATTGGAGGGTAGAGGGATTTTGCACTGCGCCTGCTAACACCGCGAGGCGCTCCACCACAACCTTCCACCTAAACTGATCTCACTACCTATACACATAGATGGGCAACCCATGAGAATAAGAAACCTGCTATAATATAGCCATACACACTTCTAGCACGACGGAGGAGAAGGTACCTATGGCCATATCTCAGACAACAACCGTAACAGCTCAGACGATTCAAGCCACACCGCGCAGAATCATCGAGCGCCTCGCTACCATTCTTGCCTGCTGTGGGATTATCCTTATCGGCGTTTTTCTCACTCTTGTTGAATCGATGGGTATTTACATCACGTCAACTGGCTTTGAGGGGACGCAGCCACAAGAGTATATCACTATGCTCATCATGCTTGTCTATGCAATCAATCTTGTCGTGCAAGCCGTCTATGTCATTATTCGTACGTTGCGTTCAGCAATTGCGCCGTATCGTCAGCAGGCGGTGGCATGTGTAGCCATTCTTGGTTATTTTGTCACATTAGCGGCCGTATATCTCTATCACCACTATTTTGTTCAAGATGGGTTCGGTCCACACACTTTTCTTCAGACGACGGCCGGTGCTGCTCTTGGCCTGGCTATCTCTGGTCTTGGCTCACTTTATCTGTGGTATGTGTTACTACGAACACGCAAAGGGCAGGTGGTTCACTCTTGAGCACCCCCGCAAACTCGGGTATAATAGGGCAATATGGCAAAGCAAGTTGTCGACTACCATTTGTACCGCTGGCGGTATGGCCTCGGCTATGGCTTTGTAGTGGTAGCAATTATTGCGGCAGTTGTGCTGGCTGGGCTGTTTATCCCCGGTGAGTTGCGGCAGGGTGAGCTCGATAGCGCGCTGCAAAGCAGCCAATTATCCTTCCAGAATCTTACTCCTGCTATGGTTATCAATGCGCCATACCATGGCCTGCAAAAATTAAGCTTTGCAGTGCTCGGCGTGACACCACTGTCGATTAAGTTGCCGTCTATGGCGATTGCTTTGATGACAGCGCTTGGGCTACTTCTTCTGTTTCGCTCCTGGTTTTCGCGGAACATCGCGCTTATTACAACAATCCTCGTGACGATGACGGCCCAGTTTCTTTTCTTGGCGCAAGATGGCACACCAGCTATATTCTTTAGTTGCCTCACTGTGTGGCTGCTCTATGCTGCAACGCGCGCCATTCGGACGAAGAAGTTTCTCTCCACTCTCTGGAAAGTGACGGCCTGTGTGCTGGCGGCACTCCTGCTGTATGCGCCACTTGGTATCTATGTCGTTGTTGCCCTTGGAATTCTGGGGGTGTCTCATCCGCACGCTCGTTATACAATTCTGCGCGTGCAGCGCAGCCGTCTTGCTCTGGCAGCCGTCATTGGCCTCGTGGCGATGCTGCCACTTATCTACGCAAGCATCACCAACCATGATGTACTCAAGCAGCTCTTTGGCTTGCCGCTCGAATCGATCAATGTGGGGGCGAACCTTCGCCACCTTGGTGTCACACTCTTTGGGCTCTTTACGTCAAACAAATCGTACCTCGTGCAGCCATTGTACTCAGTCGGTATGATCTTGATTATGCTGATTGGTCTTGCCTCGCTCCTGAGCCACTACTACACAGCACGCAGCTATGCAGCGCTCCTGGTAGGATTGCCGTTACTGGGCGTGGTGATTAGTAATCCACAGCTGGTGACCTCGCTCTTTCCGGTGGTGGCAATCATCATCGCATTTGGCGTGGCATGGCTGATTAACCACTGGTACCAGATGTTTCCGCGCAATCCATATGCTCGGGTGGCTGGGCTGCTGCCTATGACGCTCTTAATTGGTGGGCTTACCCTTACTGGTATCGGGCGCTATGCCGAGACGTATCGCTATAATCCAGATGTTCTTGCTCACTACTCGAGCGACGTTAAGCTTCTTAACGACCAACTCCAGGGTGACAATGTGCGCGTCGATCGCCCTATGACGCTTGCTGTGACTGAGATGGAGCGACCAATGTATGACATGATTGCCCGCTATAACGACCGATTGCGTGTTGTTACCACTGTACCCGAGCAGCAAACCGTCTTTACCGCAACGCGCGCTTACCGCCAGCAACACCGCGACCTAACGCGCCCAGCGCATATTATTACCAATGCACGCGCACATGACAGTAACCGGTTTTATCAGTACGAGCCACTATAGGCGTCGTAGGGTGTTTGCCAGTAGGCCGCTCACCCCTGGTTTAGAAGGTTTATTATTTCATCTGCGTTGCTTGATAGAGCTGCACCCACTGTCTAGGCTGGAGTTCTGATGGCCTGCGCTCAGGGTTGATGCCAAGCTGGGCTCGCGGCAGGGCAGCGAAGCGCCGCGGCTCAGCGTAGTGCTGCGCGACAAATTGGCTGTACGCTGCCTGCTGATCGCGGGGCAGCCAGGGCTCGGTGCGTGGCAAGAGCTCGAGCAATACCGTATCGACGGCGGGTGGCGGCGTGAAATCTGTCCGGCGCAAGCGGTAGCGGATCCGCGCCTGCCACCACGGTGCCAGCTGAGCGCCCAGTGCCGCCGTAAAGTGACGGTCGCTCGGCACAAGCTTGGACGCAAATTGGCGCTGGACGATGAGATAGATCGCCTGTGGCGGGGTGGAAGCAGCGGTGAGCATCCGCACGATATCGGCACTGAGCGCAAAGGGGATATTGGCAAATACTTTATATGGCTCAGCAGGAAGCGTAAGCTGGCGGATATCGGCCGCGATGATGCGGACATGTGGCACGGCTGCAGTATGCCTGCGCAGAGCATCGAGCGCACGTGGCTCATTCTCGACCGCTACCACCTGCTGACAGCGCCGAGCTAAGGCGCTCGTAATGACGCCGCTACCTGCCCCGAGGTCATAAACTGTATCGCGCCGGCGAATAGTACTATGGCCCAACAGAATAGCCGCTACGCGGGGGCTGCGCAAAAAATGTTGGCCATGACTGGCAACGCGTCGTTTCATACTGCTAGTGTAGCAAACAAGCCTATGCGTCGTAAACGCGCACAATCTCGCCTTGGCCTATTCCGTCAGCAAGCACAAGCGTGTATACTAGAAGCAATGGATACGAATGGTGGGATGACGATGCGCTACCGGCAAGCGGCCTATTATACTGTGCTAGCACAGCGTGCACTCTGGCGCACCCCGCCAGCTGGCCAGCTATTACAGCCAAGCGATATAAAGCAGCTTTACTCGGATAAGCTCCGGGCAGCGCTTGCGGCGGACTTCGCACTAAGCTTTAGCTTGGCTCAGATTGCCGAGTATGCTGAGTCGGATGGCGCAGCGCCGCTCATTATTACCGATCGCGAGCGATGGGCGGCAGCACGCGCTCATGCGCTCGTCTATGATATGTTACAACCTGGCTGCGATATTGCTCGCTCACAAGCGGGGATTGATGCGCTCTGCACGTTAACACACAACCCGCAAACTTCATTGTCTGATGCAATACATCTCTGTGACGCTCGTCTTGGTGGTGCACTCGCTCAGGCAAGCGGCAGGGCACTTGGTCAGCCAGAGCAAACGGTCTACTGCTTGATCGATAGCATGGCCACCCAAGACGGTACCCCGTGGCACCTAGCGAAGCTCCTTAGCCCAGCGACTGACGGCACGATTATCCCGATCATTCAGCTACGGCCCAAAACACTGCTCGCTACGCTTTCCACCTACGAGCTGCTTGCGCTTTTTATTGGCTATGGGTATGAGCCACGAATCGTTGACTGCACCACAGCCGACCCGCGCCAGCCAGACGCAGACTATACTGCTGCGCTCGCCTGGGCAACTGAGCGCACTACTGCTTTGCGCCAGCCAGCCCAGCTACGCCCGCACAAAGTCCGCCGACCACTGTTGCTTGTGCGTACTCCAGAACAGCTTGAGGCGTTACTCGCTGAGCACGAAGCACAAGAGAACGCGCCCGCTCCAGCCGAGCATGATAGTGGCGATGTTCAGCCATCAAGCATTGCCCGGGCACAGGCAGCGCTTGCTCACCGCAAAGCAGATGGTACTGACTCGAGCCAGGCGCGCACGCAGGCGTGGCTTGCTCAGGTGCTTGCGTGGTGTGAACCAGAGAATCTGTTTGATGCAGCAGACAATCTCACATTTGCCGAGACGAAGGCCCTGCCGCACACGGCTGCAGCCCATGCCGATGATGATCACGCCAACTCGCATATAGCTCAGCTCACAGCACAAACTCCTGCTCCGGTAGCCACACCACTACGCCGGCCAGCTATTGAGCCCTATGCGGTCGTTGCGACGCCACCTGGCACGCAGCGCAGCAATACACTTTCTCATGTTGGTTTATATCTGGCCGATCTTGCCAAGGATGCGGCGCTAGATAGCTTCCGGCTTTTTATAAGCCCGTCGCTGCAGAGTGGTACGTTTGCTCAGCGGTTTGCGTCAAGCCCGCGAGCCTGGCAGTGGGGCAGCCAGCCAGGCATAGCACCACACGCGCCAGATAGCCACACGATGAGCTACCCAGCAACAGGTGCGCTACGTGGTATGCAGCTTGGCTATCTGGAGCAGGGGAGGCAAAGCGTTTTCATTGGAGCGTCTCTGCATGAGGACATGAGCGCGGCAAGTCGCTCGTATACCGCAGCTCTATCGAGCCAGCCAAGCAGCGCGCCGCTACCGAGCCTCAACACCATCCTCTCGCACCAGAGTGCCGAGCAGATAACCAATGTGCTTGATCAGCGAGACGCCCCCACAACGGTCTACTTCCCAGCCGATAGCAACTGCGCGGTGGTGACGCTCGATATGATGCTGTCGAGCACGCAGGTGATCAATGTGTTGCATGCCAGTGATACCACGCAGCTTACCTGGCTCACCACTAAGGCGGCTCGAGCTCAGATGCACGCGGGTCTTGCTACGTGGAATTTCGCCAGCCACACCAGCCCAGATATTGTGCTTGCCGCGTGTGGTGACGTTGCTACTACAGAGGTATTGGCCGCTATTGAGCTCATCGCTCATTCTTGCCCGGCTGCCCGGGTGCGCTGTGTCAATATCTCGAGCCTCACGCCGCGTGGCTTTGGCACACTCGCTCAGCCTGTCTCGCGGCGAACGCTTGCGCGCACCGTGACGACAACCAAGCCGGTGATTATCGCCTACCCGGGCGAGGAACGCTCCCTTGCGGCGACGCTCTTTGCCTATGGAGTCGATAGTCGGCAGTTCGACATTCACAGCTTCGGTCTAACGCCTCACGGCGACACTCTCATGATGAACCTCATCCACCAGCAGGCTAGCCGCTATGATCTTGCCATTGCCGCCGCAACGTGCCTTAGCGCGACAGGCGTTATCTCCCCAGACGATGCCCAGCGCCTCACGGGGCACTGCCAAGCAGCGATTGAGCAGTGCCTTGCCCACGCACGCGAGCACCACACCGACCACCCGATGGTCACGACCTGGCAGTGGCAGCAGCGTCAGTAGAGTCGGTAGAGATCACCCACGCAACAAGACCCACCGATGCATCCATCTCCCGCCGCAAATGGTATAATAGACTATAATGAGAAAACCAACATTCGCAACAATCCAACTCGAAAAGATCGTTGGTGGTGGGCAAGCCCTCGGCACACTTGACGATGGCCACAAAGCCTTTGTCTGGGGTGGGTTACCAGGTGAGACCGTCACTATCCGCATCACCAAGAAGAAGTCGCACTTTGTCGAAGGAGTGGTGACTGAGGTGCTGGCTGCTTCGCCCGAGCGTATCACGCCGCGCGACCCCGAGAGCTACCTCAGCACCAGCCCATGGCAAATTATGCCGCTGGCAAGCGAGCAGCATTATAAGGCGGCGCTGATCGAGGAGGCCTTTGAGCTGCACGATATTGTTTTGCCAGAGCCAATTGACGTTTTTTGCGATAATGTGCCCTATGGCTATCGCAATAAAGTTGAGCTCAGTTGGTATAGCGACAGTGTGCTAGACGGCACTGAGACGCTCGACCTCGCGTTCTTTCGGCGGGGAAGCAAGGGTAAAATTGTCGTTGACGGGACGAGCTTAGCTCGGCCAGAGATCAACCAACTCGCCCGGCAGGTGCGCGACCTGCTGCGCACCAAGCAGGTGACGGCGCGCCAGCTCAAGACGCTCCTTATCCGCTGCGACCAAGCGGGCAACTGTGTGTGGCAGCTTTATACCAAAGACCGCCTGGGGGATGTTATCAGCCCAGACGAAGCCACCGCTCTGCCAGCTCAGGGCGGCGAGATCATCTACTCCGACCCCCGTTCGCCGGCCAGTCGGATCACCGAGCGCTTATCATACTTTGGCGATCCTGTATTGCAAGATACCATTCTTGGCGTGCCGTTTCGCTACGCCACCGAGGGGTTCTTCCAGGTTAATCTGCCGGTCTACGAGCAAGCACTGCGCGATATGCAGCGGTTTGTCCCGGTGCAGGATGGCACGCCCCGCTCTACACTCGACCTCTATGCCGGGGTGGGGACGATTGGCCTCACGATCGGTAGTGATAACGTCACGCTCGTAGAGATCAACGCTGATGCGGTGCGCGAGATGCAGCGCAATATTCACCAGCTAGGCCGCAGGGGCCAGGCCAAGGCCGTTCTCGCACCCAGCGAGCAAGCACTGGAGTATATTACTCGTGATGCGCTCATCATTCTCGATCCACCACGCGCTGGCCTTCATGCCGATGTCATCGCCAAGCTCCTCACCGTCCAGCCACAGCGCATCCTCTACCTCAGTTGCAACCCAGTCACTCAAGCACGCGACGTGGCGCTTCTTGCCACGCACTATGGCATTGCCTACCACCGAGGCTATAACTTCTTCCCTCGCACGCCGCACAGTGAGCATTTGGTAGTGCTTGACCGGCTTACGTAGTGGCTTTATATCGCTATTGTGAAAAGCGATTCTTTACGATTCAGACATTGAGAAAGGAAATACAAAGATGGGAACACTCATAATACAAATGCAAGTTATCTATACAGCTCTTATGGCTGGGATGATGCTTATGTATACTATTACTTTAGGACGCTATTTTGATTATATTTTAAAACACAACATACCTGGCGCATCTCAAAATTGGGCACTGTTTCATAATAATACTCGGGTGCAGATCCACCACACAGCTGTATTGGTTGGCCACGCAATAGTGTCGATAATTTCTCTCGCTACCAACCATACGAGAGGGCTAACTCCACTCGCGGTTGCAGCGGCTGTTCCATTTCTCATGCTTGCCACTCATGCGGTAACTGGCTTTGCCAAGGCAGAATTTTTTGTCAATGGTGCACAGCGATTAGATGACGAGAAGACAGTAAAAACATACCTTGCATGGAATATGCCACTCCATATCACATACACTCTCCTCTATACTGTATCGGCCGCTCTTTTACTTACATTGTTATAGGTCTCAATTGCCAAGGATCACGACGAGATGAGAGAATATTTATCTTAGTTGTACATAGCCAGGTAATGAGGCTATAATAAATTTTATGCGGCGCTCTACTCGAAGAAAGATCATTATCGTTGGAGTTCTCCTTATGACGTACGGCGCTATTACGTACGGCCTTCCTTATCTACTTTTGGATGCACCGTTCGCGCGGGTTAATGCAACTGAGACGCTTAAGCAGCGCTTTTCTCGCGAATATACGCAATCGCTTGATGTCAAATATAGCAAAGGGTCGCCTCAGCTCAGCCGCGAAAGCCCAAGTGGCACAGTGCTTGGCTACGTCACAGACACGAAGACACGCCAGAAGCTGCTCCAAGCTCAGCCCTTTGCCGATTGCTCTGGTGGCTGCTCGTCGTGGCAGCCGTATAGTGAGTATGGCAAAACATCACCACTGCTTAGTATCGAGCAAAATTCATCACCCGACTCGCGCAACATTCTTCGCACGGCGATAGGAGAGGGAAGTCAGTGTGTTGCTCGCTACCGCCCAGAGTCGCACGGTGATATATTCTGCTTGTCGCCTGCAACAGGGGCGTTTGCGTATGGGTATGATGGTACATCGTAGGGGTGTAGCATTCTAATCTCGATCGACTCCCGCCTCACTCTCCACACCCACGTCATCGCTATCGTCCATCTCAGCGTCGGAGAGAACGTCTTGGGCACTGTCGACACTCTCGGTTGCGACCGCCTGATCTGCAACCGACGACTCATCGCCAGAAACAAAATCGGGGCCGAGCTCCCCATTGTCTTCCTCGCTGGCCACATCCACTCTGGCAATGGCTGCGGCGTGGGAGGAGTGCGAGAAGGAGCGCGTGCATGTCGCTGCCGGTACGTACCAGGCGCACAGTAGGCGATAGCGACACCGGTCACGATGCCGGCAACGTAGATCGCGCTGATGATGAGAATGAGGGCGTACATCCGGTCAGCTCGTTTCATGGTTTGGGCGGTTTGGTTAGCAATGATTCATGAGGAATATGATGTTGATACACACGAAGATGAAAATCAGTCAGCTACATGCTAATATCCTTTGCCTTTGTATCTCCGATAGTCTTGCGGCTTTCAAGAACAATATCACCTGCGAGTATGCGTACGTCGTACACTATCAGTGTCAGGTAATCAGCTGTTTTATCTTGTTCTGCAGTATTTCTTACCTGCTTTTAGATTTACCAAATAGTACTACATCAACTACACCCATCTATCCTTTTAGTAATCAAGGATGCGTTACATTTAAGTAAATCAAATATGATACCGCAAGTTGCCATTATTTATTCAAGGAAACCAGTTTTCAACAAAAAAGCAACCGAAAGGTGGTTGAATCCTTTGCCTCTTCTGCCTATTATTAATACATACTTTATTTGCAATATTTTAATAATGATGAGGTATATATGAGATTTTGCGATAACCTACAGCACTTACGCACGACTCACAATATGACTCAGGAGCAACTAGCAATGCGTCTTGGTGTCAGCAGACAAGCTGTTTCTAAGTGGGAATCAGTACATGCCTACCCTGAAATGGATAAATTACTCATGATTTGTACCTTGTTTGATTGTCAACTTGACGATCTTGTGAGGGGAGATCTGACCCTTCACCACATTAATAAGACTATGCGCACTCCTCAAGGGGAGATGCCACAGGATATTACAGACTATGATAAGGTCATGCGTGTTTACGCATTTAGATTGCCAATAGGAGTTTCAATTATGCTTTTTGGCATAGCTCTAACAATTTTGTGGCTGATTCTTTCTGCGGCATTAAAAAATAAACTTCCAAACTATACCGCTGTGGTATTGTGTGCTGGGACGATGATGGGAGCTGCCTTTATTTTATCAGGAGTATACATCCGCAATAGATTCCAAAAGACACACCCGTTTGTTAAAGATTTTTACACTGCAGAGCAAAGAGACGAGGCAAGGGTAGCAATGTTTCACACAGTTATTCTCGGATTTATTTTGGTAGTTACTGGTGTACTGGCTGCTATTTTTCTTCATCACGTTACGCTATTAGCATGGGCGGTGTTCTTGTCGTTTTTTGCTGTTTCTGTTTTTTATGTTTTGCACAGATATTTCCTGTGGCGACGAATGGACATAGAAAAATACAACCAACGATCTCTTAGTTTAATGACAGAGCGAGAAATTAACGCACTTGACGACATTGAGTTACAGAAAGTTGCTCACAAAGCAAAATACAAACGCAATGTTTGCATGATCATCATGTATCTGGCAACTATTATCAGTTTATGTCTTTTATTTATTCCTCAATTTGGTGCCTATCGGTGGTTTTGGCTAGCTTGGGTAGTTGGTGGTATTTTATGCGCAGCAACAAATTTATACATTGATATAAGGAGAGAAAAGTAATGGAAGCAATCATTGCACAGAATATAACCAAGTCTTTCCGTAGCGGCCAGGGAAGCAAAACAAGAATAACAAAGGTACTAAAAGGAATCAGTATTACTATTAATCTAGGTGAAATGGTTAGTATTGTTGGGTCGAGTGGATCAGGTAAATCAACCTTGCTGTACTGTCTTTCTGGTCTGGAGGCTGCCGACAGTGGTTCTATCAAGATAATGGGTAAGCAACTCGTGCATACAGACCGAAATTCACTTTTTAGAATCCGAAGAGACCACATAGGATTTATCTTTCAATCCTACAATCTTATTCCTTCACTAAATGTATTTGAAAATGTATCTCTCCCGGCACGCTTGGCAGGGCATACCATAAACACACAGCAAATCAATGATGTCTTAGCTAGTATCGGGCTTGGTGGTCGAGGAAAGGATCGCCCAACTGATATGTCTGGAGGAGAACAGCAGCGCGTAGCTATCGCAAGAGCACTAGCAGATAGCTCTGATATTATTTTTGCTGATGAACCTACTGGCGCACTTGATACAGAAAACGGAAGAGAAGTATTGAAGATGCTAAGAAGTATAGGCAACAACTCCAAGCGAGCTGTGGTAATGGTCACTCACAATCTAGAAGCTGCTGCCCTTGCCGATCGTGTTCTAGTATTAAAGGATGGTGTAATTATTCGAGAGCTCACTTCTTGTACAGCTGCGCAAATTTTGACAGCGATGGAGAGTTAAAATGTTGAGACTTATATTTTCTGATTTGAGAGCTAATAAAGCAACATGGCTCGGTGCGTTTTTTGTCGCAATAGCTTGTGGATACATCGGAGGCTGGGTAATTTCCATTCTCGGAACTGCTCAGTTCTATGTCGGTGCTGTGTATAAAAATATTAACCAAGCAGGAACAATACTATTTCTATTTTCTATTGTTGCAGGACTCGCCGTGATCTCTGCAGTGGCTAAGCTTACAGTAGATGCACAAAGAAAATCTTACGCCCTATGGCAGTTAGTAAACGTTAGTCCCCGCAAGGTCATTATGGTTGTTCTTGCTCAGCTGTTTGTTGTCGCCATTTTAGGGGCAATATGCGGGACATTATTATCAGGAATGAGCTTCTCCCCACTATTTCCTTTGGTATTTAGTGCAAGAAAGATCTTCGAACAGGTCATACCACGGGTTAATTTATCTTCAATGCCTATAGTTTGGTTAGGGGTTGCATGCATTTTTTTGTTTGGAGGACTCAAAGCAGCACGCGCCGCAGGTCGTACCACTCCACTACAAGCCTTAACTTCCCAGCCACTAAAAAAGCTTGGTATGACATGGATTCGGCTTTTGCTTTTTGCTGTTTTATTGACTATCACGGTTTGGTTTTCATACTCCATTATCGTAGATGGCCCAAATAACGGGATGGATCGATCAATTTACCTACCAATTTTGCTTGTTGGGACACTTGTTCCTATTGCTCCTGTGCTTTTTTTACTTTTTATGAGGATATGGACGTTGCTTGTTCCGCAACGTTGTGTTGTGTGGTTCTTGGCAAGGCGTATGGCGCTGTACAATTTTTCTCTTAGTACTTCCGTGCAGACCCCCATTATGGTTGGGTTTGGTATGGTAGCTGGTATTTTAACCATTATCAACACGATGAAACACTATGCTACGGATATCGGGATCACCAATTTTAATGGTCTTGATTTGACTTCAACTATTCTTGCTATGGGCGGGCCGATTCTCCTTTCTGCAGTAGGAGCTGCAGCGAGCATTGGTATGACTGCACGTTCTCGGATCAGTGATGTGAAACTACTTGCAATCAGTGGCGCGAGTCCACTCACGTTGATCCTGGCTGCTATTTGCGAAACTTTTATTCATTCGGCAAATGCTACTTTTGTTGGTATTATCGCCGTTGCTGCTTCAAATTATATTGTATCCAAAGGGCTTATGATACTGCCTTTTGTGGATATAACGATCACCGATGGCTTGGTAGTTTCCCTCCTCGGCTTTATTATGATTGCGATAACCGTCCTTACTCCTACAGTGTTCGCTCTTTCGCGTAAGGATATCGTTCAGGCATAATACATTATAATTGGCGCAAACCACGGAAAACAAATTGCTGCGATCTGACTTATTTGATGGGGGATACTGCCGCAAAGCCCCGGCCAATACGCCGAGCCCACCACCATTGCAGTATGGTTACTGGAATAATAATGGCAATGCTGGGCCAGAGGAGGAGTAGGTTTGGTGGGGTGAAGTCGAAGAATTGGCGGAGCGGGATAATGCCAAAGCTCACCACTGTTACGAGCAATACCGCGAGCATGTAGAGCGTGCGGGCAAGGTGAGCCCGCTTATCGAGCTGGATGCCAAGCATGCGGCCAGCCAAAAATACCAGATACACGCCGTAGAAGGTCGCTACCAGCACCGTCATCGTTGCTACCTCGCCAAAGCGATCTGGGTAGAGTGTGCGGCCAAACCAATACACACTAGCGACCGTTAGCCCTGTGAGCACTGCAATTGGTGCCACCGCCAGCAGGGTGTCGTGCCAGAAGCGCCGGGGGTCAATCCGGTGCCGCGGTGAGGGCGGGAAGAGCGTCCACATAATGGTCGGCATTGTCACGAGGAAGATATTCATGAAGGTAAGGTGGCGCGGCGCATATGGGTACATAATGCCGAGGGTGAGGGTAATGGCCAGTAGCACGACACCATAGATAATCTTATGGAAGAAGAGCACGCCGATAAGCTCAATCGCCTGCATGATGCGATTGCCTAGCTCCATCCCCAGGGGTAGCGAGGTAAAGGAGTTATTGAGCAGGATGATATCGGCAACACGCCGACTAGCTGGTGCACCAGCATACATCGCAACGCCAAGGTCGGCTCGCTTGAGCGCCAAGGCATCATTGACGCCATCGCCCACCATGCCAGTGAATCGCCCTTGGTCTGAGAAGTGAGCGATGAGCCGCTCCTTTTGCTCGGGTAAGACGCGGGCAAAGATTGTGTGCGTATCGGCCGCCTGAGCAAAGGCTGCATCATCGAGCTGGGCAAGCTCTGCCCCGGTGATAGCTGCCTCAGGCTGGTCGATCCCCGCCGCCTTCGCGATATAGCTAACTGTCCGTGGGTTATCTCCGCTAATGACGCGAATCGTCACTCCTTGGCCCTGCAAAAATCGTACGGTGTCGACCACGCCATGGCGCAGACTGTTACGCAGGACAATTGCCCCCAGCGGCTGGCCCGAGCCAGCGGTGAGCTGCTTGAGTGGCGTGGTACTATCGGCAAAGCGGGCAAGCAGGAGAACACGCAGGCCGTCATTTGCCCAGGCGTCGATTTGCGCTTGCTGGGCTGGTGAGAGTGGGGCAAGCCGCGCCACAAACTCTGGTGCGCCTAGCATCAGCGTCTGTACTGAGCCAGCAATCTCGGCCCGCACCCCCGCCATTTTCCGGCTCGATGAGAACGCCATCACCTCTTGGACGTGGGCGGCGGGAGCCTGATGCGTGGCAAGAATTGCCTGGCCAGTCGCATTGCCACCACTGGTTTCGTGCGCAACCAGGGCAGCGTACTGAGCGACCATCTCATCATTAGCCGATGGATCAAACGAAGTAGCATGCTCGAACATAACATCATCACTTGTCAAGGTGCCCGTCTTGTCCACGCAGAGCACG
The DNA here is from genome assembly GCA_963554165.1 of uncultured Candidatus Saccharibacteria bacterium. Taxonomy (GTDB): domain Bacteria; phylum Patescibacteriota; class Saccharimonadia; order Saccharimonadales; family Saccharimonadaceae; genus Saccharimonas. The sequence goes on along the minus strand of CAUVQR010000002.1, from coordinate 253,769 downwards.
CCAAGCAGTGCCATTGCCTCAATCGCTGAAAGCTTCTGAGGCAGGACCTTAGCCTGAGCCAGGCGCAGTGAGCCAAAGGCAAGCAGGAGCGAGCTTGCCAGGAGCAGCCCCTCTGGCACGACTGTGATCGCTGCGGTGATAATCGTCTTGAGGATGCTGACCGCCTGCAGCCCCGCAATATGGTAGCGCGCGAAGATAAGCAGTGCTAACACGACTGCACCATAGGTTAAGACGGTAATAGCTCGCTGGATAGCCCGCTGGAGCGGCGTGGGCTGCGGTGCATACTGCTTAAGTACGGTACTGATTGCACCAGCCTTGGTGGCGCTACCAACTGCCGTGACGCGAGCGTGGGCTGTACCCGCTACTACTGTTGTGGCTGCATAGATAGTATCGCCAGGTGCTTTGTCTACCGCGGCAGATTCACCCGTGAGCATGCTCTCATTTACTTCGAGGCCTTTTGCGTCGAGCACAACGCCGTCGGCGGGTAGCTCATCGCCAGTGTGTAGCGCAAGGGTATCGCCAACCTGCAGCGCATCGTAGAGCACCTCGGTGATGGTACCGTCGGCCTGGACAACGCGGGCACGTGGCGCGCTCATGAGCTCGAGCTTGCGCAGCGCGCGCTTAGCCCGAATCTCTTGCACGGCACCAATCAGCGAATTGACCATGATCACAAATGATATAAACCAGGCATCGCGATATTCCCGCACGTAGACCAGCGCCATAGCAAGAAGCAAAATCGCCAGCACGATGGGCGAGGCAAAGTTGCGCCGGATGATGACCAGATAGTCCTTCATAGGTTAGTTCATTCCTCCTCGATGATACTGACACTTCGCGGCAACCCGCCAGCCACTGCGTGCGTCGCTGTCTGCTTGGTAGATGTGGCCGTCCTTCACCTCATCAACGAGGATGAGAGCGGGGTTGTATGGCGCAAGGGTGCGATAGTACATAATGTCGCGATCGGTGATGCGCCCAAATCCGGGAAATATTTCGCGAAATTTTTGCCGACCAAATTCGTCAAAATACTCTGGCTGACCGCGGGGTGGGAAGAATGTCTCAGCGCGCAGGCCAATTCGCACAGCGATCTTCTTAACATCGCCAAGGAGCAGGCGCGATGGCCCATAGACCAAGCAATAGAGTTGGCCGTCTGTCGCAAAAAATACTGATGCCTTGGCGGCAAGCCCCGCGGCAATATTGCGCGCCACCACGCGATCGATCACTAGCTGCACACCAAAGCGCGCGGCGAGAGCCTTTTGCACATATGCGACATCCATGTGGTTACCAAAGTCCATGATAGATATTATACTGGAATCTTGGCCTGGCCGCTAGAGTCGAGGCGGTGAGTGTGCGATAATGGAGACATGTCTGAACACGAATTTTCGACTCGATACACGCACCTCAATAGCCAGCAGCGCGCTGCTGTCGATACGATCGATGGGCCACTGCTCGTTGTGGCTGGCCCCGGTACTGGCAAGACAGAGCTGCTCAGTATGCGCGCCGCCAACATCCTGCGCCAAACAGATGTACTGCCTGAGAATATTCTCTGTCTTACCTTTACCGACAGTGGAGCAGCCGCGATGCGGCAGCGTCTGCGCAGTATCATTGGGGCAGATGCTTACCGCGTCGCTATCCATACCTTCCATAGCTTTGGCAGTGAGGTGATAAACCACCACCGGGAGTATTTCTACCATGGTGCATCACGTAAGCCTACTGATGAGCTTGGCAGCTACGAGATTTTGCGCAGCATCCTTGGCAAGCTCGATCATCGGAGCCCTCTCAGTAGCAAGCAAAATGGTGAGTTTACCTACCTACAGGACATTAGCCGTAGTATTAGCCAGCTCAAGCAGGCTGGTCTCAGTAGCGCAGAGCTTCGGCAGGTTATTGATGCAGATGAGGCGCTCGTGGCAGCTGTCGAGCCACGCCTCAGCGAGGTCTTTGCCGCCGGGCGAATAAGCAAACCAATGGCCGGCAAGCTCGCCCCGCTGGCGGGCGAGGCAGCTCAGCTGCCACTGCCGCCGTTACCGCCCACCATTCCACCACTGGCTGATAGCTTCTCGCTCAGCCTGGCTCGAGCGATCGATGAGACGCTCGATAGTGGCAAGACCACGCCACTCACCGCCTGGCGCAACCACTGGTGCGAGAAGGATGCTACTGGGAGTTATGTCTTAAAAGACCGCAAGCGCCTCGGTAAGCTGCGCGCCCTCGCTGAGGTTTATGATGCGTATCTTACCGAGCTGAGTGCGGCTGGTCTGTATGACTACGATGATATGATTCTCCAGCTCGCTCAGGCGCTCGATGCCCAGCCCGAGCTGCGCGCTAATCTTGAGGAGCAGTACCAATATATCATGGTGGATGAATTCCAAGATACCAACCTCGCGCAGCTACGTATTCTCTTTTCACTAACGAGTAGTCCGGTCCACGAGGGCCGCCCCAACATTATGGCAGTTGGTGATGACGACCAAGCAATCTATAGCTTCCAAGGAGCAGACGTCAGCAACATTCACCGCTTCCGGAGCCATTACCGCGATGTGCAGCTGATCGCCTTGACGGATAATTACCGCTCGAGTCGCACCATTCTCACGCCAGCCCGGGCTGTTATCACTCAGGGGGGCGATCGGTTAGAGGCGGTGCTTCCCGAGCTCGATAAGACGCTCACGGCCCACCATCGGCCAACCCAGACTGCCGTCAGTCTGGCCGAGCTGCCCACTAGCCTGGCCGAGCGCCAATGGCTGGCACAGCAGATTCGCCAGCAGATCGACAGCGGCACACCGCCCGAGGAGATTGCCGTCCTGGCTCGGCGTCACCGCGAACTAGTGGCACTGGTACCACACCTTCAGGCGGCAGGTATTGCCATCAATTACGAGCGGCGCGACAATATTCTTGATAATCCTGTCATCCAGGTGCTCGAGCTGCTCGCGCGGGTGGTCGAAGCCATAGCAGCAGGGGAGTTTCCTATGGCCGATAGCTTGCTCTCAAAGCTGGTGGCGCACCCGGCCTTTGGTTTTGCCAGCCAGGATATTTGGCAGCTCAGCCTCCGGGCGTGGCGCAACCGCCAAACATGGGGCGAGGCGATGATGGCGAGCCCTACCTTCCAACCCTTGATGGTGTGGCTCATCCATATGGCGTGGCAGGCGCAGCATCAGCCGCTTGAGATGGTGCTCGATGATTTGCTTGGCATCCCGCAGCCCGCCGATAACCAAAAGACTCAGGCCGCCATAGCCAGCGCGATTACCGACTATATGACGCAGCAGATGGCCCAATTCGACCAGCCAATTAGCCTCTCTACCGAAGCAGCTCCTGCCATGCCCACGGTACATTACCGTTCACCACTATACGATTATTATTTCTCGCGCGAGAGGCTTGCCGAGCAGCCCGATGCATACCTCGCCTGCCTCGAGGCCTTGCGGACTCTGCGCAGCCGCGCCCAGGAGTATCGCGGTGATGATGAGACGCTCCGGCTTGCCGATATGCTCGATCTCCTCAGTATGCACCGGCAGTTCAAGACGCCCATCACCACTATTCGTCAGCGTACCGAAGCGCATACCGGCCGCATTAATCTCATGACAGCACACAAGGCCAAGGGGCTAGAGTTTGACCATGTCTACATCATGGGCGCTATTGATAGCACCTGGGGACGGCGCGTGCGCTCACCAGTGTCGCTTATCACATATCCAGATAATCTTGCTATTGCTCCGGCTGGTAATACATACGACGAGCGCCTCCGCCTCTTTTTCGTCGCCATGACGCGGGCGCGCGACCACCTAACTATCAGCTACAGCGCCCAAGATGATACCGGCAAAGCAACACTACCGGCCAGCTTCCTCGACGGAGTCGACCTCACTGCAACTACTATCGACATGCCCAATGATGTGCCAAGCCTCACCACCCAGCTCACTACCGATTGGCAGCGCCGCCTTGCGCCAGTTGGCACGCCCGAGCCCGATTTGCAGCAGCTCCTCCAGCCCATGCTCGAGCAGTATAAGCTCTCTAGCACCCACCTTACTGCCTTCTTAGATGTGTCGCGGGGTGGGCCCGCGGCCTTCTTAACCAACTACTTGCTGCGCTTTCCGCAGGCACCGAGCCCGCATGCCATCTATGGCAATGCCATCCACCACGTATTGCAGCGTGCTCACACCCATCTTGCTGCCACTGGCAAGGTGCGACCGGCCGAAGATATCCTGGGCGACTTTGAGCAAGAGCTTAATCGCCAGCCACTGGGGCCAGAGGACTTCGCGTACTTTAGCCGCAAGGGGCTTGATTCACTGAGCGCCTTCTTGCAGGCCAAGGCGCATACCTTCCGCCCTGAGCAAAAGACCGAGCTAAGCTTTGCCAGCCAAGGAGTGGTGCTTGGTGATGCTCGCCTTACTGGCACGCTCGACCTTGTCGATATTGACCACGCTGCCAATACCATCGCCGTTACAGACTACAAGACGGGCAAGCCCGCCCGCAGCTGGCAGGGTCGCACCGATGCCGAGAAGATTAAGTTGCACAAATACCGCCAGCAGCTGATGTTCTACGAGCTCCTCGTGCGCCACTCACGCGACTATGCCCGCTACGACTTTGCCGGGGCCACGCTGCAGTTCGTCGAGCCAGATAAGGATACAGGCGCTATTCACCAGCTTAGCACCAGCTTTTCCCAGGCCGAGCTGGATGAGTTTGCCCAGCTCATTGCCGCCGTGTGGCGCTGCATTACCCAGCTCAAGCTACCCGACACCAGCCACTACCCAGCCACCTACAAAGGCATTCTCGCCTTTGAGGAGGATCTGCTGCGGCGTATAGAAGAGCAAGAATAGCCGAGCCGCTAAGCGCGAGCACTTGTGACACAATAGACAATATATTCGCTACACACCCGTACTGCAATTCACTGCAGAAGAGAATGGAGTGGCTAATGGCTAAGCACATGGCATGGACAAGCTCTTTTTGCTACCCTGGCCGAAACATTTTGGTGTAGTATATGCGGCATTCTCTCTTGCACTGGTGAGTGGGTTTTTCTAGGGAAATTACTCTGCTTATCTTTCTCTGATTCTTGCAGCGGAAGCATGAAACTGTTTGATTGCAGTAAGTCCGCATCGTCTGTCATTTGTTGCGAATAGTACATGGAATGAAACAGAACGTAAGAACAAAACGAGAATCTCTGCAAGACATGCGCATATTGATTGACAGGCTCGCTGTATATTGGTATATATAGTAACAGCTCAACTGAGTGAACCCTGTTTTGGCATCAGATATGCTAAAACTCGAGACGCTCAGCACGAGAGCGTCCTTGAAAAAGGGTTCACCGACAATTCTGCCGAGACTTCGGCGGAGAGGAGGTGAATACCTCATGAGTGTTCATGATGCTTCACGAGCGGCGGCAGCTATTCCGCCGTCGCAGCGAACATCGAAAGACTGGTCGGCCATTAATATGGACGACCAGGCTACTCGAAATGCCGACGCGGAAGCGCGTCGGACTGAGAAGGTGCACGGTAAAAAGAAATAGTCTTAATTTCTTTTTATTATGCGTCTGACGGTCAGCCTCACGTGCGAGGCTGAGAGAATAAGTAGGTGTAGCAGAATAAGGCTACACACTTATCCGTCATGGGAGATAAGGAGTCAGGCTCCTAACAACGACGTTGCAGGTTCGATTCCTGCTATCTCCGCTACTGGTAAACGCTCCGCTTTTTTCGCGTAGAGCATTGCTATAGCAACCGCCGCAGGCTACCTTTATTGGACACGAAGGAGGGTAGGCGGTATCGTCGCCACTTGGGAGGCGATGATCGAGAAGTCTCATGCTGCGCGTTTGTTGCCGCGCACCGTGCACCTGCCACGGAGACTTCTTTAAAACATGCGAGACTCGCGAGATTCACTCGTGTCGGCTATCTTGCCAAGACGAGCAGAACCGCTTGTAGTCTCTCCCGAGCTCCTGCATCCGCATTATGCGTTGAGGCAGGAGCTTCTTCCTTTTTTAGTACATAACCGTGGTATAGCTGTAAAATTCAGAGGCGCTCACTACTTGACAATTCCAGCTAGGTAGATTACAATTATCTCTACCCTTACAAAGAACTCGCCGGCACTGCTCCGGCTTGAGTTTTTGTAAGGAATGTCGGTCGATGGTGACCGACCTGGGATGCCCAGTTTGGTATAGAGGTACGAGAGGTTTGCTTGTCAATGGCGACAGGCATACGAGGGCTCTCGTAGCAGGTTCGACTCCTGCCATCCCAGCTCTGTGAGTACTTCTCCAAGGAAATACCTTGGGAATGAACCCCGGAAAGGGGGTGGTCTATAAGACCAGTATGCTCACACCATCCCCACGCCCGCGCCTATCTACGCATGCGGGCGTGGGGGCTCTCCCCTGATCAATTGTGTTATAATAGCTTGATATGACGTCGTTTTGGAATGATTTGCTGCAGCCGTTTTTTGTTTTGGCACCAATGGAGGCAGTCACGGATGTGGTGTTTCGCCATGTGGTAGAGCGGGCTGGTGCGCCCGATGTGTTTTTTACTGAGTTTGCGAATGCGACGGGCTGGGTACACGCTGGCGACAGGGCAATTGCTGGGCGGCTCATTAAGACGGACGACGAGTACCCCCTGGTAGCGCAGATCTGGGGTGGCGAGCCAGGCGATATGGAGCAATTTGCCCAGCACTGCGCGCGCCTAGGCTTTGCAGGGATTGATATCAATATGGGCTGCCCTGCCAAAAGTGCCATCAAGAGTGGGGGAGCGGCGCTGATTCGCAATCCAGACGTTGCAATAGCCGCTATTGCCGCGGCCAAGACGGCTGGCTTACCAGTTAGCGTTAAGACCCGCCTTGGCTACAGTGTTGTGGATGAGTGGCGGGCGTGGCTCACGACGCTGCTTCAGCAAGATATCGTCAACTTGACTATCCACCTGCGCACCAAGAAGGAGATGAGCAAGGTAGCGGCGCACTATGAGCTGATTGATGATATCGTAGCGCTGCGCGATGCGATTGCGCCGCAGACGCTGCTCACTATCAATGGTGATATTCGCGACCGGACGCATGGCATGGCACTGGTAGCTGCCCACCCGGGCGTCAATGGTGTGATGATTGGCCGCGGGGTGTTTGCCGATCCATTTTGCTTTGCACTGGGCATCGACGATGCAGTGCAGGGTGCTGGCTCTCTGGTGCAGCGCAACTTCGCCCTCCTTCGCTACCACCTCGATCTCTTCGACCACTGGCAGTCACAGCTCGGCCGTCCATACGAGACGCTCAAACGCTTCTACAAGATCTACATTCGCGATTTCGACGGCGCGAAGGAGCTGCGCGACCAGCTGATGCACACCACCAGTACGGATGAAGCGCGGCAGATTATCCATCAGTGGCACGAAGCGATGTCTGCGTCTGAGTAGCTGGCGTTCTTGCTATGCTTGATCCTCTATTGTATTGTCATGAGAAACACTAGAATGATGGTTCTTCATCGGTATGGGCAGGGTAGTGATGCGTGAGGTATCCTTATTCTGCGAAGCAAGAATTATGTAAGCACGGTCACGGTCATGCGTGGGCCGCACAACGCCATGATGGCAGCGAGGTTGTAGTAGAGCATGGCAGTGGTTGCCTGCTGCTGGGCAGTTGGGTCATCTGGGTAGAGAGCCTCGGCCGAGGGTGCAAAGGCCCATGTGTCAATATTGAAAGCCTGGTGATGCTCGTGTGCGCGGTCGAATTCCCGCGCCAAGGCATGGCGGTCGAGTGTTGTCCCCGTGCGCTGATTCATCACCACTGCTACCTCATGGTGGTTGCCCTGCAATATATCGGTATGAGCACCAGTAGGCTCATCAGTGTTATCAGTATTCTTTGCTAACTGCGCGTCGACCATTGCCACAAGATCGTTGCCACTAGCCATAACAAGCTTGGACTCATCTGCTGCATGGCGAATGATCTGCTGGTGGGCTTCGTCGCTACTATCACTACCAAGGCCAAGCTCGGTGGCTAAGCTGCGTAATTGCTCACCATGCTGAGCAATGATGGTAAAGATTGCACCCACTTTGTCGGCTGCTGCGCAGCCAGCGTCTTCGCCATGAGTATGGTCGTCCCGATGGACGTGTACCGTCGCGGGTATCTGGCCAATCCGCCCCAGAACGCGCGCATTCGCTTCATTAATCGAATCGCTATTACCACGCACTAGTCGATCCGTCACTAGGTAGAGCAAGCCACCGCCTGCACCATTTGGCACTGCTTCTGCTGTGCTGCCAGGCCGACCATCCATGCACGCGCCAATGATGTTCTGCGTTGCTGGCACGTAGTGTTCACCAAGCTCCTGAATAAATTCTGCCGCATGGGGGCACTCTGGCGTATCAAGCTTGCCAAGGCCATACTCGTCGCCTAGCTGGTAGGATACGACAGGCTGCTCATAGCAATCACTTGTCATTTCATCATCGCCTCGATAACTCTGTGCTTCATCTGATGATGAGGCTTGTGAATAAAATTCTGCCATTATATACTGCCTCTCTGCGCTTATCTCTGTTATCCTAATATTTTATACGCGGTGCTTGTTGTGGCGTCGGCGCAGGCCAGCTACCTTGAGACGTACGGCATGGCGGTCGACCAGTTGGTGCGCTTTTTCGAGCTCTACCTGGGTACTAGCGTTGTCGCGCTGCTTGAGAGCGCGCTCAAGGGCGGCTTTACTCTCAGCCTCAATGATATCGTCGCCGTGCTCGGCTTCGTCAACCAAGATGCGTACCTTTGTCTGGCTAATTTCGACCACCCCACCAGAGATAGCGAAGTACTCCAGCTGGTCGTCACTGTCGTCTTTGGCTCGACGCACCGCCACAACACCTGGCACTGCCAGAGTTACGAGTGGTTCGTGTCCCGGGAAGACCGCAATCTGCCCCTCCGGCGTCGGTAGCATCACCTCATACACAGTCTCGTGCAGCTTGCTACCAGTCAGTGTCACAAGTTCTAAATCCATAGCCTTACTATAGCAGAGTAGCAGAGAAAAAGCGAGGTAGAAGGTGAGGTGATTTTACTCCGAGCAAGAGAAAAGGGCGGGGAGCAGCAAGCCATATGGCGCTGCTCAACCCGCCCTTGGTGGTAGAGGACGACCCGAGGAGTTAGATAGAAAGCCCCCAGGTGAGGAGGGAGATAAAAATCCCTCCAATAGCGGCTACGGCAATCAGCAGCAGCCCCAGCGTCTTTGGCAGGCGCTGGCCTGCCACAATGACCCCTCCGAAGAGGAGCCACGTGATATACATCACGAGCCAGGGCAGCTCGTGATGCTCAAATGCCGTCCCACCAAAGTGGAACAGCAACAGGTAACTGCCAAGCGGTACACCCGCCCAGGAGGCCACAGCAACCAGCCAGAACGGCGCAATGTTGCCCGCCCTTCTGGCCTCGTGTCGCATGGAACGGCTGTCCCATGCGTTCTTCCTATTGTGCATGGCATCTCCTTCCATGCGTGTCCTTGAGGCGCTGGTCGCCCCACCATCCTCAAGTGTGCCATATTTGATCGGGTAAGTCAAAGCGTGTCTGTCTGAAGAAGCTGAGCGCTTTACTCCTTTCTCATACTGCTCACCGTATATACGCTGCAATAAGCATATTTCTATCTACCAATATATTTCGATACTATATCTATTCTCTATGTATCGATATCTTTATACCCATCTCTCTATCTCTATAACTTTCTTTCTCTTACTATTTATCTACCTCTTTTTCTATATTTCTTTATATCTATATCCCTATCTATATTTCTATCTATTTTTATACTTATCTCTATCTCTATTTATCTATCTTTATCTACATCTCTATCTTTATTTATTCTCTTTATCTATTTTTATCTATTTCTCTATTTACTTATCTTTATATTTCTCTATATATCTACACTATTCTCTATATCTCTCTATACATCCATATATCCATATCGATTTCTCTCCTATTATATATAAATATATAAAAGAAGAGAAAAAAGAACCCACGCTAACAGGGAAAAAACAGGGTAAAACAGGCGAATTTCGAAATTCGCCTGTTTTGAAGGAAGAAAATGAGAGAAATAGCGAGGAGGATCGGCAAAGAAAACAGCAGCCAACACGGAGAGAATATCTCGGTTGGCTGCTGCCGTGCAAGGATGTGCAGGGAGCGCTAGTCTTGCTTCTCGCTCAGTGGCACTGGCGACATGTAGAACCAGTTCTCTGGCTTGTCGTCATACTTGCCACTCAGGATATCCTTGGCATCGCGGATGGTGTCAGCGAGCTTGAAGTAGCTTCCGGGGTTGCCGGTAAATTGCTCGGCAACGTGGAATGGCTGGGCCAAGAAGCGCTGCAGGCGGCGGGCCCGGGCAACGATCTGCTTCTGGTCGTCGCTCAGCTCTTCCATACCCAGGATAGCAATGATGTCTTGCAGCTCCTTATATTGCTGCAAGACGCGCTGCACTTCGCGAGCCACCTGATAGTGCTCCTCGCCAACCACCTCTGGGTCGAGCGAGTTCGAGCTGGAGTCGAGCACGTCCACCGCTGGATAAATACCAATCTCTGTCAGGGCGCGGTTCATCACGATAGTAGCATCAAGGTGGGCAAAGGTTGTAGCCGGTGCTGGGTCAGTCAGGTCGTCGGCTGGCACATACACCGCCTGAACAGAGGTAATCGAGCCCTTCTTGGTACTGGTAATACGCTCTTGCAACGCGCCCATCTCTTGCTGCAGGTTTGGCTGGTAGCCCACCGCACTTGGCAAACGGCCCAGCAAGGCAGACACCTCAGCACCAGCCTGTGTAAAGCGGAAGATATTGTCGACGAAGAGCAGCACATCTTTACCTTCATCACGGAAGGCTTCAGCCATTGCTAGGCCAGCGAGTGCCACCCGCAAACGTGCCCCCGGTGGTTCGTTCATCTGGCCAAAGACAAGCGAGGTCTTGTCTAGCACGCCAGCATCCTTCATCTCGTGGTAGAGGTCGTTACCCTCACGGGTACGCTCACCCACACCAGCAAAGACAGAGTTACCACTGTGGAACTTGGCGATGTTGTTGATCAGCTCCTGGATGAGCACGGTCTTACCCACACCAGCACCAGCAAAGAGCCCAGCCTTACCACCTTTGGTGAGTGGCGCGATGAGGTCGATCACCTTGATACCAGTCTCGAGGATCTCGGTCTTGTTGGACTGCTCGGTGAGGGCAGGGGGCTCGGCATGGATGGGCGCACGCTGTGCATCATCGGCTACTGGCTCGCCATCGATCGGTTCGCCCACCACATTAAACATCCGCCCCTGCGTTGCTTCGCCTACAGGCACGCGGATCGGTGCACCAGTTGCAATCACTGACTGGCCACGCTTGAGGCCGTCGGTCGATTGCAGACTGATGGTCCGCACCGTTTGCTCGTCAAGGTGCTGTGCCACTTCAAGCGTCAGCGTCTGGCCATCGCGCTCGACGTGCAGGGCGTCGTAGATAGCTGGCAACTCCACCTCGCGGTCGAACTCGACATCCACCACCACACCCATGATCTGGATGATTTTTCCTTGGTTTTTACTCATTCATTTCTCCTCTCGATCATTTCATTATACTTTCTTTACTTGCAGATTATTATGGCCATCTGGTGTCTTGGTACGATGCTTCTGTATATATCGCACAGTATCACGGGCTGCAATGCCGCAGTAAGCTAGCAATGCCACAATTGGCACATACGGCAAGAGACTACTGACGACTGGCAGCTCGGCACATGCCATAATAGGCTGGGCTGGCCAGGCCAGGCGAGCAACATCATTGGCCTGCGCCTCCACACCATGCACAGCAAAGGAGGCAAGAAAGCCCGCAACATATGAGCCAAGACCAGCAAGGATCACGACTGATAGGCCAGTCGTAACACCCACAAAGCTTGCGCCATGCCGCTGGCCATACCGCCAGTACCACAGCCCACCGAGAACATATGGCAGCACGAGGGCAAGGCCAAGAAGTAGCCCCTCACCCTGGCTGGCAGATAGCATCTGAGCACCACCCACAAGAAGCAACACCGCACACACGAGCGCATACATGGCAAGTGCAGCCATTACAATACGCCCGTAGTGTTTCATCCCATTGCCTCCACACCAGCGCTAATCTCGGTCAGCTCTTGCGTGATGGCACCTTGGCGCTGTTTGTTCATCTCGAGTGTTAGGTCATCAACGAGGCTAGTAGCGTTATCGGTGGCATTCTTCATGGCAAGCATACGCTGGCTGTGCTCGCTCGCCCGAGCATCGAGCAGAGCTTGGTAGAGCCGGGCACTCACCATGCGCGCAGCGATGGTATCGAGTACTGCTTGCGGGCTTGGCTCAAAGAGTGCTTCATCATCTGGGATTGCTTCATCGTCATCCACCGCATCGAGCTGCTCGGCATCAAGGCCAGCGGGCAAGAGGTGGATCGTATCAGGGTGCTGCGTCATACTGCTATAAAAGCGAGTGAATACGACGTCGACCGCATCGACCTGCTTACTCACAAACATATCGTGCGCGGTATCGAGAATTGCCCGGAAGGCTGGCCCAGTTGGGCGATCTGGCACATCCTCATACACCCCAACCACCTGCGTATCCTTAAGGCGAGCAACAAACTGCGCCGCTTTGCGCCCCACCGCAATGGTAGTATTGTCGATCCCGGCTGCATCGTCATCGCGCAGGAGCTGGACATAGCGCTTCAGGACATTGCTATTGTAGGCACCAGCCAATCCTTTATCGGCGGCAATGACGATGATCAAGCGGCGCTTGACCGCACGCTGAGCAAACAGGGGGTGATCGTCGGTCGCACCCTGGCGCGAGAGGTAGCGCAAGAGGCCACGTGCTGCTGTGGTATACGGCGCAGTGGTACGGCTTGCATCTTGGGCGCGGCGCATCTTGCTCGCTGCCACCATTTGCATTGCCTTGGTGATCTGCTTGGTACTCTTAACTGAGCGAATCCGTACTTTGAGCTGTTGCGTATTGGGCATAGCGACCTCCGTTGCTTACTCCGCAAATTCCTTGGCAATTTCGCCCGCGGTTGATTCTATCAAGTGGGTGAGTTTCTCATCAGCGCCGAACTTCTGGTCGCCCTTATTGAGGGTGCGCATTTGTTCCTTGGCTTCGGCCCAGAGACGACTCAGCAGAGCATCTTGAGCAGCTTTGATCTTCGTAGCTGGCACGGTGTCGAAGTAACCTTGGCTCACTGCCACGATGCTCACCACCTGCTCCCAGACACTCATTGGTTGGTACTGTGGCTGTTTGAGAAGCTCTGTCAGGCGCTGACCACGGCCAATCTGTGCCTTGGTCTCAGCATCAAGGTCGCTTCCAAACTGAGCAAAGCTTGCCAACTCGCGGAACTGACTTAACCCGAGCTTGAGGTTACCGCTAACACTCTTGAGCGCCTTAGTCTGCGCGGCACCACCAACACGCGACACCGAGAGACCAGCACTAATGGCCGGGCGAATACCCTGGTAGAAGAGATCTGTCTCCATAAAGATCTGTCCGTCGGTGATGGAAATCACGTTGGTGGGGATGTAAGCGGAAATATCACCCGCCTGGGTCTCAATGATCGGCAGAGCAGTGAGCGAACCTGCCCCAAGCTCATCACTTAGCTTAGCACTGCGCTCGAGTAGGCGGCTGTGCAAATAGAACACATCACCTGGGAAGGCCTCGCGCCCTGGTGGACGACGCAGCAGCAGGCTCATCTGGCGGTAAGCGACGGCGTGCTTAGTCAGGTCGTCATAGATCATCAAAGCATGGCCACCATTGTCGCGGAAGTACTCACCCATGGCGGTACCGGCGTATGGCGCGAGATAGAGTAGGGAAGCTGGGTCGCTTGGGCTAGTTGCTACCACGATAGTCTGATCCATCACACCTTCCTCTTTGAGGCGCTCGACCAAGCGAGCAATCTTGCTCAGCTTCTGCCCAACGGCAACGTAGACATTCACCACGCCAGTCTTTTGGCGGGCTTGGTTGATCATCGTGTCGAGTGCGATTGCCGTCTTACCGGTCTGGCGATCGCCAATGATCAGCTCGCGCTGGCCACGACCAATCGGGAACATCGCATCGATGCTCATAATACCGGTCATCAGTGGCTCGTGCACACTCTTGCGGCCCATCACACCGATCGCCTCGCGCTCTACCAAGCCACGCTGCGTAGTGGTGATGGCTGGGCCACCATCAAGCGGCTCACCGAGTGGGTTCACCACGCGGCCAAGCAACTCCTCGCCAACTGGCACACTCAGTACCTCGCCCTTGAGCTTAACGCGGTCGCCAGCAGCTACACCTTGGTCGCTGCCGAGTAGCACAGCACCAATTTCATCTTCCATCAGGTTGAGCGCAAATGCCTCAACGACACCTGTTTTAGTCTCGATCTCGAGCACCTCGCTATAGCCCGCGTGGCGCAAGCCATGTACCCAGGCCACACCATCACCCACTCGGGTCACGATACCGACCTGCTCTAGTCCTTCAGAGGCTTCCAGGCCTGCGATCGCTTGCCGCAAGCTCTCGGACAACTCTGTAACCGTTGTTTCAGCCATGTATAATTCCTCTTATTTCGTGCCCGCAAGGGCGGTTAGTTTGTGTTGGATAGTGCCATCATAGTGCTGGCCCGGCAGAGCAATTTTCACGCCACCAATTACTGATGGGTCGACCACCTGGCGGAGCTGCACCGATGTGACTGGCGCAGTGCCACTCTGCTCAGCAAGTGCTGTGACCTCTGCCTTGAGTTGCTTCTGCAGGGCGGCCGATAGCTCGTGCGCCGTCGTGACCTCAGCCACGACGATACCGCGCTCAGCTAGCGCTTCCTCAATCGTTGCTGCCACCACATCGACATCGCGCGTTGCACGGGTGTCAATAAGATAGGCAGCAACCTGACGCAGCACAGCAGACGCCTCAGCGCCAGCAGCAATCTGCTCAGCAACATACGCAGCGAGGCGGCGGCGCGAAAAACCGGCCGCCATCAGCGCTGCTCCTTATCAAGCTTGGTCAGATGCTTCTCGATCAGCTGGCGATCCTTCGACGCGTCAACAGTCTCAGCGGTTACTGCACGCGTTGCCTCGACGACCATGTCGACCATCTCGCGGCGCAGTGCCCGCTTGGCCTCGGCCAGCTCTGTCTGTGTCTGGGTGCGCGCCGATTCTAAGATGCGCTCGGCCTGCGTGTGGGCGTCGTCTTTGGCGTCGTTCACCATGCTGGCTGCCTCAGTCTTGGCAGCAGTCACAATTTCTTGCGACTCGTGGCGGGCTTTCTTGAGCATTGCAGCGGTGCGCTCCTCGGTCTCGTCGGCTGCCTTTTGGGCTTTCTCGGCTGCTTTGAGGCCATCGCGAATCTTCGCATCGCGCTGATCGAGCATGTCGAGCAGCGGTGGATAGACCCACTTCTTCAAGACCAAGAGCAGCACCACAAATGCCACCATTTGCAGGACAAACAGCTGCCAATCAAGACCAAGCGACGAGAACAAATCGCCACCACCCGCCTCTGTCGATGCAAAATAGTGCAGGGTATTCACGAGTGCGAACTCCTTACATCACCTTGCCGACGATCGCGGCCACAAAACCAATGATAGCCAAAGCATCGATAAACGAAATACCAAGGATCATCATAGTGCGTAGGTCGTTAATCTTCTCTGGGTTGCGGCCAGCCGCCTTCATGGCGTTGGCACCAATCCAACCACACCCGATCGCAGCAAACGCTGCTGGAATAGCATACGCCAGGGTAAATGCGATGTCTTTCATAATTACTTCTCCTTATTTAGTTATTACCAATGTTATTTTGCTCCTTCGGTCACGAGGTTCGCGTCTGAAGAAGTCGAAGTGCTTGAGTGCGTATCTTTTTCCTCATCACCGCCGTGATGCGTGAGCCCGAGTGAAATAAACACGGTTGAAAGCATAAAGAAGATATAGGCCTGAATGCCACCAATGAATAGCTCAAAGATATAGAACGGCTGGAGCACCGCTGGCATTGCCACTTGAGTGAGGTAGGCGATCATCGCGATCAAAATCTCACCCGCGAGCACATTACCAAACAGACGGAAGGACAGGCTCAGTAAGCGCGAGAACTCTGCTATAATCTCAAGAACCCCCACAAAGGACATGATTGGATCGCGCAAGGGGTTCACAAAATACCGCTTGAGGTTGCCCACAAAGCCAAGCTCGCGTGCTGCGTATACCTGTGCCATAACGATCGTAACGGCCGCAAGGGCGAAGGTCATATTAAGATCGGCATTTTGGCCACGGAACAGTGGTGTATGGCCAACCATCACTGGCCCGACTACTGGCAATAACCCTAGCCAATATTGTGCGGCGATAAAGAAGAACATCGTAATAACAAGGGGAGCAACGCGCCGCGTCCATTTCTTGCTGGGGATGACCTGCCCTACGGTATTGTACAGCCCCTCAAAGCACCAGACAGTCAAGCGAGTTGCAAAATTCGCCTTCTTCTTACCCAGCACCGCTGCCCGCGTGCGAAACATAAGCCAAGCCAAGAGGACAAGGCCCAATAGGCCAACGAGATTGGCATTAGTAATTGGCCAGCCAGCAATCGAAAACACCTCGTCTGCCTTGACTGAGATGTGTGGCACTGCCGCAAAAAACATCATGTGCGATGACCTCCCTTAATTTGGTGCGTGATGAGTCCCGCTGCAAGAGCGATGCCGACCACCAAGCCAGCAAACATCAGCCATGGCTTGGTTGCAAACTGCCGGTCTGCCCAGACTCCGAGCAAAAATAACCCAACAGTTGGCACCGCCATCCGCCAGGTTGTCCCAAGTAGGGTACGCCACAGCACACTAACCACTTGGCTACCGTGCGAGCGGGCATTCTCACGAGACTCCGTACTCATATGGCCCTATTGTACCAGGAGGCTTGGCAGACGTAAAGAGGGAAGCGGCGGTTGGGTATGAATCTTAAATTACCGCCATCTCGCGGCACACTAGCACCGTGCTTTTGCTCCTTGAGAGGATAAAGCGCGCGCACATAGCTTGTGATGATTGAGCGTGGAGTTGCTACTTTATATATGACATTGACTTTTATAACCATTTCTCAGGGGGCTCTGCGCGAGATAACTGGCATCGCTCAGCAAAGCCGCGTATACTAGAGCTATGCCACGCCGCAACAAAACGCCTAAACACCAGCCCTACCGCCCACCACATAATGAAGCGGCCAAAAAGCGCTACCCGAGCCGTGCAGCCGCCTTGCGTGCCATTGCCGAGCTCCGTAAATATCAGCTGGATGTGCAGTTACGCGCGTATCAATCGCCGCACGATGGTGGCTGGTATCTGACAAGCCAATACACTACGGAGGAATAGCCTCTTCATCCTACTAGAACTATTGTTGAAGAAGCTTCGCACCTTACCTTACACTCAGCACGCTTGCCAACTCTATCACCGTCCATGCTATACTAGCAAGAGCGAAAGGGGAATAATATGAGTACAACACCATCAGTCATAGTATATAGCGCAGAGTGGTGCGCCTATTGCAAAACAGAGAAACAATATCTTGACAAGCTGGGCGTGAGTTATACCGTGAAGGACATCGAGAAAACACCTGGTGCTCAGGATGAGCTCGCTGCCAAAACTGGCGGCAAAGCCCAGGGTATCCCAGTCACAGATATTGCTGGCGAAATCGTCTACGGCTTCGATCGAGCTCGGATTGATGAGCTCCTTGCAGCAAAGGGATTATTGCCAGACGCATAGCTTGGCTATGTATCACAGTCAACTCACTGCTCGAGAAGGGCAGTGAGTCTTGCTATTGGCTGCTCGCATACGAGGGAAATGGAGGGGTATAGGCAGTATACATATATTGTTCATGCTTTTTTGTTTGACTCAATTAAGAGAACCTTAGACAATCATACATATCACTGATTTATTGTCTCTAACAGATGTTACTCTATTTTTTCTTACTTATAGATACTCATCATGTAATCCTAATGCTTCAAATATATTGACTAAATATGAGACCTCTCACCCACATCGCTATTTTGTGCATATATAAGCTTCTCGTACTAGCAATCGGTAGAGGTTATACCTCTTGCAGCCATGCTCTGCCTAGTAGAACTTCACATGGCGCTGAGCATTTGTATTTTTGTTGGCACGGGGCGTTGGGTTGGTGGTAGTCGTGTCATCGCCCAGCTGGCCGTTGGAGTTGTTACCTACCGTAAAGACTTTGCGGTTGTTGGTATAAACCACCGTTGTGCCATAGCCCGAGCGCACATACGATGCTAAGTTGCCCTGCGTGCCAAGGACGAGCATTTGCTGCGGAGTGGGGTAGATGCCATTGGTGCCGCCACCGACATGCCCAAGGCCCAGCTGGCCAGTTATATTGCTGCCCGCACCAAAGACGCGGCCATCGCTGGTAACGACGAAAACATTCGCATTTTTAGGGTCAATACCGTTAGAGGTTGTCCAGGACGAAACAGCCTTAACGCCAGGAGGGAGAATGAATTTAACTGGGGTTGGGTTATATACCTGACGCTTGTGGGCATCAAGATTGGATGTATCGACATAGACGCCATTGCCCAGTGCGCCGTTGTTAAGGCCGAAGGTCTTGACCTCGCCATTGGCATAGACCATAGCGGCAAAATACTGGTCGGTCGTGATGTCTATTACTCCAGATGGTGCAATACGCTCGAGTGTTGGGTTGTATGGCAAGAATGTTCTGTCTGCGTAGTACTCACACGAAGTCATCTTTGTTTCGCCACCGGTTGCTCCATTAGCCTCAGCAATGCACAGGCCTCGGCCGCCAATGTCGGTGCTATTACTAAGATAGATGTGATTCCACGAGCTCGCTGGGTAGCGAAAGTCAAAGCGCTTGCCATTAGACCACCAAGCACACCACCGCATACGCGTCTCTTCATTATTATGGCCAGTTGCTTCGACGCAGCGGTTTTGAGATGCTCCTGAGTTTGCTTCAACTTGCAGGGCGTTATTTGTGCGGTCGAATTGCCACTTTTGGTTCGCAGCAGTACCCGAGCACTTTTCCGTCCTGAGGTTCACTCCCACTGCTGCCAAACATCGGTCTGACACCCCCGCACGCAGCCGGAAGGTTGGTACACCCGCCTGGCCATAGTTTGTCTTGCCCGCCGAGTAGACTGCTCCTGCACTGTCGCGAATGTAGACCGTATCGCCGTCAAAGGCGAGCTGCACCGCCTTGGTCTTGCCAGGCTTGCCAAAGTCACCCAAGCGAACGGGTGCTCGCCGCTCATTGATATCGCCCTGAGCGAGCTGGCCAAAATCATTATTGCCCCAGCCATAGACCGCACCACTCTCACCAATCGCATAAGCCGTCTTGCTGTCGACTGCCCAGGAGTGAGCATCGGCCCGGATCTTCTCAGGGAAGGGCATTTTGGTCGGCGTCTTTACTGTCGGAGCAGTTGAGTTAATGCCAGCAACGCCTTTGTCGTTGGAGCCAGCCGCATAGACGTTCCCCTGGGATGTCACAACAAAGGTGACAATCCCCAGTGGCGCCACAAAGGTTGCAACGTTATCGGCGCTCGGCAAAGCAAACTGAACTGGGTTCGTCACCCACGCAGGAATTTGGCCAGGGTTGCCAATCTGCCCAAAGTTATGCAGCCCGGCGCCCCATACCTCGCCATTCTCCGTGAGCGCAAACAGGTTACGGCCATGGGAGAGGAAGTTGGTGTAGGTGCGCACGACGCGCTTGTTGGCGGGAATATTAAATTGCTTGAGCGTGAGAGTATCGGTAGTTGAGCCAACACCAAGCTGGCCAAAGCCATTAAACCCTGCCGAGCGAGGCCGCCCAAACTCGTCGATAACGGTAAAAAATGCTCCGTTAAATGTAAATCCACCACCAGCCGCATAGCCAAACGAGACACTATCGAGCAATGTACTCAGGCCCGCTTGGCCCGCTAGGCGATATTCATAGCTCTTCCACACTGCACCATCCGTCGTGCGGATAAGCTCCGTCCGGCCCACCGCCGTGATACGCTGAATACTCCCTTCGCGGCGCTCTGGCTCACCCACTTCAAAGGTCGTGCGCACATTGCCGTCCTGTTGAATATACTGGGTTCGTCCGGCTACTGCTACACCCTTGCAATCGGTGTTGGGTCGCAACTTCGCGCTATTAGACCACTGAGCAAGGTCGTTATTAAGCTCAAGGCATTTACTGGCAAGCACAACGCCACTTTCTGCTGCCTCACGGGCTAAGCGCCGGTAGTGCTGAGCGTAGAGCCCCTCGCGAATCGCCGTCGATGCAGACGCCGCCACGAGGAGTAGCATCATTGCCACCACCGATGCCACGATCACTGTTGGCAGAGCAAACCCCGCACTTGATCTATTTTTGTTCACTAGCATTGCTTCTACAATAGCGTAGATTGCAACCGTAAGCAATATGCTGGTACAAAATTATGCACAGTATAGTGTACGTATGATAGATTCTCACGTCTGAAGCTTACATAATTCTAAAATTAATCAATGCACACTCCATTGACGTGAAGTAGTAGATAGAAAGGTGCAGAGCAGAGAAGTAGGGACTTATTGTAATGCTCACGCTCACCACTACGAGAGGTGAGCCTACCAAGCATGCGCGCTCTCATGATGCTGAAAGATATGCACTTGAGAAGGGGCGCGGAAGCAGTTGATATTTTACGGTGAGACTGCCTCTTACTGCGCCCCGATCTGCACCACCTCACCGCCCAACTTTTGCCGAAAGTAGTTATCGTGGCTGACATAGAGGATAGCACCAGTATAGCGCTCTAGCGCCGCTTCAAACTCTTCGATACTGGGTAGGTCGAGGTGGTTGGTAGGCTCATCAAGGATGAGCAGCTGCGGCTCATTAGCGAGCATGCTAATAATTTGGAAACGCGCTTTCTGCCCACCACTCAGGCGGGCGAGTAGCACATCGCGATCCGTCTCGGCAAAGAGGTAGTCGCTCATCAATTGGCGGAGCTTGGTCTGGCCAATTGGCAATCCGCGGTCGAGGTGCATCTGCTCAATCGCCTGAGCCAATGTGAGGTCAAGATATGTCGGGGCAATCTCCTGTTCATACACGCCAATCCGAATATGGCTATCGAGCTGCAGCGAGCCACTATAGACAACGGGCGTATCGCTACCTCTGTCTTGCACCAGACTTTGCGCGGCGAGTAGTTCTCGAATAAGCGTCGTCTTGCCCGCACCATTGCGGCCGCGCAGCTCCACTGCTTCGCCTTCACGCAGGTCGATATTCACCCCCTCAAACAAGATCCGTTCACCATAGCCCAGCGCCAAATCTCGCACCGCCACTAGTGTACGCTGGCTTCGCATTGCACCATCGCGCATACTGAGGCGAATCGTCCGCGCCTTAAACTTCTGGTAGCGATCAGCCATCTTATACTCCAGCTGTGCCACATTGTCGCGATCAATCCAAAACGTCGGCTTCTCAATCTGCTCGAGCTGCTCAAGCTCGGCCATAGCCTGCTGCTCACGCTGTTTGAATTGCTTAATAGTGCCGGGGTCACGCGCTCGCTCCTTCAACCGGCGAAATTGCACGACCTTATCCTTCACATTAGCAATCCGCCGCTCGACCTGCTCATACTCATGCATCGCGTTGCCTGTCGCCGAGGCATTTTGGCGGAGGTAGGCATCATAGTTGCCTCGGTAGCTGAGGGCTGTGCCATCTTTTATCTCAACGATCCGGTCCATCTCTGTCAGCACATCTCGGTCGTGGGTAATGACGAGCATTGCTTGCTTCGCGCCCTTGAGCCAGTCGATAAACTGCTTCTTAGCGACATAATCCATATGGTTCGTTGGCTCATCGATCAGTGCAAGGTCGGCCTGGGCGTGCATAATCTTCACCACTTCCACTAGGCGCTTCTGCCCACCACTCAAACTCGCCAGATATCGCTCACCATAACCTGCCATTTGGAAGTTCTTTAGCTCCTCCGCCACTAACTCCTCAATCTGGTAGAAGCCCTTTTGGCCAAAGCGCTCCAGCGCCGCGGTGTATGCTTCGATTTTGTGCATGTTATCACCCATCGTCTCGGGGTAGGTTGTGATGATATGGCGCAGGCGCGCATACTCTGGCAGGCCACGCAAGATATATTCGAGCACTGTGATATCGCCGCTGTCGTGGTGCTCTTGAGCCGTCGCTACCACCACACTGCCACGTTTGAAAATAATCGAGCCACTATAGTCATCGTCCGCCCCCGTGAGCATGCCAAACAGCGTCGACTTGCCCACGCCATTGCGCCCCACTAGGCCCACCTTCTCGCCATCATTCACACTAAACTTCACATCCGTCATCAGCGTCTTCGCCCCAAACGACTTCTCAGTAATGGCAATATCGGCAATCATAGGGGATATTATAGCATGGCGAATTATATCCTTTGCGGGCAGGGGAGTGAGTTGAGCACTCCGCATTATTATTCTGTTATTTTTACGACACTCTTTCCATATATTTAGCGGTATAATGGTCTGCAGGCACACTAGAAAAGAAACAATAGGAAGGATTGTTAGTTTTGTCATACATGGAAAATTCTCAGAGACACTTAGCAAGCACACGAGGGGGTGTTGACACATATACCCAGAAACCACTTTTTGCACTTGAGGCAAAGAGCAACCCAGGCCCAACCTCCGAAGATATGCACACCAAGCTCATATCCCAGTTCAACGCACCACACCGCCAGCGCGATAGACTGCTAGACACGACCAATACCATTCTCGACCAGCAAGGCCCAGAGAACCCTGCCGTAGAGTTTCCTCCTCTCACGATGAGTTATATCAACGAGCATCTCGACCCACTATGCAATTATGGCTATGACAACGCGAGTTGGCTCTTGCAAGATTGCCGCATTATTATTAAGTCGGGCGGAGGTCTCGCAGATGTCCAGCAGTATTTTCGCTATCTTGGTATCGATACCGCTCCCAACGACTACGCGTAGTATAAACTATTATTCCCTAGAGGGTGCCACTACCCGCTAGATAATAGTCGTCTCTTGGCTTGCTCGAGCCCAAATCTATCACCTTCGCATCCTCACACGCCACTTCATCTGCTACAATAGAAGAGACGTATGAGCAAATCACATACTACCAAGCCACCAGTACCAGCTATTGTCAACCGCCGTGCGCGGTTTGATTATGAACTAAGCGACGACATAGTGGTCGGCATGAGCCTGACCGGCCTAGAGGTGTGCGCCGCCCGCGAAGGTCACGTGCAGCTCAAGGGGGCATATGTGACGATTCGCAATAGCGAGCTGTGGCTCAATAACGCCAACTTCTCGCTGCGCCACAACGAGCAGGGCCAACCAAACGCCCGGACGGTCAGCACGAGCGCACGTAAGCTTCTGGCGAAGCGGCGACAGATCGAGCAACTCGCCGCCCGCAAGAAAGACGGCTACACCATCGTGCCCACGAAGCTCATTACCAGCGGCCGCTATATCAAGCTCGTCATCGCCCTCGGTAAGGGTAAGAAACGCTACGACAAGCGCGAAACCATCAAACGCCGCGATGTGGAGCGAGAGCAGCGACGAATACGTAATAGGGTATAGAGCTACATGCAACACACAATAACACTGAGCGACTCTTTGTCTGTTAGCTATTGGAGCTATCATGAGAGCGCAAAACAAACAATGGTTCTCATCCATGGATTCACGGGCAGCCATGAAGGGTTCCAATATCTCGAACCACTCCTGCCTGATATTCATCTTATTATACCAGATTTACCGGGCTTTGGCGTTAGCGACCTGCCAAACCAATCTAACTGGTCGATTGATGGCATTGCCGCATTAACAAACCAGCTCGTCGCCTCACTCAACCTTACTGAGCCTCCTATCTTGTTGGGACATTCTATGGGTGGGCTAGTAGCGAGCAGTATGATTCACCAACAACCAACACTCTACGCATCACAGGTTATTCTTATAAGCCCCATACCAACTGCCATCCATGGCGTAACAGACAAACGCCAAGTCGGACGGTGGCTTGGTGACGCCCAATACACAATTAGTGCAAAAACTGGCAAAATAGGCAACTCCTTCGTACGAAGTAAACTTATTTCGAGAATACTCACCTTTGGCCTTCTTAAAACAGCTGATAGAGACCAGCGTCATGCAATATATCAACATCACTTGCGCAATCTTGATTTTATCTCTAATATCGAATTCTATAAAATACTTTTTCGAGATTTTAACAAACGCGGTGCTATTGACTATGCCGATGCACTGCGCCAAAAACGCGTACTTCTTGTTGCAGGCAACCAGGATAGCGTCACGCCACTTACACACATAAAGAATCTATCTCAGGCTATATCACCAGAGAAGTTCTTGGTTATTTCTAATGTTGGTCATCTTATCCACTATGAAAAGGCTCCTCAAGCGGCAATGGCTATAAAAAGCTTTCTGACTCTAGATTAAACCTTTATCTACGCTATTTTACTAGTGTAGACGGTTGGACTCTCTATTTAGTAGAGCGCATAGCTATCTCTTTCTTTTTTCTGGCGACAGTCGTTTCATATAACTGGATGAATTTTTTGATGACTCGATCAAGATCATGCATCTGAGCAATCCGTCTACTCTCCTTACCGTACACCTCCAAAAGGTTTTTATCGCTTAGAACACGCACTATAGCTCTCGCAGCGCCTTGATAGTCGTCCAATGCAAATAGCTCGCCGTTCTTACCGTGGTGACACAGCTCACCAAGTGCACCGGCATCCACTGCAACAAGTGGTTTACCACTCGCCATTGCTTCGAGAGCTGCAATACATTGCAACTCTACGGGGGACGCAACGACAAATAGAGCCCCCACCCGATGCAAAGCCTTTTTGTCTTCATCAGATACTCTACCAGTAAATGTAACATGATCAGCTACACCAATATTCTGTGCAATCTGCTTTTCATGTTCTAAGTCAACACCACTCCCAACAATTAACATATGAACTTCACGCTCTTTCAACACTTCACGAAGCGCATGCAGTAGTACCCATACGTGTTTCTCGGCGTCAAGCCTTCCTATATATGTAATAATTGGCTTATTTGTCGGCAAATTATACGTATGATATAGTGATTTACTCACACTGCCGGGCCTGTAAGCTTTTAGATCTATGCCATTTGAGATGACTTCTATTGGTACAGTCACCTTTGACGTAAAACGTGATAAACTGTCTATTCCAGACTGCGTTGGAGAAGTTACAATATCAGACTTGCTATGGTAGCGCCTCCCAATGTCTGCTAGCATATAGTTTATTGGGCGCGAAAATGCTGATAAGTTTTTGAGGTTATCCATAAGATTCTCGGGCATTGCGTGGCTTGTTGATATAATTGGTATACCGTAACGGCGACCAATCATTGTTGTTGCTTGTCCAATACCCAAGACCATTTGGCTATGAATAATGTCTGGGCGAAATTCTTTAATAATATTGCGCACTTCAAGTTGTGGCGCTATGCATATGCGTATATTTTGATAAAAGGGAAATACCACACTGCGCACACGATGCACTGTAACACCACCGCTTTGCTCACTATAATGCTTACCAGTTTGGCTTGGTGCAATAACAATAACTTCATGCCCAGCAGCACGTAACCCATGGGCTAGGTTATAAGAAAACGTTGCCACCCCATTGATGACAGGTGGATATAAGTCGGACGCAATTAGAACTTTCATCTATTATTATTATACCATGCACTGTACATAATGTGCTTAGAATATAGTGATATTATTTTTTATGCTAAAATAGACAGTATTATGAAAAGCAAGAGCATGATAAATAGCACGGACCCTATCAGTGTTATTATTCCTGTATACAATGAAAATAAAATTATAAAAGAGTGTTTGAATGCACTATTGCCACAGCTCCTAGAGAATGATGAGATTATCATCGTCGACAACAATTCTACCGATAATACTGTCTCAATCATTCAGGAGCTGAATCATCCTCAAATTCATATTATTACTGAGCTCAGACAAGGCATTACCTATGCTAGAGCAGCCGGTTTCGATATTGCAAAAAACCCTATTATTGCGCGGATAGACGCTGACACAGTCGTCAGCAATCATTGGCTTTCAGTGATTCGTCGAGAACTATCAGTACCTTCATCAACCGATGCACTTTGTGGTGCGGTTGCTATTCGCGAATTATCACCCCATAATCGATTTTGGTTTTGTTGGTATTTTCGTCTATTTCGTTTTTGGCATCAACATAGCTTAAAGCTTAAGCCAGTTATGTACGGACATAACTCGGCACTAAAAAGAGAACTCTGGCAAAAAGTTCGCGATCAAATCAGTCTTGGTGACAATAATATCAGTGAAGATCTTGATGTTACATTTGCCTGCATGACTAATGGAGCAACAATACATTACAGCTCAAAGCTATTGGTTAAATGTCGTGTTTTAAGAACAACTATTTCACTCAAAAAGTTGCGACAATACTACACTACTGATAATTACACTCTCAACAAGTATCACATCGGCAATAAAAGACGCTGGAGGAAACAAACCTAAAAGCCTAAGCCTCAAAGGCTTTTACTATACTTACTCTTCTAAATTACTGGCAATGAGCGACTCATACAGCGCCGCGACCTTCTTTGCCATCGTCACGGAATCGAACCGGCGCGCCACCTGCAATGAACCGCGAGACAGTTGCTCGAGCTTATCGGGGTGAGTAAAGAGATCGTTAAAGACCTCAGCAAAGTCTTTGCCCTCAATCCCATCGGTCAAAATTGCATTTTTCTTAGTCAAACCCTCGGTCATGCGCTCATCGCAGTAGACGATTGGCAGGCCGCTTGATGCTGCTTCGAGGAAGGTCATCGGCTGGTTATCAAAGTGGTACGATGCGAGAGAGAAGACATCGGCTTGCTTGAGCAGCGCCGCTACTGCATCGCTGGGTTGCATCCCCGTAAAGATCACCCGCTCTGCCGCGCCAAGCCGCTCGGCACAGGCGCGCAGCTCTGCCTCGTATGGGCCACCGCCCACCAGCACCAGCTTGACGTTTTCATCCGGGATATGCGGCAAAGCTTCGACAAGTGCCTGCTGGCGCTTCTCAGGGCTCAGGCGCGCTACTGAGATAATAAATTTATCGTTCGGGCCTTTCGTGATAGGCGAATCCGCCGCCGAAGCATTGTGATAGCGCTGAGTGTCAATACCATTTGGGAAGACGTGGCATGGCGTCGTGAGGCCGCCATCCTCCATCAATATTTTGGCCAGGTGCTGCGACGGTGATATGCAAGCATCGCACTGGTTGGCAAACGCCGCAGTAAGACGCCACCCCTGGCGAGACAACATATCGCGGATCGCGCTCTTGCCCATACCATGGAGCTGCTCGCGCGAGGTAATTGGCAAGATCGGCTTCGTCCGAAAAACAACAGGGAAGGCGACCGAGAGCGCAATCACCCCAGCCGTTACCATAAACGGATAGTCGTCGATCAGCTCACTATAGAGCGTGTGGATCGTTGTGACGTGGGGGATGCGCTGCCGCCTAGCCACACTGTGGGCCAGCACACCCATATAGAATTGCATTTGGCTGTGGACGATGTCGAATTGGTAGTCGTCCAACTTCTTGGCCAGACCAGGGTAGATGACAGCCGTCTCGCGCTTATCAAAGACGTAGTTCTTCGATGATGGCAGGCGAATGACGTGATCGTCGTGATCGTCATAGCCTTCGCACTTTGGCGCAACAATGTACACCTCATGGCCCAGCGCCTCAAGCGCCTGCCTCAAATTAACCGTGGACGTCGCCACGCCATGGACTGATGGCAAATAGTCATCAATAAAGATTCCGATTTTCATAGCTACAGTTTATTATACCGCAAAAAAAGTGACTAGCAAATAATAATTCTCTATCCTCACACCCCACTTCATATTATGAACATAAAAATATATTTGGTGTACTGTCTTTATGATAGCAGGTTTTAATACAATAATTATAGTTCTATAGAGGCGCTAGATATCTACAACTTTCATAAAGCAGAAACCATTATCGTTGCTGAAAGTAGGTTGAGGAATGAAAAATCACGTAACGCGTCGAACTCAATACATGGTGCTCTATAGAAAAAAATATTTCAAGCAGATATTTTTCCGATCTATACAAATCGAGCCAATACAGAAAATATATCATACACAGGTCAAAATGCTTTGCTAATTTTAGTTGTATGCAATATTTCATGAAGCCCTCTGCAAAGCTGCCTATATATTAGAGATAATTCACTATTCTCTATCACGAATTAATCTCTGGTATGCTGTACGATATTGACTAATAGTATAATCATGAGAATGATGCTCTATAACCCATTGTCGGGCATGTTGACCTATTTTACGACGCAAGTTTTGATCTTGCAGGAGAGTCTCTAGTTTGTCTGCAAGATCGTTTGTATCGGGATAATGAAAGCTAAGACCATTCTTTCCATCGTCCAATAACTCAGGTAGAGCTACTTGGTCTGCAACCACTACTGGTGTTTCACATAATAAAGCTTCAAGCGCAGCTATACATTGCAACTCTGCAGGGCTTGCCATGACAAATACATCAGCTCGCCACAACAAAGCACGCTTTTCGTCATCAGTCACATACCCGGTAAAAATACAAGTGCTACCTAGATCAGAAGCTTGCCGCCTCAACGGCTCCATGTTGATTCCTTTTCCCACAATAACGAGTTGTACGTCATGTCGGTTAAGTTGTTTCATTGCATCTATTAATAAATCAACTCGTTTTTCGCCATCAAGTCTTCCTACATAGACAATCGTTAGTTTTCGGTCATCCAAGTTGAATTGTTTCAGAGTTGCTTCTTTATAATGTCGTTCTGGAGGATAAAGGCTTACGTCGATGCCATTTGATATTGCTAAAGTAGGTACTGTAATACCCACCACATGGTCGAGAGCTGCTCGCGTTGGTGCTGTTACTAAGTCTGTTCTGTTAAGATACTTTACTGTGTACTGTTCAGCTTTCTGACCAACCCACCGAGCAAAGCGCTTCCATCTCATATTCATCACAAGATTTAATGCAATAGCATGACCAGTGGCAATGACCGGGATATGATATTTGTGAGCTTGACGTAATACAGCCGTATGAAGCCAAGTTGATGGAATAAGCATATGAACAATATCTGGACGGTATTGATGAAAATAACGTTTTACTGCGTAAGCAGGTAATATTGTCATTCGATTGTTTTCTCTATTAACAAATGATTTTATAGCAGGTAATCGAACTACAGTAGCACCATTTATTTGGTCAATCTCCCGGTAACTACCATAGAGAAATCCTTTTGGCGACCCTGTTATAACCGTTACTTCATCTCCGTGCGCTATAAGTCCAGATATAAGTGTGTCAACAGCCGCCTGGACACCACCAACACCTGGGCGATATACTTCTGTTACAATAAGAACTTTCATACCATTGTAGATTAACACACAACACAATAATTTTCCATAAGTAAGCAAGCCGTTCTGCCATATATAAAATATTTACATTATACGTATGTGGCTGCTTTGTCAAACACTTAACTATCGATGTGTAGAACAGTATCATGCTATACTACCCCTATGACTAGCTTATACTCGTGGAACGTCAACGGTATTCGCGCGGTAATTAATAAGGGCGAGTTTGCCCGCTTTATGGCAGCCCACAACCCCGATATCCTGTGCCTGCAAGAGACGAAAGCGCAGCGCCAGCAGGTGGAGCTCGACCTGCCGGGCTACCACGAGCACTTTTATAGCGCGGCCAAGAAGGGCTATAGCGGCACAGCAATCTTTAGCAAAACTGCGCCGCTGCAGTGGCGTGATGGCCTGCCAGCTGAGCTAGTAGAGCAGTTCCAGCTGGCGGCCGATAGCTACGGCAGCCCAAATGATGAAGGCCGCGTCATTACAGCGGAGTTTGCTAGCTTTTGGCTGGTGACCTGCTATACACCCAATAGCAAGGGGGACTTAAGTCGGCTTACCCTGCGCGCCAAGGCCTGGGACCCGTGCATGCTGGCCTACCTACAGGGGCTGGAGACCGGCCAGTACGGCCCGGCCAAGCCAGTGCTGTACTGCGGGGATATGAACGTCGCCCACCAGCCGATAGACCTTGCCAACCCACGCGCCAACCGGGGCAAACACGGCTTTACGGACGAAGAGCGGGCTGGCTTCCAGCATTACCTAGACGCTGGCTTTGTGGATACCTTCCGCGCTGCTCATCCCGGCCAAACCGATGCCTACACCTGGTGGACGCACTGGGCCAACGCCCGGGCTCGCAACGTGGGCTGGCGGATCGACTACTGGCTAGCATCAGCAGCAATTGCCCCGCGCATCACCAGCGCTCACATCCACGCCAGCCAAATGGGCAGCGACCATTGCCCAGTCAGCATTACGCTAAATGAAGCGGTAGCGTAGGCTAAGGCTATAACTAAGGACGCGATAGGCGCACAAACCTTGACGCTCCCCTCATATATTGATATATATTAGCTCCTCGTCATCTGGCGAGAGGCAAATCTAGAAGGGAGGGGAGGTGTCTCCTCATGATCGACGGATGAACAATCAGCAGAGGGTGCGCAGGCACACGTTTGCGCACCCTCTGCGCCCCAACCTCCCATCTCCTTCTTAACCCAACCTAGTCGTCAGCGCTACTCTTACTAGAGTATGTAGAGCTCCTAGGTTGGGCTTTTTCTCTTTCACGTTTTTCTACTCACTCCCAGGCCGCGCCAGCACCTCGACATTGTATATTAAAGATCGCGGTGCACTAGTAGCAAGACATCACTTCAGCAGCAATGCATAGCAAGCACCACCTCCTTCGCGGTATAATAGCTCTATGCTGAGTATTTTCTCCCTGTATTATCTCCGCCCATCAGAGCGAGGTGACTGCGTATGAACATCCCTTACTGGCAGCAGCAAACGCCGGCCAAACCGCTCTACCCAGACATCGCCTGGAATAAGCCCCAGCAGCGGGCCCAGGCAGGCAAGCTAGGTATTATTGGCGGCAACCGGCTGAGCTTTCGCGCTATCGAGCATAGCTATACCACTGCGCTCGCCACAGGGGTAGGGCAGGCGCGCGTCGTGCTGCCAGACGCCCTGCGTGGCACTATTCCTGCCAGTGTGACGGATGCGATTTTTGCCGCAAGCAACAGCAGCGGCAGCCTGGGTAGCGAAGCCTGGCCAGAGCTGCAAGCCCTCACTGGCTGGGCCGACGCACTCCTCCTCATTGGCGATGCAGGCCGCAACAGCCAGACCGCCATCGTCTACGAAAAGCTCGTGAGCCACACCACCACACCACTCATCATCAGCCGCGACGCGGTCGACCTGCTTATGCCAAGCGCCCCGCAGCTTGCCAGCCAGTCAAACATCCTTATCATCGCATCATTCTCACAAGTCCAAAAGTTCCTCCGCGCCCTGTACTACCCCAAGATCCTCACCTTCCGGATGCCACTCCTCCAGCTGGTCGAGACGCTGCACAAATTTACCATCACCTATCCACTCACCATTGCCACCTTCCACGCCGACACCATCCTCATCGCTCAACACGGCACCGTTACGTCAACACCGTGGTTGCAGCCAATGGCGCTCTGGCAGGGCACTGTGCCAACGCGCATCGCCGCATACACCATGTGGAATCCAGCGACGCCCCTCCAGGCAGCAACAGCAAGTTTGCTAGATGGGAAGGAATAGGTATCAGGTATCGGCTCCGGAACTTTTGTTATAGCTATTTGTATTTTCTTCTTCATCTCTTTGGCTAGTGAAGGGAAGTATAAGAGTCGCTCAAGCCCTAGAGCACGAGCAACATTTCTATGATCTGCTTTTTGCTTGAATGACAAACGACAGGCATATTTAAGCACGATAAATATACCGATGAGACCGTCTCAAGTAGTGGGATTTTATATCCTACCAAACCAATACCGAAAGGGAAGAGCGAAAAAAGAGATTTGCACGCGATGTGCAGCGCCATCATTATATTGTTCGTTTTTTGTGTTCAGATCATACGAAGCACAAATCATGAACAAATGTTTGCGTCACATGAGCCCACGACCTCTGTTATTCTGCTGGACAAAAAAGTAGCACAAGCATAAAACACCACCAAGCGCTATACCAAAACTCTCCTATTGCATGGTGTGCTATATTTGCATGAATGTCGGTATTATATATCTTATTTATAGAACGGAAATAGCACGTTTCTACCGGAAATCAAGTACTCATATCATGTTTTGCGGTAATATTTAGCTCATCGGTAATGGCAAATCATCCATCTTCTCTTGCGCTATATGGCAAAAAGCAGATGAGTAGTATATTTGTTTGCCCTAGTTTATGCGCTCCGTCAACCATGATACATGAGTAATAAGCGTGTTCGGCGCATCATCATACTACTCTCTCAGCAATGGGTAGGTTCGCCTACCCCTACGCAGCCCCATCACTTACCTTATTCAGCAAGGAGAAGCCACCGCCCCAGCCTGTATGAAGATCCCATACCGCGTAGAAAGCATCTCCTATCCAAGAGTATAGTGGGATAGAGTAGGGGGTGTAGATGGAATACCTTGAGGAGACATTGGACACCGTCATCATTAGCTGAACTATATCTACAGAAGCTAACTACGGCCTATATTAAGCCTCTATTGAGGAGGAGTGAACCAATCAAACTACTCGTGTTACCATCTAGAAGCTACGATGTAAAACATATGTTTACCTGCCTTTCTCTATTATTCCAGCAAAATATATCCTGCCACTGACTAACATAGAGCACTACCAGCACAGACAGATCAGACAGAATGCACTCACATATGCGTGGCTAGCCTTCTCTTGCAGCCTAGGAGCGGGTGAGAGGAAGAGACAGAGAAGCTTAATACGTCTCATCAGAGCAACTCTCACTCCACAATCCCACAAATGAGACCAATCAAAAAGAAAAGAGGACGCGCAGCTTATATTGGATCAATGATTTACTTTCAAAAACCAAACAAATAAAAAATCACCCGTCCATGCAAAACGGGTGAT
Source organism: uncultured Candidatus Saccharibacteria bacterium (assembly GCA_963554165.1). Classification (GTDB taxonomy): domain Bacteria; phylum Patescibacteriota; class Saccharimonadia; order Saccharimonadales; family Saccharimonadaceae; genus Saccharimonas. The sequence continues at coordinate 221,026 of CAUVQR010000002.1, read as the reverse complement.
TTTTGGGTTATCCGCAAACGGTTATTTATTTGCGGTGGCGGCTTACGTAGTAAGCGGCACCTGCAGCAGTGAGGCTACCAATACCAGCCAGCGGCAGGAGGGTACCGCCCAAGCCGGTGTGTGGTAACTCAGCTACTGGAGGAGTTTGCTCACACTTCGACATGTCGGTGGTGTAGTCATTGCTTACTTCGTTGCGGCGAACTTCGACGATCTTCTTGTCAGAGATGCGGCAAACCTTGACCTTGTCACAGTCAGCGACATTCTTTGAGTGCTTCTTCTCGTCGAATTCTTTTTCCTTGATGGTGACAATAGCACCAGTCTTCAGCTCACAGACCTTCATCTTGTCGCAGTCTTTGACGTTCTTTGAGTGCTTCGTAGCGTCAAATTCGCTTTCCTTGATGGTGATGATGGTGCTGCTGCTCAGCTCACATACCTGGATGCTTGGCTGAGGTGTTACCTTGATAACAACCTGGCAGTCCTGGCTGGTCTTTTCAACGTTGGTGCTACCACCTTCGTTGCCAACTACAGTCATCTTAACGGTGTACGTGCCTTCTTTGGCGTAAGTGTGGCGAACGGTTGCGCCGCCGGTGGCAGTCTTGCCGTCACCAAAGTCGTACTTATACGTAGCGACCTTTGCACCTTCCTTGGCAGTTGCCTTGGCGGTGAATTGGTATTCGTTGCGCGAAACCTGAGTAGCTTGCAATGCGTCGCAGGTCAGGCTTGGTTTAGCTGGTGGGGGAGTTGGGGTGCCCCAGGTAGGGTTACCACAGTCCTTGATAACACCAGCGATAAACTTACCGTTGTTGTCGAACCATGCGTAGATGTTGAAGGTTGTCTTACCCAAGATGAAGCTGTCGCCCGTTGGGTATTGGTAGTAGGTGTGACCACCTGCAGTGCGCTGACCTTCAGCCTTCTTTTGGTTGGTGCCAGCCTTGGCCTGCAGGGTGCGAGCACCAGTAGCAACAACCCGGCCACCAACAGTGATGTTGCCGTTGGCGTCAACCGTACCTTCTTGCATGTTGGCACCGTTAACCATTTGCTCGGTAATACCGAACTGGGTGTAGAGCTGGCGGATCTCTGTGCGCTTTACATAGGTGCTGCGCAGCGTCTGCACATCCTTTGTACCACACTCGACAACGTTAAAGTTGCTACAACCTGCCGAGAGTGCTGCCGATGCTGGCTGCGCTACCCACAGGCTACCGATTGCTGCACCGGCGACAACACCGAGTGCAACAAACGATTTTGCTAGTTTGTTCATTTGTTTTCCTCCTCGTCATTATTAGACGTTATGTGTTGAGATTATCATGTCCTTTATTTTTTGTCAACAATACTTTTTCATATATTGTGCTTATGCTTAAATCCATATTTTGTGGCTGCTGTTCTACCACAAAATTATGATCGTAGCCACTGTTATATCGTGGTTGCGTGCAAGCGATGTTCGATGGTGTTGTGTCTACAAACATACATCGTACGATTGGTGCGTTCGCCTGTTGGGCAGCTACGTGATGTTGCTTGGCTTTTTTGCCACCACACTTTCTCTTGCTTGTTTATCGCTAGTTACTCAGCAGCTCAGGATTGGCGAGCAGTCGTATTGAATGAAGAGAATGACCACTTAGGCGTGTCTCCGTGGAGCCTTGCACGAGAGGCTAGCCAAGTACAGGGCAATCTGCTATACTGACAGAAGTTGCAGGGCAGGGCTGCAATTGATCTTACTCATGCCGCGGTGGTGGAATTGGTAGACACGTCAGACTCAAAATCTGATGTCCACTCGGACGTGCCGGTTCAAGTCCGGCCCGCGGTACCAGTGTTTATTCAACTGTTTTCCGAAAAATAAGCCGCGGTGTCGGCTTATTTTTTGATTAATAACTCTTATTCTCCGAATATATCAGTCTTGAGAGTGTGGGCACGGGTAGGTAACTTCTTATCCAAGGCGGGCTTTGAAACGCAAGCGATATATTGGTATATCAAAGCTAATATTGTATACTGGAAGTAGTTATGCAGCCACAAGATCCGTCACGCACAACATCACGAGGGCACTCATCGTCGCAGAGCCGCGATGCACGGCTTAGTGAGGTGCGTGGGCAAATCGATGCACTGTACAATACGTCAAGCAGCGGCGGCAACACAAACCGCCCAACCATGCAGCCCATCATTGGCAGTACACCGACTCGCCAGCCAGCGCCCAGCACGAGCGCCAAGGCGGCTACCTTCTCAGTTCCAAACCTCGCGAGCAAACCAGCCAGCCATGCACCAGTGGTGCGGCACGCGGTAGGCGGCACTCAGCACAGCCAGACGGCTTACCGCCCAGGCGCGCAAGCGTGGCATCAGAGTCAAGCGGCTGCAGCGTCAAATACCCACTCAGTACATATGACTCGTGAGCGCGACATCTCATCTATCACGCCGCGCAGCCGCCCACAGGCGCACTACATTGGCACATCGGCGCAATCCCAATCCTCACCAACTCGCACAGCCGCTTCATCAACAGCTCACGCGCAGCAGCAGCCCTCATCTCAAGACAACCATACCGAGCAGCCAGCAACAAACACACATCAGCCGCAGCAATCAGACAGCCAGCGCCCTGCTGGTGCACCACGTCAGCCCACCGCCAACCAAAAGGCCGCTTGGCAGCAATATCACAGCGCCTGGCAAAACTACTATCAGCAGTATTATGAACGCTACTATCTAGGCCAAGTCAAGAAGGCTGAGGAGCGCCTCGCTGAGCAAGCCAAAGCTCACGGCGCCGATGCACCTCACGCCACCGCAGCCACCACTGATGAGCCAGAAGAGCTCACTCAAAGCCAAGCAATGGGCGACCTGCGCTCGCGCTTACTGAGCTCTATTCGCAACGGCGCGAACAAAGTCCGCCATAGCCGCCACTTCATCCCCGCGGTAGCTGGTATTTCCGTCATGGTATTATTCTTGGCATTGCAGTATAACCGGGTCTTTTTCTCATACGTTGCTGCCTACACCTCACCAGGCGACCTCGATGCTCAGAGCTATATCATCAGCCCATACGACTCGACCAACGTTGGCCCAGACCCCAAGCTTATCATCCCTAAGATCGCGGTAGACGTACCCATCGTGTGGGATGCCAACGCTGCCAGCCAAGCCTCACTCAATGCTGCTATGGATAAGGGCGTTGTGTGGTTTAACATCCCTGGTGCCAATGCGAAGCCTGGTGAGGTAGGGAACTTCGTCGTCTCAGGCCACTCGAGCAACGACTGGCTCGATAATGGTAAGTATAAGTTTATCTTCGCGCGACTCGAACAAATGCAAAAGGGTGACAATATCTATGTCAATTACAACGGCAAGCGCTACACTTATACCGTCACTGGCTCACAAGTCGTCAAACCGACCGATGTGCACGCCTTGCAAACCAACGCCACCAAGCCAACTATGACGCTTATCACCTGTGTGCCACTTGGTACCGACCTCAACCGCCTACTCGTCACAGCCGAGCAAGTCAGCCCCGACCCATCCTCCGCCAAAAAAGAAGCATCTCAAACCACTACTAACAGTAGCAGCAACAGCAAGAGCGCCATGCCAGGCAACTCACCAACCTTCGTCCAACGGGTCGGCAACCTGTTTTCAGGGCGGTAAGCTGGCTCTATAACCAGTGTGGTGTCTATGCTTGAAAGTGCGAGATTTCTCACTGATTACTCTGGGTAGCTCGTGTAGCAGTATAAAGACGAAGGAAAGTGTGCTATCGCAAAGAGATATGCGAATATGAGAGTGTATTACCAAGCTACATAGCGCTATAGCAATAAGAAAAGTATGTAGAAATAACAACGATTACTGGCTAACAGACCTGCTAGCAACCTCTGTTATCTTGGTGAATATCTCGTGAATCTTGCGACTATTGCTTCTTGGAGCTTTCCTCGACACTTGACGGCGTGCTCATATATTGATATATATATTAACTTTTTGCTCAAAGCATGTCTTGGAGCGAAGAGTCGCTCCTGGCTTTGGGCTCACTTTCTTAGAGAGGAGGTGAGAAGGATGGGGCCACTCATTGCAATGGGTGCTGGATACATCATAGATTTCATTCTACTCGGTGTATACTCGCATCTCGCGGACAATGATAGGACGAGTACGCTGAAGTGGTACGGTGTAGCGAATTTTGTTGCTGCAGTTGCAGCACTGATCGCTGTACATTTCTTCAGCTCTCGGTCTATTGAGGATCCGGTATCGGCCTTTGGTATGGCACTCTTTTTGGGGTGTATCACTGCCGCCGTTGGATCATTCCACGCCTTTGCAAGACGCAATCACCACTAGGGGCTCATAAATAGCCCACCAAACATAGCTCACTAAACTCGTGTCTCAATCTGATTGCAGTGCCATTCTATTGCACTCTCGCATTGAGTAATTAATCCGGTTCAGTTTGAAGCATGGTTGGTGAGCTATGTTTTTTGATTTTGTTAATTATTTTACAGACTATATACATATCTCGCCAACAACGGCAAGCCTGCCGCCGGTGTTGTCAAGGATGTGCTAGCCCTTAGTTATCATTGACGATCTTCGTCTGGCGCAGCGCCACGCCGTCCTTCGTCTTGACGAAGCTATAGAGGTAGCGCTGATTTTGTGAGAGAACAACAGGGAGATCGAGCGCCGAGGTAGTGATGCGCTGCTGGTTGGCACCATCAAAGTCGTAGAGGTGTACACCGCCGTGTGTGAAGGTGAAGTGGTAGCCATCAATCCAGTTGATGTCGCGCGTCAGTGGCTGGGGGAGCTTGATGGTGGAGGACTTAAGTAGCTCGAGGTCGTATGTCATGAGGCTCGCATCGTTATACACACAGACGAAGCGGTGTCCACCACGCGAGAAATCGACATGGCTAATACCACCTGGCATACTGAGGCTGGCGACAGACTTGAGGCTGCTTGCCGTACGCGAATCGCTTGCGGCATGCGAGGTACTGCTGAGAATCTCAGCCGTCTCGCCATAGGCGATCACGTAGTATACTTTGTCGTAATATTTCTCGATACGGAAGTGGAGTGGCGCTACACCATCATCGGCATAGCTACGGACGGTGCGAGGCTTGGTGGTGCCAATAGTGAGGTAGCCAGCGGTGCGCTGCTTGCTAGTATGGTCGAGCTTGGTCGTGTACGTAACGGTGCTATCGCTGTAGAGTGCAAACTCAGCCACGTTGCTAACGAGTGGGCCGGTGATAGTCATGTCGCCGAGGCTTGCTTGGCGCAGGTCGCCCTCACCAGTGAGGACGAATAGCTTGCGGCTATCGCCCTGCGAGAACTTGGCAGTAGCAACATCCACACCAAGCTGCCGCGTGACATTCTCGAGCTTGTGGCTACCCTGCGTGTCGAGGACGAGCCACTCGGTTTTATCGCCATTGTAAGTGTGCTTGATCGTTACATAGCGATTATCCTTATCCCACGAGTCGAGAGCGAAAGTTTGGTGCTCAGCACTGTCTGGCGCGGTGTAGTGTGCGCTGTCGAGTGTGATATTCGTCGTCTGCGGTTTGTCGCCACTGAGATCGGCCAGAGTAACGGTGGGCTTGTGCGCAGACGGAGTAAAGGCAAGATAGCGATTATTGCCCGAAGCAATGGCACTCGATGCACCGCTAGCGGTCGCGACATCCTTGTGACTCGGGTTACTGGAAATGAGTCGGGCGTAGTCGAGCCACAGCACACTGCCAGGCTTCACATCCACCGTCTTGTGCCAATCGTGGTAACCTTCACGTTGGATGGTAATATTGCGCTGACCAGCTGAGAGAGTAAGCTTGCTAGGTGTCTCGTTGCTGAGGCGGGTTTGGTCTACCGTCACTTGGGCACCATCGGGGTGGGTGTCAAACTGCACCAGGCCTCCCTGCACAACCTTACCACTCGACCAATTGAGCCGGTACCCCTGTATTGCATAAGCAAAAATCACGACAGTGAAGAGAACAGTCAGCACCATCATGCTATAGATCAATGTCAGATGGACGCGTTGGCGTCGCTTTCGTTGTTGCGTATCCATGACAACATTATATCATGGCTGGAGGGAAGTAGGATGTGTTGCCTATCTAGCTCAACCTTGCAGCAGGCTCATGTATTTTATTTTGTCCCGAGGATTTTATACAAAACAGCCCTCACCTCTTGCAAAATCCCTTATGCTTAGAGTATTATACGATCAAAGAGGGAACAAGGGGGATATTATTATGCGTCATACGACGGTCACACGTGGTGGACAAGCGCCTAAGCAGGCAGCTGGGCAGGCTGCCATTCGTCAAGATATACAGAAGCCAGGGCTGCATCGCACGAGCAAATCAGAGCGGCAGCCTGTACTATACGGGCCTGAGCTAAAGATCATTCATACCCAGCGCGCTCGCTCTACGGCGGTCAAGGCGGCCCAGAAGCATATCTCAGAAATCATCCCGGCAACCAAGGCGGTACAGACAGCTCAGGCGGCCACAGCGACGCCGCAATCACCCGTAAAGAACCGGTCACAGACATCTACGGGGGTCGCTCAAACCACTCCACCGCGCCCCACACACCAGCCAGCCACGCCGCAAAAAACAGTGGCAACACATCGCGCCGCAACACCAACTGCACACATCACCAAACATCATCGGCCGGTGGCGGTGCAGCCCATCACATCATCTCGACCCGGCTCGCCGCGCCAGCTACGGAAGCGACAACCCGTGACGATCTCGCCACTCTCGGCTCAGCCAACAAGACCCTCATCGCCCCGTGCGCAAACCCCACACCGCACTGCGCAGCAGACGTCCACCCAGCCCGGCACGCCGCGCAGTATGGATTTTGTATTCGTACCATCAGAGGTAGAACCACCCAGTGCCGCTAAGCGCCTTAACACGCCGCCGCCATCACAACTGGCACGTGTGCTTGCCACCGAGCGAGCCGAGCAAACGCAAACTCAGGCCACGCAGCCAGTTATACCAATTAGCCTACCCACACTCAATCTCGCCGAGCTTGCCGCCCAACCACTGGTAGCACAGCCTTCTGGGATACCTCAAGGTGAGGTGTGGTGGCCACCAGCTGAGCCAGAACTCACCACGACGGAGAATATCCCCGTTGGCACACTGCCGCGCAGTGTCCTTACTCAGCAGAGTAAGAAGTCGGCAGCTGCGCCCAGATCCAAACGCCGCAAGCTCTTCACTAGTAAACGCCACACCAACAAACCCACAACCAGCGTTGCACCACCACCGGCTCGGCAGCCAGCGGTGCACCACTGGGGTCGGCGGCTTAGTATTGCTGGAGCAATGGTGGCATTGCTTGCCTTTGGCGGCTACCTGACATACCACAACATGCCTGCCATTGCTACTCGTATGGCTGCCGCTCAGGCTGGCATTAATGCATCGTTCCCGTCATATCAGCCGAGTGGCTATAGCTTGGTGGGCGGCATATCGCAGCAGCAGGGGAGTGTCTTAATGAAGTTCGCCGCCAACGCTGGCCCAGGCACCTTTACTCTCACGCAGAGCCGGTCAGATTGGGATTCCAGCGCCGTCCTGGCCAACTACGTTTTGCCTAGCTTTGGCCGCAACTTCGCCACTACCACCAGCCGTGGCCTCACTATCTATAGCACCCACAACGCTGCTGCATGGGTCAATGGCGGCATCCTCTACACCATCAAGGGCAACGCACCCCTGTCGAGCGAGCAGGTAGAGCGGATCGCGGCGAGTATGTGAATCTCATTTTGAGAGCATCATCTCTTCTTCATCCCCCATCGCTCCCTCCTCAGGAACACTATAAGGGTCGATATTCACTGGATATCGACCTCTTGCGCTGGGCTGCAAACAGATTATTGCAATCTGTTTTCACACTCCATCGGATGAAATGATGGGAGAAGCGCAGGGTATAGCCGAAATTATGCTGTTCTTTGTCATGTGGTTCATCTGCTATACTTATCCATATGAGTAACGACACATCATCTGATACACCATCTTCGCATGCCACTACCATTCGCACCCGCTTTGCACCAAGCCCCACGGGGTATATCCATGTGGGTAATGTGCGCGCAGCGCTCTTTCCGTGGCTGCTCACACGTCAGCAGGGTGGAAAATTCGTCTTGCGCATTGAGGATACCGACCGCGCTCGCTTTGTACCTGGGGCGGAAGATCTAATTCTCGATACACTCGACTGGCTTGGGCTAGACTGGGACGAAGGCCCACGCGTTGGCGGTGAGGCTGGGCCATACCATCAGTCGGAGCGCCTCGCCATCTACCACCGCTGGGCACAAAAGCTCATCGACAAAGGGCTCGCCTATGCCGACCCCTACACCCCAGAGGAAGTCCAAGGCTTTCGCGAGGAAGCTCGGGCTGCCAAAAAGGCCTTTTTATACCGCGACTATCGCCCGACCAATCCACCAGCGTGGGATGGCACCCAGCCACTGCGCTTCAAGGTAGCCGAGCCCCAGCGCTACACCTGGCACGACCCCGTGATGGGTGAGCTCTCTGCTGGGCCAGAAGCGCTCGATGACTTCATCCTCATCAAGGCCGATGGCTACCCCACATACAACTTCGCTCACATTGTCGACGACGCCGAGATGGGTATTACCCACGTCATCCGCGGACTAGAATATATCTCCAGCATTCCACGCTACCTCAGCCTGTACGATGCGCTAGAGCTTGAGCCACCCGTACTGGCCTGCCTGCCACACATCATGGCGCCGGATGGCAAGAAAAAGCTCGGCAAGCGTGATGGTGCCAAAAGCGTCACAGACTACCGCACCGATGGTATCTTGCCCGAGGCAATGCTCAACTTCCTCGCCTCGCTGGGCTGGAATGATGGCACCGAGCAAGAAATCTTTAGCAAGGAGGAACTGATTGAGAAATTCAGCCTCGAGCGCGTCCAGCGCAGTGGTGCTCGCTTCGACGAAAAGCGCCTCCTGTGGATGAACGGCCAATGGATCCGCCGCTTATCACTCGATGACCTCTACGGCCGGGTCGAGCACTACTGGCCAGCCAGCGCTGCTAGCGCCGACGAATCGTACAAAAAACAAGTGCTTGCTCTGGTACAAGACCGCCTCAAGACCTTGGCCGAGCTGCCAATGCTGAGCCGCTACTTCTTCGAAGAGCCCACCATCAACGAAGAACTCATTACCACCAACAAACCTCTGCGCAAACTGACGGACGAGCAGCGTCGAGAGCTCCTTGCCACGGCCCACGCCGCTCTGGCTCAGCAGCATGCATGGACACCAAGTGCTATCCAAGACACTCTCAACCAACTCCTCGAGACGACTGGCCACAAGCCGGGCGTGCTCTTTAGCCTCATCCGCATCGCCACCACCTGGGCACCCTTTAGCCCCCAGCTAAATGACACGCTGGCGCTGCTTGGCAAGGAGCGGACGCTCGCGCGAATTGAGCAGTATCTTGGGCAATAACGCGCTCCGCATCACACAAAAACCGGCTCTCCCAGCCGGTTTTTACTTGAACAAATAATTGCGTCATGAGCAAAAAATAATAGCAATAACAGGGGTAGGGGAAGCTGCCCGCGAATACACAATGGTACTCAAGCGAGCAACTCCCGGTGGATAGAAGGGCCATGCCTATGCTATTCCATAGGCCGGCGTGAGGCTTGAGAGATCAAGCCTTTTTTGGTTCCTTGCTGACTTCCTCCTGTGTCTCATGAGCTAGCAAGCCCCATGCGAGAACTTCATCCTTGGTCTCATTTAGGATGGAGGGGAGGGACAGTACTCGCAACGCGCGGTCAGATTCTGCCTTCACCGCAGCCTCTCGCTCCTTGCGAGACCGACGGTCAGCTTCCTGCTCAGCCTCAATGCGCTGCTGCTCAGCAGCGATAGCCTGATTAGCCTTAAGGCGGTTGATCTCGTCCTGTATGTAGCCATACAGAACATCAAATGCGCGACGCCGGTATTCCTCTGGTGAGGAGAGTTTGGCATTGTACTCATCACCGATGAATTTGATGAGTTCTGGGTTGCGAGAAATAATCCTGGCAACCGAATCATCATCAACATCAATCACCTCCTTAATACTACCGTTGTAGTATCCTATCTCTAGCATCTTGCGTGAGCCCTTGGAGAGGTTCGATTTAATTAGTCGGCGTATTATAAATCGGGTAACCTCTTCGTTGAGCTCAATGGCACGGAGTGTGCCTGATTCAAGACGCTGAAGTAGCCTCTTGTACTCTCGCCATTTCTTGGCTGAAGCAGCGCCAAAAAGCGCTACAAGCACCAAAGTGGGGAGGGCAAAGACGAGCCACCAGAGTGACCATCTATATGCCATGCCACACCCACCAAAAGCAGCAATGAGCGCCGCTATCGCTGCTATACGAGCATCCGACAGTGCTTCAGCTCGTGTTTGGCTAGTGTGGGTGCTCCAGCTAGGCATCCCCCCTCTCCACGCCCAGAAAAAGGCAAAGGGGAACTTTTCTTGGTCTGTCACCTCCTCTCGTGTGACACCCTCAACCCATATAGATCGAAAGATAGGTCTGCCGACATCGCCGACAAACTCTCCGTCCACGTAGAGTGAACCGCAGCAAATCTCAAGGAACATATTCTCTTCTCCTTCCTATCCGTAGAGAGAATATGAAAGAAATTATATATATATATATATATATCTGTCAAGGCCTTATTGCTGCGTTATTTACAACGATACAGAGGCGGTAGCTCACTGTCGTCTCAAAATATTATGCTATTTGCTGGTGTGGTAGTAGCTCGGCTATGGTGGGTGATTTGCTATTCTCGCCAAGTGGTATTCACGCCACAGGGAGAGCACCGTGCAGCTATTTTGCTGGAGGTACGTCGCCCGGCCAGACCGATGGTGCCGGCTCCATACCGCTCACAGAGTCTGCGCTGCCGTTAATTATATCGCGCGCAACGGGGGAGGCGAATATATCAACACCCTGTGGGCCCGAGCCAATCCCTATGCCGCCTCCGAGAGCAGCAAGCGTTATAGCCCTCATGGCACCAGGCGATGGCTGGGGTGCGCCTTCTCGCACCCGCCTCACACGCCAATCTCCGCTGCTCGCTTGTTGTGGCGATGTAGCGTCACTGTTTTCACCATTATCTGTACTGTCTCCCGAGAGGCTCTCGTGTCGTCGTGTCATTTTCCTCACCCAAATTATCCGTTAATGGTTATTCATTGTAGGCTATTTTTGCGGATTTGCCAAGGGGTTTGTTGGGTAATTGATCGCATGCACTCGAGGTATCGATGTATCTATCTTCGCCATGCAGCTCTTACGCAATTCCTCATCATCCACTGCCACAAAAAGACCCAGCGCACGAAGTAAATAACCAAGACCCATTTACCCATAGAGCACAAGCAGAGAAGCGCAAGGGTAAAAACACTCACACTGTACAGTGGTCAAGCCCAAGGTAGCCTTTTGCCGCAAAATTCCTCATTCATCGCTATCCGCTCATGGTATAATGGCCATAAGATGAGTTCACCACAGAATACACCACCGGCAGCTTTTGGCGGTCGGGCGCAGCGTCGGCGTTTGCGGCGGCATGGGCGGCACTTTATGGGGCTGCGGCATTTTGTGGGGCAACACCGCATGCCCGTGATGGTGATTGGTGGGGCATTGGTGGTATTTGCTGGAGCAATGGCGTCATTTTCTCTACTCAATAAGCCTCGCCAAGCTAAGCCCGCTCCTGTTGTGGCAACGCAGAAAGCCCCAGAGGTGTATTATTCGCCTCTGACTGGCCTCAAGGTAGCCGACCAAGCGGCCACCACCAAGCCCGTTACTGCAGTGATGCTCGAGAATAGCCCCAGTGCTCGCCCCCAGTCGGGCGTCAAGCAGGCTGAGGTGGTGTATGAGGCAATTGCCGAGGCAGGTATCACTCGCTTTCTCGCGCTGTACCAGCAAAACAAACCAACGATGATTGGCCCAGTGCGCAGCCTGCGGCCGTATTACATCGACTGGCTCGCGCCATACCAGCCCAGCGTAGCCCATGTGGGGGGTAGCTCACATGCCTTGCAAGAGATCCGCAATGGTACCTACCGTGATATCGACCAGTTCTTTCATGAGCGCAGCTATTGGCGTGCTACTGACCGCCGTGCCCCGCACAATGTCTACACCAGTGCCGAGCGGCTGGATGACCTAAATAGCAGCAAAGGCTACAAGCAATCTACTGTCAAGACCGCCCTTGCTCGAGCCGATGGCAAGCCAGCCAACCCTGCTACCGCCACTGTGGCCGTCATCAACTTTGGCAAATCCGCCCGCTACAACACGCGCTATCAATACGATGCCAACACCAACACCTACCAGCGTAGCATTGGTGGTGAGGCTAGCTTGGATCGTGAGGAAGGGCAGATTGCGCCCAGCGTTGTGGTGGCACTAACCGTCCAGCAGACCACCGTGCAAGAGGATGGCATTCGCGAGAATATCATCACCACTGGCCAAGGCAAAGCAACTATATTCCAAAACGGCAGCGTGGCAGAGGGAATATGGCGCAAGGCCGACCGCGCTAGCCCACTCGAGCTGCTCGATACCAATGGCAAGGCAATCGCTCTCACCCGCGGCCAGACATGGATTGCGGCAGTACCTGGTGGCACAGGGAGCGTGTCGTGGCAGCAATAGGCCCAGCCCGGCCATTGCCACCTCATCGTCCACCCACCCTTATTAAGCAGTATTGGCCGCGCTATAACCGCCGTGCTATTGGTGCGAGTATCCTGATGCAGTGCACTATTGCCGGGCTCGTGGCGAGTACGCTGTGGATGATTGGCCTAAACCCTAGCCAGCTGCAGTTTTGGCTGGTCATTATGGTGGTAGTATTGGCGAGTATCCCGCTCAATATTTTCCTGCTCATGCAGCTGCTCACCCCGCTTAAAGACCTCACACATGCTCTCAGCCATGTAGCAGGCGAGCCTAGTACCATCACACCGCCCAACCCCAATGCGGCCCACTTCGAGCGCGATGGCTTCAAACCACTACTGCAATACATCTACCACACTGCCGCCACTGCTGGCCAGGCCGAGCCCAGCCAGGCTCAAGCACAAGCTGCCCAGATCGAGGCCGCGCTTGATCAAACTAGTGCTGGCATTGCCATCCTCACTGGCCAGGGGCAGGTACGCTACCACAACCGCCACACCCCACTGCGCCAGAGCCACGATGACACGGCCGAGCTCGAGCTGCTATTTGAGCCAGGCGATGGTCTGACGGAGTGGCTCGCGCACTGCCGCCGCAGCGCTGTTCATGCTGAGAAGACCTGGCTACGCGTTGCAAACAAGCTGGTGGGTGAACCTGGGCGGCGTATCTTCGACATTACGGCCAACTATGAGAAGGGGAGCAGCGCCGAGGTCATACTGGTACTGCACGATCGCACCACCCTCTACCAGCCCGAGGATGATGACCTCGATTTCATCGCCTTTGCCGCTCACGAGCTGCGCGGACCCATCACCGTTATTCGTGGCTATCTAGATGTCCTCACTGAGGAGGTTAGCCCAGCGCTGGCTGGCGACCAGCAAGAGCTACTAAGGCGGCTGGTCGTCTCAGCTAATCGTCTCAGTGGCTATGTCAACAACATCCTTAATGCCAGCAAGTTCGACCGCCGCCACCTCCGCGTTCACCTAGCAGAAGAGTCAGTGGCTAGCATCTACAATATCATCCGCGACGACATGCAGCTGCGCGCCACCACCCAAGGTCGCCAGCTCACGGTGGATATCCCCACTACGCTGCCCACCATTGCGGCCGATCGTTCCAGCCTGTCTGAGGTGCTGAGCAATATCATTGATAACGCGCTCAAATATAGCAACGAAGGCGGGCTCGTAGCCGTCTTGGCAGAGCAAGACGGTGCATTTGTTGCCATCAAGGTGCAAGACCATGGCATCGGCATCCCCGCCAATGTCATGGGCAATCTCTTTCACAAGTTCTACCGCTCGCACCGCAGCCGCGAAACTGTAGCTGGCACGGGTATTGGGCTCTACATTAGCAAGGCGATCGTCGAGTCGCACGGTGGGCAGATTGGCGTGGTAAGCCGCGAAGGGAAGGGTTCCACCTTCACGATCACCATCCCCACCTACGCCAGCGTAGCAGACAAAATCACTGATGGCAGCAACAGCCAGCTCATCACCAGCGGCGGTGGCTGGATAAAAAATCACACGATGTATAAGGGATAACAGAGGTAGGAGGAGAGAACTTATGGCAATTCAAACAATTCTCGTCATCGAAGACGATCGCTTCATTGGCGAGATGTATGTGCGTAGCCTCCGCAAAGCAGGCTATACGGTAGACTGGCTCATCGATGGGGCAGACGGCCTCGTGGCAGCACGTAACAATCACTACGACCTCATCCTGCTCGACATCATGCTCCCCGAGAAACGCGGCAGCGAAATCCTCGAGGCATTGCGCGCCGAGCCGCAACACATCGCTGGCACGAAGATCGTCATTATGACCAACTTCGACCAAGACGAATCCACCCGTCTCGCTCTCCAAACTAGTGTGGACGGCTACCTCATCAAAGCCGAGATCACCCCACGGCGATTGCTGGAGATTATTGCGGGGATGGAGAATAGCTAGTGGCTATCTCTGCTGTATATACCTCTTAATCCAGCATCATCAAGCGCCTTGATGATCTTATCATTTGGATCAAAGGCATTTGGGGAGAGAAAGTCACCATTAACCCTTTGGCGGATACTCTCGACGACTTCTGCTACCGTACTCGACATACTCAACGAGTCACCTATACTTGGTAGCAAGCCTCCCCATCTTCTCCTCACTATTCGATGACTCCAATCCAATGCAATCTTACCTATTCGATTACCAATGGCATATGCTCGCAACTCGTACGATAAATCACGTTGTTCAATCGCACCATCTCTATCTAACATCCATACTGGATAATCAAGATAATCTGCTGCGTGCGTCATTTCATGACCTAATGTATCAACCATTTCGGCCAGACGATGAATTCCCTCATTAACAATAATACTCGGTTGACCTACCACTCGAGTAGTAACAGACTCCTCGCCTACAGGGCCCATAGCTACAGTCACTGCGGTTGTTCTTCCGCCGCTTTTTCTAGATAGTCTTAGCTCTCTCTTGTGACGATTCTCTTTTTTTGTATTTCGAAAATACATTGCAGCAAAATCCCATTTGACCGCATTGTCTAGATCTGGTTCACGAAGAACCGCATTATACTGTTCTTGCGCTATACCGTCCATCGTTGTATACGCAACTTCACTAGGGTACAGCGATACAATAGGGATTATCCGCTGCCTATGCCAGTCTGGCACTTCGGCAATCACTCCATCAGCACCGATACTAGGCACACGTGCACAGTCAACAGCTTTTGCCAAGCGTACCGCATGCTCACCTAAAACGTCTTGCCCTTGTGTACTTTGAACGATTAGATGAAGGGCCTCCAGCGACCACTTCAGTTCATCCTGCCGCGCTGCATACTCAGCAGGGTGCGGCGTGTTACTTCTGTTGCTCTCTCTCTCTCTGCTGTCATGTGGTGATTATACTACATTTTGTGTAGAACGCAATAGCGAACAAGCGTATTGGGATAACTCTCCCTCACATAGCAAGCCCCATCACAGCGAGTATACTCCGGCCGAGAGTGATATAGCAAATATTTGCCAATATGCCACTACCTCCATATTTCTTATTTGGTCAGTCCGTTATATACAGTGGTGAAGTTTTGAAGCTTTAGCTCCTGCTATATATCTCAAAAATAATACCGCAAATAAAAAACATCTCGCCGAGGCAAGGTATCATAACATGCTATATTGGTGACCTCACCGGGAATCGAACCCGGATTGCCAGGATGAAAACCTGGTGTCCTAACCGTTAGACGATGAGGCCATGCAAGTGCATATAGCAGTGCTGTGTGCCATTGCCATTATACGAAAAAGTCGCTGGTTTGTCCACTACAATACTCCTTCATTATCCTGCCACCCAAAAATCACGCTCTGGCTGCGGCGATATCTGCTATACTAATGACACACTATTGCGTTATACAACAAAGTTATTATGGATATTTCGCCTGTTCCGACATCTGTGCTGGGAGAGCACCCGCCACAACGCCCTGCCAAACGGCGGCATAGTACACTCATGCTGTGGGTGATGCTTGCGGCGGCCATCACTGTGGTACTCTCGGCTATTGCTGCGGCAGTAACCCTTCTCTCTTCGCCGCAGCGCATGCAGGCTGCGGCAGTGTCAGCCACGCCATCGCGCACCGATGTGTTTCTGGTTAATGGCTATGGAGCAGGCCAGCGCGCAGTGCGATTTGCAGCGGGGCAGGGTGGCTTGAGCTTCTTGGGCAGCACAGTCGACCACTCGCGGCTTGCCATTGCAGGGCAGGGCGCGCAGGATACCACACCAGTGCTCCGGATTTGGGATACTGGGCGCAAGCAGGCAGTCGCTACTTGGCCAGCCAATACTTGCAGCAGTGTGACACCACGTGGGGTGGTGTATTGCGCCAGCCAGCAGCGGGGACGCTCGGTCATTACGGCGGTAGAGCTTACTACCGCCAAGGTTCTCTATACTATCCCTGTAGCTACCCAGCCTACTACGCTTACATATTACGGCACAGATAGCCAACAGCAGGACATTATTGGTGAGAGCACCACCGCCACCTTCTACGCCGCCGCAGGGAATCTGCGCCCCATCACCAGTGGCGATTTTCAGAACCCCAACGCTACCTGCACTATAGCGGGCGGCAACAAACTCCTCTGTCGCCGCAATACCGAGAAAGATCACGGCGCTAAGCCATCCCAGAAGTCGCCCAGTAAGCGTGCTACCTCACGCACCACCACTGGTGTCGTCATCACAAATGAGCGCCAAGCGGCCACCGCGGACCAATCGACGACCACCATCACCGTGTATGATATCGCCAGCGGCACGCGCGAAGTGCAGCGCACAGCTAGCTCCAGCAACGTCACCTTGGCAAGCGATGGCTGGCTGGAGGGCACTGCTGGCAGTAACACCGTCCAATCAAGCGGGCAAGAGACCTTCGAGAGCTATGGCATTGACGGTAAACCACGCGGCCGCAGCACTGTCAATAGCGCGTACAAGCTCAGCCCAGCCGCCAGCTCCTTCACCAACCCCACCGGCACTACTGCGCCAACGTACCCCCGAGAAGCTCTCACTACAGATATGCCGCGCGTCGTTGTGGATGGGCAGGGTAGAGAGTTCCTGCGTATTGCCAGCCAAAACACGCAAGACTTCGCCCTCAGCCACGCCACCTACAGCCGCACCAGCGGTGGCACACTCACTCTGGCCGACGGCGGCAACATTGTCTCCGCCAGCCTGGATGGCTCACTCCTCCTCACTAGCAACCTCCACTCCGCTGGTATCCAAGCCAGCGGCAGTAAAGGCCTCAAGATCGTCAAAGTCGCCGATGGTACAACCCTCCTCACTATCAAAGGAACTGACATGCGCAGCCTCACCATCCGCAGCAACCTCATCGCTAGCACCGGCAAGGACGGCGCACTTGTGGTGTATGTGCCGGGCAAGTAGCGCTGCACCCTACGTCTCAACACACAACGCGCCCACGTCCTCTGCATAGCCGCAGCTTTATAGCAAAATAACCCGCCAATTGTGAGCGGGTTATTTATTAAGAGCAGTAGAGCAGGGGTTCTACCGGCTTGCTGCGTGGTTAAGCACATAGGCACTGAGGCAAGCCAGGCCAATGCTAAGCATGACGATGGCGGTGTGCGGGTCGATGCTGTGCGAGATACTCAGCACCACTACGATGACGCTGAGCACTAGGCAGGCTGCAATGAGCAGGATGTCGAGCATTTGCTTGGGCGTCTTTTTGCGAGTGGTCGATACTGTGACCTTTGTTTTTGTGGTAGTTGTTGCTGGCGCGGCTGCTTTGGCCGCTGCTTTGGTTGATTTTTTTGCCATATGGCCTCCTTTGTTTTCTGGCACTATTGTAGCACATTGTAGAGAAAAATGGGCGAATAAATTACTACTCGGATCATAAGAAGTGACTGACAGCGAGCGCGGCTATCTCGTCCAGCACTCCATTGCTATCACCCAAGCAATCCGCTATAATACACACAAAGCATAAGGGGGATAACCAATGGGGGTGCAACAAATCAGCCGGTTTTGGCACCGGCGCTTGTGCGAGGCAAGTATGCTCTATGCCGTCATCATCGTGGCGCTGTGGGCATGGCGGCACTTTGGCGGGGTGGATCAATACAACCTCGTACTTGGCATGCCACTCATTGCCGTCATCTTGGCCGGTATAACAGGGGTTGTGGCAGCGGTGCTTCACGTCTGGCCACCGCAGCAGCGGCTTGGGCAGGCGAGTCTGGTAGTGTATCTCTGCGCCGTGGCCACAACCGGTGCGCTCATTATTGGCACCGGTGGGCTGAGCTCACCCTTTATTGCAGCCTGGCTCTTGGTGGCAGTCTTTGCAATGTTTTTTGGCTGGGTGGGGCTAGCACTGGTCTTGCTGCTGGTCAATGCCTACCTCAGTTGGGGGGTGCTAGCGGGGCATATTACAAGTACGATGATCCCCAGTGCCATGCTGACGGGTGAGCTCCCCATCTTGGTGGGGTGCTTGCTCTGGGGGCCAGATGATCGCGCTGCCGAGGCCCGCACCACCTCATACCGCGAGCTTGCCGCCACACTCAGTCGGGTAGCAGGCAAGTCGGATATCGTGCTCAATGCGATTGGCGATGGCGTGATGGCGCTTGATGCAGATGGGATGATTGAGCTCATCAATCCAGCAGCCCAGCGCCTCGTGGGTTGGGGTGACGAAGATGCTCTGGGTCTCAGCTACCAATCTGTCCTCAAGCTTATCGATGCCAAGAATGACCCCATTACCAATGATACCGACCCCATCGCTGCTGTCCTAGCGGACAACCAACCCCTCACCACCGACCGCCTGCGTCTCGTGACGAGCTCTGGCAAGACACCGATCATCTCACTCGTTATCTCGCCCGTCAGCAGCGAGCCAGGTAGTGGAGTTATCGTCGTCTTTCGTGACGTAACAAAGGAAAAGGCCGAGGAGCGCCAAAAAGCCGAGTTCATTAGCACCGCCAGCCACGAGATGCGTACCCCTGTAGCGTCAATTGAAGGCTACCTTGGCCTCACACTTAACCCCGCCACCGCTACCATCGACCAGCGCGCCCGCGACTTCATTACCAAAGCCCACCGCTCGGCTGAGCACCTCGGCCGGCTCTTCCAAGACCTGCTGGACGTGAGCAAAGCTGACGATGGCCGCCTGCAGAGCAATCCTGAAGCGATCGACCTCATCCCCTTTGTCAGTGACATTGTGGAGGGGCTGCGCCACAAGGCCGAGGACAAAAAGCTCCAGCTTATCTTCAAGCCACGCCCTGGCACAACTGGTGGCGAGCATAGCGCTACCTTTACGAGCCGGACGCTGAGCCCTGCCTTTTATGTCTCTGTCGACCCAGACCAACTGCGTGAGGTGCTCGATAATCTGGTAGAGAATGCCATCAAGTACACCCCCAGCGGGCGTGTAACGGTGGATGTGACTGGTGGTAGTGGGCGCGTGACGATCGCCATTGCCGATACTGGCATTGGCATACCAGTAGAAGATCAGTCACACCTCTTCCAGAAGTTCTATCGGGTGGATAATTCGGACACGCGCGAGATTGGCGGCACTGGCCTCGGGCTCTACCTCAGTCGCCGCCTCACAGAGGTGATGGGTGGCCGCTTGTGGGTGGAGAGTGCGTACCGGCAGGGGAGTACCTTCTTCCTTGAGCTCCCGCGCTTGAGCGAGCATGATGCCCAAACCGCCCTCGCCGCCAAAGCCAAGGCAGCAGCACAAGCCGCCAAGGCAACTCCGCCTCGCCCAGTGCCAACTTTTGCCACGGCCGCACTCCAGAGCCAAGGCTTTTTGCCACAGCCCAGCCCAGCTACTCGCACCCAGCGCCCAGCCCAAAAGAACAGCCGCGCAGCCACGCCACCCACAGCAAAAAACGTGCAATCTACCACTGTTACCATTGCCCAGGCTGCTCCTTCCGCTCCATCAAGCACCGCACCACCATCTACGTCACAACCATCGCCCACAGCTCACATCATTGCCACCAGCCAGCCCCGGCGTAGCCCCACTCGCGTCCGTGATGTCCTCACCGCGCCGCGCTCTGCTGCGCCACCACGGGCAGTGCGGTAGCTCTTATCTCGCTGACAATAAGCTACAGAGGCCGATATCTCCACGATACCGACCTCGGTATACTAAAATTACTGTATCGCCTTCTATTGCAGTAAAGGAGCGAGCCCTATAACGGGTAAAACCCTAGGCTACTACTATGCTCTTACGACCGAGACTGAATCTTCTTGCGCTGTGATTTACTACGTCCCATCTGCCCGTTGAACAGATATACCGCAGCAGCGCTAAGAGCCGTCGCTTCAGTACCACGCGCCACCCAGTGCATGGTTGTTTCTTCCATCTGGCGATGCTCGAGCCCATCGATGTTTGAGAACCCCTCGGCAGCAGCAATGTCCTCATCTGTCGTCATCACATGCTCAGCAACTGGATTAAGCAGGTTGCCCACCGGCTCTATATTGCCACTATCGCGATAAACACTAATACCTGTTGCGGCTGTTAGAGTCGCACCAATGGTGGCCAGCATCCCTAATGCCCGCGCTACTTTCTCACGCCGCGAGGATCGCTCGGGCGATTGTAATTTTTCTGCAAGACGCGTGACCCAGCTTGGCTTCTCGCTTTTGTGCCGTGCCCCAGCGTGTCGCATTTGTTGTGTTGTTGTCATAGTTCATCTTCCTCTGTTAGAGACAATATGATACCACGGTATGGATTTATAGTCAATAGTTACGTATCTACGCCCAAAACCTCCAAATCTCTCATACTTATAACTAGACTCACAGTACCCATGCCGAAGATATGCACAGAACACTTCCGCTTCGCTTCATCGCTGGCCTTCAGATACGTTCTTCCAATCTCTCTATGCAAATCCAATTGTGCGCCCACACCACCACTGAGGCGGCTCTTTCTATCACTTTCTCTCAAAAAAACCACAAGCACTATGGTATTTTTGCTGACAATTGCGTACAATAGAGGGTGATATGACAAAGGTTAAGATTCTGCTTGTCGAAGACGACAAAAGCCTGCGCGAAATATACGGAGTACGCCTGTTGGCCGAGGGGTATGACATCGTGTCGGCCGGCGATGGGGAAGAAGCACTCGCCATGGCTATCAAAGAACGTCCGCAGCTCATCATCAGCGATGTGATGATGCCCAAGATTAGTGGCTTCGACATGCTCGATATCTTGCGCAGCACCACCGAGACGCGTGGCATCAAGGTGATTATCATGACGGCACTCTCTAGCCAAGACCAGCGCATGCGCGGCGAGGCGCTCGGGGCAGACCGCTACCTCGTCAAATCGCAGGTTGGGATTGAAGATGTGGTGCGGGCTGTACACGACGTCCTTGGTGATACAGGGGTGAGCCACCGGCCGGCAGCACACACCACTCCTGAGCCTCAGCCAAGCGCACCAGCTATGCCCGTGCCACCAGCCAGCCAGCCCACCACACTGCCGCAGCCCACAGCACCATTCTCTACACCGCGGCCAGCCAGCCTGGGCGAGCGAGTGATCCACCCACTACAGTCTTCTATGCCGAGGCCAGATTATGCCAGCCTGATAGATGACGAGCTCGATGCCGCCAATGGCGCTCCACAACCCACAGCGCCGCAGCCGCCAGCCGAGCCCACCACGCCACAGCCATTTACCTTGCCGCCAGCCGAGGAAACACCAGAGGCCGAGATCGTCACGCATCATGATGAGCACCCAGCCCCTGCTAGTAGCACGCCAAGCCCAGCCGAAGCTCCACATCTACACACACCGCCAACCAGCGATGCTCCTGCTACGCAGCCACTCATTAACGATATTATTGCGCCGCACAGCACAGCGCCATCAGGTATTCCAGAGATCCCACACCAGACACTGGCAAGCAAACCACCGCTGCCGCCACACCATACCCATACTCCAGCCGACGACGAAGCCGAGCTGGCTGAAGCTCTGCGCATGAGCACACAGCAGGCCGATGACGAGGCAGACGCCAGTGCAGCCGCCTACCAGCCAAGCCAAAACCAGCTCGTCACAGACGCCGTGGCCAGCCTTAATGAGCAGATGGACACCATTCCGGCTCCGACCCCGGCCGAACCACTAGCGCCAGCCACCACAGCATACGACGCACCAGTGCCAAACCATCCAGCACCAGCAACCTCAGCGCAGCCACCAGCTACTCACCACGAGGATCACGAGGATTCACCAGCTCATCCTGCTCCTGATAGTGCAGCCATTGCGCCGCACAGCCCACAGGCCATTACTGCAGACCCGTCTGATGCACTAGCCGCGGCGTTGCTTCAGGGCAGTGTAGCCGCTCATCCGTCGGTCTCCCCAGTCGATCATCCACTCTACGATGCCATCCGCCCAGCTCCCGTCGCTGCAGCGCATTCTGCTCCAACACAGGCCACCACTGTAGCACCTCAGCCATCAGCCATTCATCATGCAGCATCAGTGCCTCAGCCAGTAGCCGTGCCTTCGCGCCCAGCGCCGGCCATACAGCACAGCCACGACAACCTCAGTTTCGAAGAGACTGAGCGGGCAGCACCATCAACTGGGTCGCACTAAAAAGCGTATCTATATCGCTCCACACGTGCTATACTAGGTAATCATCATGCATGGAGCCTGTTATGCCCGATCGATCACCATTCGACTACCCATTCCATGAACAACCTACCGATGACCCTGTCACTGACCCTGCTGCGCAGTGCGGCGACCCGCTACAGGCCGATAGCCGCCAGCATCCATCGCTTGAGTACCCACTTGATGTGCCAGAGGTCAAACATAGCCTGCTCTTCACTTGCATTCGTGCTATTGGCAAGGCTGCTCTCCGCGGCACACGGGGCATTGTCTCAGTGCTTACTCAGCCGTGGTCGCATCATACCCATCAGCATTAGCCGAGAGAGTCAGCGGCACAGAGCCGAGCCTTCGGCCAGCACGTCCTGGGTGATATAATAGAGGCATGTCGACTACTCGCCTCAACAAACATATTGCGCTCGTGCTGGGCCTGTCGCGCCGCCAAGCGGATGACCTGATCGCCGCTGGAGATGTCGTGGTTGATGGCGAGGTAGCCGTGCTCGGTGCCCGCCTCCAGCCGGGTAGCTTGGTAGCGGTACAGGGCACACCACTGCCCAAGCAGGTTACTTACCGCACTATTATGCTCAACAAGCCAGTGGGCTACGTTTGCTCGCGCAAACAACAGGGGTCACAGCCCACTATTTATAGCCTTTTGCCGGCAGAGTTGCATGCTCTTAAGCCCGTCGGTCGGCTTGATGCCGATAGCTCGGGCTTGCTTTTGCTCAGCAACAACGGCGACTTTGCTTACCGCATGACCCACCCGCAGTTTGCCAAGGTCAAAGAATACCGCGTTCGGCTCGACCACCCGCTTGAACCTCTCCACCAGCAGATGATCAGCGACTACGGCATCCAGCTTGCCGATGGCACCAGCCGGCTCATCCTCACCCGTCTCCGGCCCGATAGCCGCACCGAGTGGCACATTAGCATGAGTGAGGGCCGCAACCGCCAGATCCGCCGCACCTTCGCCGCTCTGGGCTACACCGTCACGCGCCTGCATCGCACGCACTTTGGCAGCTATAGCCTGGGCAAGCTACCGCGAGGTAAGTGGGAAGACGTCGCTGCGCAATAGAGCGGCACCTTCTTGCGCTCTCAGCAAAAAATAATATACAATAGTAATATATGTGTATGCCTATTCTTAAAGACCCAACCCCGCGATACAGGCTCCGTTATGTAACGGATGACACCATCACCTGACTGCTTAGTCCACTCCACGAGCGCACGCTCTGTTTCGACCCCAAGGATGATCACTTCTGGAGCGAGACACCCACCCCGCCGCGCATGATACCTTTTGGCGATCACGCCCGCTATGGTCTCGACCTTTATGCCTTAGCTATTGAGATTATCATTATTGCTGCCTGTGTTGGCGCGTGGTGGCTAGCCTGGCGGCCATGGCACAAGAAAAAAGACAAAGATACTCAAAACGCCACAGAGAAAAAGCGGCCTCTCCCGCGGTGGCTCTATGCTGTGAGCTTAGCTATTCTCATCATTGGCATTGCATTCTTGCTCACCATTATTATCTTTACCGTGCGTCGCTCTATCATTCTCAATAGCTAACCTCTACTCATCGTGGCCCCATCCGCCAGAGGACGCCAGCCGCGCCAAGAGCCTGAATGATAGTGGGGTTTTTGTCAAAGGGCCGCTCTGGGTGGTTGATGCGTGCCCGGATCGTCTCGATCTGCTGCACAGCCGATAAGTCGCGGCACGGTGGCATATCATGCTGGCGAAGGAACCGTGCTTGTAACGTGTGCGCCTTGAGCTCAGAAGAGAACAGTGTATATGGTGGCTCACCCCAGGGTGTACAAGGAGCGGTGATGGCGTCATCGGCGTGACTTAACTCGTGGAGGAGTACACCGGCTGTGATGATGCGCGCCCTCTCGCTATCATCATGGAGAGGCAGTCTAGTCTGATTCATCATAATATTCGGCCGAGCATGCATGGGAGTGCGCCCAACCCGCCCCATATCAACAATGCAAGTAGCATACGTGCCACGTATTCTGACTGGCGCCGCCTGGGCCGACATGTGTGGTGCGGCAAGAATTCGGCTTGGCGCATAGTACCACTTGGCCGCGCCAAGCCGCCACGGGGCATCGTGCGCTACACCAGCCTGCTGTCGCTGCAACGGCATCGGGTCGGTCATATCCGTCCAGACGTCGCGCGTCTCTGGCGCAATTGCAAGAGGAATAATGTCGCGCCGATGCCAACCATCAAGCGATTGCACCTGGTGATCACGCTGGAAGAGGCGCGGCTCCGCACCATCATGGTCATCGAGTTCTCGCTGCGTGGCACCTGTGCGGACATCGGCAACCGTCAGCATCGCCGCCCGCTGCTGAAGCGCTACTGCCGAGACGCCCAGCGCACCCAGGCTGTCAATCAGCTGCGGCTGACCTAAGCTCTCATCCAAACATTCTATCGACTGGTGCAATAGCGTGGTATAGGCTGGCTGTAGTATCTCATTGGTCATTACACACTTCCTTATATTTCAGTCTTTATCAATGAGAGTGAGCCCGTTGCTGCGCTCGTTCTTTTATTATACAAGAGGGGAGGGGGCACTGCAAATCCGCTTGCGCGCTTTCATGATATAATGAGAGTATTATGGCTACCAAACTTCCTACCGTTGCAATCATCGGGCGTGCCAATGCTGGCAAGAGCTCGCTGTTTAATCGTATGATGCGCTCGCAGCAGGCTATCGTGGCGCGCGAGGCTGGCACAACGCGCGATCGGGTGGTAGGCAAGGCAGCCTACCATGGGCATGAGTTTTGGCTCGTCGACACCGCTGGCCTCAAGCCAGCAGAAGACGAGTTTGAGGCAAGTATCCAAGAGCAAATTACCGATGCATCCGACGCAGCCGATGTCATTCTCGTCGTGGTGGATAGCACCGAATACCCCAGCGATGAAGACCGGCGCGTTGCCAAGACTGCCCTCAAGAGCCGCAAGCCTGTCATTCTCATCGCCAACAAAACCGACCTGCGGGGCAGTCTGCCTACTAGTGAGTTTCTTCGTCTTGGCATTAAGAGCATTATCCGCACCAGTGCCGAGCACAACAGTGGTATTAGTGATGCACTGGATGAGATCTGTCAGCACATCCCAGAGAAGCGCCAAGCCGAGCCGAGCGATGTACTCAAGATTGCTTTGATCGGCCGGCCCAATGTTGGTAAATCCAGCCTCTTCAACACACTGGCAGGCAAGCAGCAAGCCATTGTGGCTGGAGTAGCAGGCACCACACGTGATGTCAATCGCATCCGCCTGCGCTACCAGGGGCAAACCATCGAGCTGCTCGACACCGCTGGCATTCGCCGCCAAGGCAAGCAGGAGGTGGGCATCGAGAAATTTAGCGTCTTGCGCACTTTGGCTGCCATCGAGGAGGCCGATATCTGCTTCCTCCTGATGGATGTGAATGAACTCAACACTGCCCTCGACCAACGGCTTGCTGGCATCATTGCCGAGGCAGGCAAGGGCATGGCCATCGTCGTGAGCAAATGGGACGCCGTGGAAGGCAAAGATGCCTACACGCGCGATGCACTCGCTCCGCAGATCTCCGCCCAGTTCGACTTCACACCGTGGGCACCACTCATATTCACCAGTGCCGTTACGGGCCAGAATGTGACGAAATTATTCGACCTCGCTCTTGGCATCGCTGCTCATCGCCAGCAAAAGACCACCACGCGCACCCTCAACGACCTCCTGCAGCGCTCTGTGCAAAAGCACCCACCAGCTGGCCTCAAGAATACCCACCCCAAGCTACGCTACATCGTCCAGACAGACACAAACCCACCATGGTTCGTTATCTACGGCAGCAACCTCAAGTTTGTCCACTGGAGCTACAAGCGCTACCTCGAGCGGCGCATCCGCGACACCTACGACTACACTGGTACTCCCATCAAGCTCTCCTTCCGCGACGAGAAGCAACTCAAAGCCAACCGCGAGCGCGTTAAGCGTGGCCTCGAGCCCGTCACCAAAGCATACAAGCAGCGCAAGAACGCCGAAGGGCAAAACGCGCAGGGCACGAGCAAGAACCGTTTGTAGGTGCTTTCTGACGCTTGTAGAACAATTATCTCAAATTATTTTATGGCATAATTAGTAGAATATATCTCGTTCTCTTCCTGTTGGTGCATAGCCCTGACAGTGTTCGCCCATACCCGAACAAATCGTTGTAGAATGGACACCACTTACCACTGTTATTTTACCGTATTATTGCAATATATCATAACAAGTATTGATATATATATATATATCAGCTACAATCAAATCGTCATGTTGGTTGAGCCCAAAAATCTTGGGCTCCCGGAATCCTAGAGGAGGATAACATGAAGTTCCGGAAGATCGCGTCCTTGGGTGCTACCGCTGCGTTGGCGGTGGGCGGGTTCGTTTTGAGCTCGCCGGCGAACGCCGCTGACGGCGAGTGGCCGGCGGATATTGAGGAGGCTTGCCGCCTGCAGGGGCACTCCGGTGTCTACAACTTCTTCGGCGAGCCGTACACATGGACGTGTTACGACATGTCGTACACGTTCCCGTTCGGTGTGTCGTTTGGGTCGGCTGGTAGTGTCGACATCCAGGGCTACTGCAACCGATTCTACCCCGGTTCCAAGGCCGAGGTAACGAACGACGCGCTCGCTGAGGGCTGGTCCTGCCTGAAGCTGGACTAGCCACCGGAACGCCCACCCAGCCTTATGTTACACAATAAGGCTGGGTGGGCAAACAACATTCAGTAATAACTAATAACATAAGGAGTTGTATTATGACTCATATACCAGCTTATTTTGCTTTGTTGATTCGCGCGCCCGAGGCAAATGCGCTTTTTTGGTCGGCCGTCGCCTTCCATGTTGTGCTATTTGTGGTGGCTATTTGGCTACTTGTTTGGTTCGTCCGGCGAGTCAATCAGATGAGCCAATCGCTCACATCGATCGATGAGAAGCTAAGCGAATTCCTTGATAAGAGTCGGTAGTGTGGCTTCTAGCGGCCTATGCGGCCAAGCAATCCAGGTCGACGAATACTCCTCGCTTAAGGAAAGGCTAAGAAATCGCAAGACCCATAATATCACACCCATCTACCTCTGTTTTTGCGTACAACAAAGTAGGGGTAGGTGGGTTTTATTATGGCATAGATCTATCTTTCGATACTGCTTCTTGCCATATCATCCTCCTCTGATGTATATAAGACTCAATACCAACCTCTCGTACTGGCGCTACAGAGAAGGGAGAATGACGCAAAAGAGGCAAAATTTTTACATCCAAGCCAATAATAATCAACCCTCATTCTCTGCAATAGATCCTACCAGAGGAGTTAGTGGATAAGCCCAAGAGACTCCTCAGACCTACCTTACCCAAACATCATCAGCTGCGCCACCAACCCATCGCGGGTGATGCTACTGGCGTGGGTGCCAATGCAAACCAGCTTGGGCGCTTCGCCAGGCTGGCCAGTGGTGATCTGAATTTGCTCAGGCGTAGCCTCGATGTGCCGGCGCGCGCCATGCTCATCAATAAAGCACCCCTTGAGCCGGCGCAGCTCATACGTCGCAAAGAGCTGCAGCCACAGCGCCTCAAAGGCTGCCTCGGTAGCAGTGAGCTGCGACATATCGATGACGCTATAGGTCGGGTTATCTGGCACGGCGAGCTCACCATCGTACGTATCGAAGAAGGTGAGTAGACTCGACGGTATTGTGATCTTACTGAGGTCAAAATGCCCATGCGGCGCAGACAGCACTCGCGCGTAGGGCAGGGCGCGGCGCTTGGCATCATAAATGGTGCGATCATCACCGCGCAGGAGATCTTCTTTGGTAATAAGGACTGTATCGGCGGCTTGCAGCTCCACCTCGTGGGCTGGCTCAATACCATGTAAAATCTCGTGTGCCGTGATGACATAATAGCTCTGCAGCAGCTCGTATTTGTCGAAGATTCGGGCATTGATGAGCTTCTCTACCAAGTTCATCGTCCGTGCTACCCCTGTTGCCTCGATAAAAACCGGGGCAGGGGACGACTGGCAAAAATCCAGCAGCATGCGCGTCAAGGCATGCTTAGACGAGCAACACACGCAGTCGCCCGCCAGCGTCGTTACAAGCTCTGCCAGGCCTTCTAGCCTGTAGCCATCGACATTCTCGTTGGCATATTCATTCTCAATCACGCGCGAGCCAGCAAACTCCGGCTGACGCAAAAGATACTCCAGCACGCTTGTCTTGCCCGCCCCGAGCGAGCCATTGATGAGGTAGAGCGGCACCAGGCCAGGCTGGGTGCGCTGCTCATCAAAGGCAGCATTAAGGCTAAATTCAAGATCATTATCGCGCTGGGCCATGGGTTTAGTATAGCATGACAGAGTATACCCGCTCACTCTAACGGAGGATATTATGGTCTTATACTAAGGAGTAAGGCTGCTGAGTAACGGTGCTACAGCTGAACAAGAAAATATATGGAGGCCGGCCATACAGTAGACGAATGATCGCTGTAATACAATCTGGCCGGAACATTTTCGGTTCAGCTATAGCACCACCAGCACAGCCACAACAAAACCTTATCCATGTTATACTAATACGTATGAAATTACTCCTCGCTCTCGGCAACCCTGGCCCGCGCTATGCCGCCACCCGGCACAACGCTGGTTTCATTATCCTCGACGCTTATGCAGCAGAGCAGGGAGTGCAGTTTATCCCAAAGAGCCGATTTAATGCTGAGCTGGCCGAGTCTTCACACGACAGTAAGAAGGTCATCCTCGCCAAACCGACCACATTTTATAACGAAACAGGGGTCGCAGCCCGAGCAATCATGGATTTTTATAAATTATCACTCGACGATGTGCTCATTATTCACGATGATGTAGCCCTTGATTTTGGTAAAATTCGCGTTAGGCGAGGCGGCGAGAGCGCAGGCAACAATGGACTTAAGTCGCTCCACCAGCATATTGGGCAGAACTTTTGGCATATTCGCCTTGGTACAGACAATAAAATGCGGCAGCAAGTCGGTGATGTTGACTTCGTCTTGAGTAACTTTACCTCAGATGAGCGAGCTATTTTGCAACAGTGGGCAGCCGAGCAGTCAGCCTCTCTCATTGCGCAATTCCTTGCGGGAAGCATAGCAGCGACGAGTGTGACGTACCAGCCGTCGATATAGTACATTGTTTCGAGTGTATTTTATCTCTCGACGACATGTATCAGTGGTGAGTTTGTGGCTTTTGTTTAGAGCAATATCTAGTGCTTCACAATCTTCTTCACTCCACGCTTGAGGCGCTGCTCGGCATGGTGGACGGTGTTTGCGGTTGCGGTCTGGAGATTAATGGCGCGAGCCTCGAGGATGCTGCTGCCGACTGCCAAGCTAATAAAGACAAGGCCCAGCCCACCGGTCGCCCACTCAGGCAGCTCCACATGGAAGAGCTTAGCGATCATCATCACACCCAGCGCCATAATGGCCCAGTGCGCACCATTCTCAAGATACTTATATTTACCCAGTGCACCAGTCCGTAGTAGATAGACCGTGAGTGAGCGCACCCAGATGGCACCCGCCCCGAGGCCCGCTACAATCAAGACAATACTACTGGTGATAGCAAACGCACCAATCACCCCATCGAAGCTAAAGCTTGCGTCCAGCACCTCCAAGTACATCAGACTCGCAAAGGCTGCCCAGCCTGTTTTTGCCTTGAGAGACTGCGCCGTGTCGTCATGAAAGAACGAGCCAAAGAGTTCCAGCCCAATATGCAGTAAGATCCCTAGGATAGATGAGATCAGCACCACCGACTCATACTGCCGCTCTACCGTGAAGTACAGCACCGCTGCCACCGCCAGCATCACACATACCTTGAGGTTCTCGAAGCGCCCCGCCTTGGCCAGCCATGGCTCGACGTGCCGCATCCAGTGCACCCGCTTGTTGTAGTCCATAAAGTAGCTTAGGCCAATCATAATCAAAAACGCCCCGCCAAAGGCATCGATCATTGGCGACGCAGCGTGGAGAATGTGCCCATACTCTGCTGGCTTATGGAGCGCGAGATCGACTACTGTTGAGAAATCGTGCCCGCTTGCCACCATCACAATGACGATCGGCAAGATAAACCGCACCACAAACACTGCAATAAAGATCCCCACCGTCAGGAAAATCTTTTGCCACAGTGGGCTCAGGCTCGCCAAGACGCGGCTATTAATGACGGCATTATCGAAGCTAAAGGTCACCTCTAGCAGTACCAGGATGGTAAACAGCCACAAGCCGCTCACCCCCAAATGGCCAAAAATCGCCCCGCCCAGCAGCACCGTCAGCAGCGCCGAAAACCAAAAAATACGAAAAGGGTGATGAGAATGCCAGAGATGTTTCATAGTGATTTAGTATAGCACATGCATCAATGTATCAGGAAGGCTGTACCATGTCTGCGGCGAATGTCACAGCTCGCCACAGTGGTTGCTGCTTATCCATTGCAGCAAGTGGCCCCATCATCTCACTCACACTCCCAAGATATGTCAGACGCGGCTTGTATGTCGCTGTCTCTTTCTCATCAGCAATAATACCATAGCTCTTCAGGGTATCTGTATCAGCCACGACTGTATTACTTGCCTGCGTCACGCCAACGATCTTAACCTCAATCCCTGTTGCTGTCTCGACTTGTGCCACGACAATACCACCAGACATACCAGGCAAGACAGAATCCTCGCGCGCAGGATCATACGGTTCGTTCTCATCCACTGCTTCCTCTATTCCCGCCATCACAGTTATTTTGCCCTCAAGGCCATCTTGCGCTACTGGGAGGAGGACGTTGAGGTGTGGCTGATTAGCTGGCCAGCGTGTAACCTGCGCTGGGCTGCTATTATTGCTATTGACAGGGAAGCCAAGCGCATACATTGGTTGGCCTTGTTGTATAATTGCCTTTGTTTCATCGGGAGTAGCAAATTGCAGGACAGGAGCAGGCGTATAATTCTGGTGACGCAATGTTAATGCCGCAACATCGGGCACTGTTGGTCTGTGGGGCCCGTCTGCTTTGCCAGTATAGCAACCACTCTGGACGGCATAGCGATGGCCATTGGTCGTTTCTACTGCGATATTACCTCTCTGGCGCTCAGACGACACAACATGCCCAGCCGTCAGCACCGCAGACCAACCACCCGGCGTTTCAACAATAAACCCACTTCCACCATAGTCTCCACCAGAGTCTGTCGCTTCACTGCCATAGACATTAATCTTAACGACCGAAGGCTGCACCGCCTGCAACACTTCTTGCTTATGCCGCTCGAGGGCTGTACGATCACCAAGCGCCTCAGCAATCGCGATTGAGGGGCGGCGTGCAATCTCTGTTGGCTGCCCCAGATGCGGCTTCAGCATTGACTCATCCAGTGTCGTACAGGCTGGCAATGGCTCCTTCGCCTGAAGTGCCTCGAGTCGAGCACCTACGAATGACCACGTTCCCGCAAGCGTAGCGCCAAGCATCGCACACGATGCTCGCCAACCAATCGCTCGCCACAATCGCTGACGTCGCTCTGCCCGCTCTTGTTGTTGCCGCTCCATCCGCGTTTTTGGCTGAGAATGCGAACCAAAACTATGTTCTCGAACTGCCATTTCTGTCATGGTTTGGCCATTATAGCGCTTTGCGGGGCTAAATACAAATTTATAATAGTAGTTGACAGAGAAGAAACAGAGAACGCATTACCTCTGCACGTAGTATGGATATTTGTCATACAATACAAAATGTACTACTATAATAATTATTATGGTCAAGAAGAATTGCGAACCACTACCAGCCCCAGAAGAACAACCATCGCCAGATGAACAGCAGTCTCGTCGCCTAAAACGCGGGGCTGTAATTGCTAGTGTTGCACTGACAACTCCTCTGGTGTTATACGGTGCCTACAATAGTCTCCCAGATTTCTACCCAGGCAACGACCCACTACCGGCCTGCAGCGACACCGAGCTAGACGACAGCGTCGACCTTGGCCACGACAAACCAGCCGTCGACCATACACGCACACTGAGCGACCTTCCGTTCAGTTCTCAAGATGAGGCGTGGGAGCATGCCTTCCGTGATAGTGGCATTGATGTAAATGGCTATTCTGAGGGCGCACCGGCTCTTACTGCTACTAAGGTGAAGATATCAGGAGGGGAGACAGATGTACTCTATTCTGGCGTTATAACCTACTCTGCAAACGATCGTGAGCAGGGCCACCCCATTATTCTCACCGTCGTCAATACAGAGGATCTCGAGAATCTCACCCCGGATAATATTGGCATTATTACGATAGGCTCCAATGAGTCAGAATTTCATCCCAATGGTGGCTGCACCATGCCGATGCCTGGCCCTTATGATACCTCTCACAAGCATATTGTCGCTCTGACTCTTGCTGAAAAAAATGAGAACCACGCCTATCGCCGAACCAGCCGCCAGATGTCGCTCGAAGTGAAAAATGGCGTCATTACGACAATTGCTCAAGACGACCTCCTCGAGCAGCCACTCACTGTTGTAAATTATGGTAGCCAAGGTAATGAGCGCAAGATTGGCAAACCAGTCGTTGCATCTGGTTTTGTCGTTGGGTATAACGATGCTGCCCATACTAAGACACTACTCGTCTCATCAGAAGACGGCTTTGATGACCGCACAGGGCAGGGCTCGCCACTCTTTGTGCAGAGTAACCCAGATAACCCATATGAATTCCAGCTAGGCGGTCTCGTCGTGGAAGGTAGTGTAGCCAGCCCATCGTCGCAACAGCTAAAGCATTACAACCTTGATATTACTGATGAAGAGATTGAAGAGTATGGTCTCCAGCTCATCACTGTCACTGACTCAGCAATCACTAAAGACCTTGTTACCAACCCAGATGTCACAGAGAAGGCCGCTCAAGACGAAGCACAGCAGAGCACAGCCTCAAACACCAGTAGAAGCAATCTATATGCATCTGACAAGCCACGCCCATACTGGGAAGAGCCAGAAAACCAGGCTCATAGCATCCCCAAGTACTATGTTGATCCAAACGCTACTTCAGACAAGCAGCCAACACGTAGCGACACAGCTCAGCTCTAGTACTCACTAGCGTATAACAGTGATTTCTTGCATATCTCTCACTTGAATAAATAATAAGTTCACTGCTTCATAACAGAGGAAAACATGGTGAAAAGTATTGTTCAGCCATAGGTTTTATGCGTGCTGGGCTATATAGGTATGCCTGGTGTAAGCGTGTGTCAATCACATAGCGTTTCAGCTTGCACCTCTACTTGTGTGTGCCGCGCACACACGTGCGCCCATCGCAAGCCACGATGTTGCTATAGCAACTATACTTCTCGATGCTCGTTTTTCTCATTGAGAAGTATGTAGTTGAGGGTGAAAAATTATCAACACACAAGGTATTGTATACTGCGCCAGAGAGCGTAGCAGCGCGGAGAAAGCCTTTTTATCAAACCTTACATGCAAGCCTCTCAGTCCCTATAGTAAGTTCTACAAGCAGGGCAAATCCGCCAGGATCGTGGCTACTACCAGAGATAATAGCTATCTTTGCCTTGGTAGCGCATGTCACAAACCAGAGCAATTCACAGCACCTTCGCGCACCAAAGTAAATCAGCTCAGAATAATTTCTAAGCAAGACTCTCACTGTTAGCTACTCCAACAAAAAAGCGCTCATAGTAAGGGTGGGCATCACTATGAGCGCTTGGTTTGCCCTTCGTCCCACCCAATCAGGGTATACGTGATCTACTCACACATACGAGATCCGCTGGACAAAGGGGTTAGTAAGCACACAACCCTGTCTAACGGTGCTGCAGTGGAGGGTAGATAACTACAGCACAGATTGTGTGCAACCTAACACGTTACCTTCGTGAAAACACTGGGGTAACTATGTTAAAATAGGGGGTATAAGGTACTTGAACGAGCTTGCGCTCAATCAATCACTTATGATACTAGCACCCGCTTGACAAAATGTCAACACTTTTCAGCACAAATCATGCAACAGATCAATCACACCACACCACAAGCTCACCAATACCTCAATCCACTCTGCCATATTACCAAGCCACCGCAGCAGATTCACTATCTCGGTACACTACCCGAGGAACGCCGCCCGAGCGTGGCGATCGTTGGGTCGCGCCGGCCCACGCGCTATGGCCGGGAAGTGACGGAGCAATTTGCCCGCGAGCTGACCCGCCAAGGGGTGATCATCATCAGCGGGCTCGCTCTGGGCATCGATAGTATTGCGCATCAGGCCTGTGTGGCGGTAGGAGGCACGACGATTGCTGTGCTGGGCAATGGCTTGCCGCGAATCTATCCGGCTAATCATACTGCGCTTGCGGGTGATATCGTTGCCAAGGGTGGAGCAGTGGTCTCGGAACACTTGGCGGGGGATGGCTACCGCTTTGGCAGCTGGAGCTTCCTCGAGCGCAACCGCCTTGTCGCTGGTCTGGCCGACGTCGTCGTCATTACCGAGGCGGCCGAGCGCAGTGGCACACTCAACACTGCCGCCCACGCACTCGAGCAAGGCAAGGACGTCTTTGTGGTGCCGGGTAACATCACCAGCCCACTCTCGCAGGGCTGCAACAACCTCCTCAAGCAAGGCGCTTTGCCCGCCACCAGCCCAGCCGATATCCTCGCTGTCATGACCATCACACCGCCCCAGCGCCAGCAGAGCGAGAATGCCACTCTGCCGCTGGGTAATACACCGCTCGAGGCCGCCATTATCAAGCTACTGCGCCAAGGCCTGCGCGACGGCGAAGAAATGCAGCGCCGCCTAGGCACACCCATCAGCGAGTTTACCATTGCCCTGACAATGCTGGAGATTAACGGCGTTATCCGCTCACTTGGTGCCAACCAGTGGACATTGGCTTAGTATTATGGTACAGTGCATTTATTATGGCCAAGGTAGAGCACCCAGTAGTAGACAGTCCAACACAACGAGAGCGTGAGTATCATCCAAAAGATATTTTCAGTGTGCCAAATGCAATCTCGGCTACTGGACTTGGGCTAGTACTCTATGGCGCGAGAAAGTTTGACACTGGTAAGAATACACACGACGCTCATGCTGTACGTACAGCGATTATGATGATGGCTGGTGGCCGCCTACTCGACCTCCTAGACGGTAAAGCAGCGCGATGCCTCCACCAAGAGAGTGACCTCGGTGCTGCAGTAGATGCCGTGGGTGATAAGTGCGGCATGCTGGCAATTGGTACTGCCATGGCGAGACACGATATTATTCCCAAGCCAGTGGTTGGGATGATTGCCGCCAAAAACACCGTCAATGCAGCAGCTACTGCGTATTATGGCCTTGGACATGCAGAAGCTATTCGCACGCCCAAAGCTGGTAAACTTAGTATGGCAGCTGATAACGTAGCCGTCGCGGCCTACATGGCAGAGAAGTGCGCACGTAAGGGCAGCAAAATGGAGCGGGTTGCACACGCTGTAGCAGTTGGGTCGGTTGCTCTTGGTGCTGTCCTTGGTGTTGCCGCTGCGAAGGACTATCTCACTGGCCACTATGCCAAAGCCAAAGACTACAGCAAATCTACCAAGTCCACCTCAGCAGCACACACCCCAGCACGGCAACCTCGCACCCGTATGCGTCGCAAACGCCGCGTGCGTGGGTAGTGCGATTGATGATTCGTGCAGCATTCTTTATCGACAGCCAGGCTTCTTATATTTGCCGCACTATCAGCAATACCCCTGCCTATAGGCTGGGGAGGGGAAGAGGGTATTCTTAATGTATCCAATTTGCATTCCACTCTACTTTGCGGTATCATAGGCGCTTGATTAGATAGATTAACAGCAAGCATATAACTATAACAAGCGAGTAGATAATCAATGAGCAAACACACACAACTAGTCATCGTCGAGAGCCCAGCCAAGGCCAAGACAATCGAGCGCTACCTGGGCGGGGAATATCAGGTGCTCTCGAGCGTAGGGCACATTCGCGCCATCCCCAAGAAGACCAAGGATGGACAGCCGCCGATCGATATCAAAAACGACTTCAAGACCGTCTACGAGATTGATCCAGACAAGAAGAAGGTCATTACCGAACTCAAGAAGGCCGTGAAGGCAGTTGGAGCGGATAATGTGTGGCTTGCAACCGATGAAGACCGCGAGGGGGAGGCGATTGCCTGGCACCTGTGCGAAGTGCTTGGCCTAGACCCACAGCGTACCAAGCGCATCACGTTCCATGAGATCACCAAGCCCGCCATCGAGGCAGCCATCAAACAACCTCGCACCGTAGATATGCAGCTCGTGGAGGCGCAGCAGGCACGGCAGATCCTCGACCGCATCGTGGGCTTCGAGCTAAGCCCTGTGGTGTGGCGCAAGGTGCCGGGTGGCAAATCAGCTGGCCGTGTGCAAAGCCCAGCGGTCCGCCTGCTTGTGGAGCGTGAGCGTGAGATTCGCGACTTTGCGAGTAGTGCACAGTTCCGCGTAACGGCGCATTTTGTCGTAGATGGCGAGGAGCTCAAGGCTGAGCTCAAGCAGCGCTTCGACAGCGAGCAAGCCGCCCACGACTTCTTGACGGGGCTGAGTGGCGCTCGTTTCACCGTTAGCAGCATTACCAAGACACCGAGCACGCGCAACCCCGCTGCACCATTTACCACCAGCACCCTCCAGCAGGAGGCCAATAGTAAGCTCGGCATGGGCAGCCGCGCTACCATGGCGAGTGCTCAAAAACTCTACCAAGAGGGGCTCATCACCTATATGCGTACCGATAGCGTCAATCTCAGCCGTCAGGCCATTGCCGCCAGCCGCACATACATCACCCAGCAGTTTGGCGCCGACTATTCGCACAGCCGCACCTTTACTACCAAGTCAGCTGGTGCCCAAGAGGCTCACGAAGCCATCCGCCCAACCGACATCGCTCGCGAATCTGTCGCTGGCAGCAGCTACGACCAAAAGCTCTACGACCTCATCCGCCGGCGCACCCTGGCTAGCCAAATGGCTGCTGCGAAGCTAGAGAACACCACCATTACTATCAGCATCGACAGCACGCAGCTGAAGTCAGAGAAGACACTTGTCTTTGAGGCAAAGGGTCAGACAGTGCTGTTTGATGGCTTTTTGCGCGTCTATGGCGGTAAGGATTCAACCATCCTGCCATCAGTCAGCCAGCACACCACCCTTGAGCTCGCACAGGCCGAGGCGCGGCAGGTCTTTGCCCGCCCACCAGCGCGCTATACCGAGGGGACACTCGTCAAGAAGCTTGAAGAGCTTGGCATTGGTCGGCCCAGTACGTACGCCACCATCATGAATACCATCCAGACCCGCGGTTATGCCGAGCGAGGCGAGAGTGAGGGTGAACCACGTGATGTCATCGTCCTGGAGCGTACGGGCAAGATCCCAAGTGATAACACTCCTGTCGTCACTCGTCGCATCGTCCAAGAAAAAACTGGCGCCACCCGTGGCAAACTCCTGCCCACCCCAGCGGGCGAGCTAATCGCTGGCTTCCTCACCGACCATTTCGATCCCATCATCGACTATGGCTTCACCGCCCGCGTCGAGACCGATTTCGATGACATCGCTGCCAGCAAGCTTGCACGCAATGCCATGCTGCGCCAATTTTACGAGCCCTTCCACGAGCTCATCGAAAAATCCGGCGACATCGACCGCAGCACCGTTGGTGCTCACCGTGAGGTTGGTACCCACCCCAAGACTGGCAAGCCGATCTTTGCCCGCTTTGGACGTTTTGGGCCGATGCTACAGCTGGGCAGTAGCGAGGATAAGACAACTAAGCCACAGTTTGCGCCGCTCCCCAAGGGTGAGCGCATCGAGACCGTCACGCTCGAACAAGCTCTCAAGGCCTTCGAACTACCGCGCACTGTTGGCACCACTGAGGACGACCAGACCATCAAGGCAAACGTCGGGCGCTTTGGGCCGTACATTCAGGTAGGCAAGCTCTACGTCAGCCTGAAGGAGCATGACCCGCGCGAAATTACCGAAGCCGAGGCTCGCGTGCTCTACGCCGCCAAGCTCAAGGCCGAGGCAGAGAAGCACATCGCCGATTTTGGCGCTATCAAG
This sequence comes from uncultured Candidatus Saccharibacteria bacterium, assembly GCA_963554165.1. Lineage (GTDB taxonomy): Bacteria > Patescibacteriota > Saccharimonadia > Saccharimonadales > Saccharimonadaceae > Saccharimonas. The sequence continues at coordinate 182,614 of CAUVQR010000002.1, read as the reverse complement.
ATCCTCAAGGGACGCTGGGGGCCATATGTGACTGACGGCAAGACTAACGCACGTGTGCCCAAGGATACTGATCCAACAACTCTGGATGAGGCGCAAGCCCGCGAAATCTTGGCCGCTGCACCACCCAAACGAAGCCGGCGCAAGACCGCAGCCCGCACCACCACCACACGCAAGAAGCGCACCGCCTAGCCCGGCGACCTCTCATATAACCAGCGGCTCCTCTGTACTGGCCGCTGGTTTTTCTATGCCAGCCCGCATTGCTGCGAGCCCGTCAACTGCCCCGTCATGCTCGCCACATCACTTGCAAATGAAAAGCCTCAAAAAATTGTTTACCATAAGCGTAAAGTGTGTGCTATAATAGTTCTATGATGAAACGATTGACTTATATCACCTATTATTCTATAATCAAATGTAAGAAGTGCGAGTGGGCATTCACAAGCAACTGAGAAGGAAATGGAGAACCGAATCATGAACCAAACAACCAAACAACCAACCGAAATTTTTGCTGCGTCGATCGCTACCATCCTTGATGCAGTCGGCGAAGAACACGACCGCGAGCGCGAGATCATCGTACGTCGCTTTGGCCTCAAAGAGCGCCGCGAAACGCTCGAGCAAATCGGCGAACTGCTCGGCATTACGCGCGAGCGTGTCCGCCAGCTCGAGAAGGCCATCGTGGTGCGCCTCAAGCTTGCTGCCGAAGCAGGCGAGTTAGAGGGCCTGCACGACGCCGAGCGTCTCATCATCCGCGACCTCTCCGAGAATGGCCGCGTTGGGCGCGTCTCAGATATCACACAGCGCCTGCTAGACGTCGAGACACCCACGGTGCAGCAGCGCGCCCACATTGCCTTCATCGGCGAAGTGTCGGCCCGCCTCACCCCCATCAACGAGACCGACAAATACCACCAAGGCCTAGCCATTGCCGAATACGGCGATGAGAAGGCAGTGCGAAGCCGTGTGGATGAGATCGTTGCTGCCATCAAGCAGCATGGTGCGCCTATCAGCCTCGAAGCGCTGCATGACCAACTCACCTACGAGAACCCCAACCAAGTGCGCGGCCTGGCCAGCCTCTCTACCCAGCTGGCCCACCTCAAAGACATGTGGGGCCTGAGCAAGTGGCCAACCGTTAATCCTAAGAATATCCGCGACAAGATCTACGTCGTCCTACTAGATGAGGGTAAGCCGCTACACTTTAGCGAGATTGCTCAGCGCATTAAGGAAAGCACCTTCAAGCGCCGCAACGTCACCAAGCAAGCCATCCACAACGAGCTCATCAAAGACAAGCGCTTCATCCTCATCGGCCGCGGCATTTATGCGCTCGACATCTGGGGTTATAGCCAAGGCACCGTGGCTGATATCATTGCCGGTATCTTGCGCGACGAGGGTGGCCCATTGCACCGCGACGAGATCGTTAAGCGCGTCCTCAAGAGCCGCCAGGTCAAGGAGACTACCATCCTCCTCAACCTCCAAAGCAAACCACTCTTCAAGCGCGTCGCCAAAGCTACCTACGCCCTCGAACCACCCAAGGAGCAAACAGAGGCGGTCGCAGCAGCGTAACTCTAGACAAACAATACGCCACTAAGAGACGAAGCAATGAGAGCTTCGTCTCTTAATTTTGGGGTTCTGCCTGCTCACATAGGTCTGATTTATCAAAGCTTCTCTTCGTACACCACGCTCAAAAAGAAGACAGGGGAGTGGCTATAGCTTATAGTATATTTAGACCAAGTATCGGCAGGGAAGTGGCCTCCCCTCCCGCCCTGAACACTACATATACTCAGCTACAACAGAGGTAATTTGCCTCGTGGACAAATATCGTGTACACATGATGACTGCGGATATTTGCGTGTGATTTGCCGCTCATAGGTTTATTTATCGGCCGTTTTGTGTACAAAATAACTCTGCCCACAGCCACAATTTGCTCATATACGCCTCTTGCGTCCATTCCTTTGCAGAAGGATCCCAAGTGCACAGCAAAAGCGCAGCAGCCAGCAATCAAAAAGGGCAGGGCAAGGCAGGGGAGTCTGCCACCCTTTCGCCAAAAATTCCTGGCAACCGCCCTACCCCTGTTTTTGCCTCATTTCACTAGCATATACCACTGATAAGCTTATATTCGAGAGCTGTGTTCTCGTGACATATCTCACCTCAGCTGTAGCTCTCTGCTCACCTCCGGTTCTTATACTTATATATCCCTCAAGGTTAGCCAGAGAGTCATATTTGTCCTTGCAGATATACCACTGCCTATAATAGCCAAACAGCAGCACACAGCCTAGATTTGACTAACTATAGGCTATCTAAATATACTGTGACATTCACGAGTCCACAGCACCGATTAGCATACTACACAATAAAGCAAGCGATCATGCACAGCAAAGTAGCAGCCAACAGCAAAGCATAAGCATAAACATCAGCGCTAATAGACAAGGGAATGATAAGCCGCAATGTGCCGCAATCCACGCGTACACAATAATTTACACCCGCGCAGCAGTGGGGTAGATGTAAAAGATGTATCATTAATCATCTTTAGGAGTGTAATATAACTTCGCACAATAATCCTTTTACGATGCATATGTTGATTTAACCCTAGATATGGCTGAAATTGGGCTGGGTTTGGCACTCTATGGGCTTTATAGGCATACGACGTATTTCAAGAGCGCATGTCTTCGATTATTGATCAAATCTTACTTCTCGTTCAGTAGGTTCACTTAAGATATCTGCGCCATCCAATGGAGAGAGTAAGGATAGAGCCGCAAGCACTTATATACGTCCTGCAAAAGTAAAAGCAGACGCTTGTTCTATTGGAGGGAACACACTGCGCGTATATTCATACACGTTCATACGTACGCAAAGCTACGTATGTTTGTTCGCATGTGAATGTGTTTGTTGCGCACAGTGTTTGTGACTATATGTACATTGGCTTGATGTCGAACGAATGAGCCGACCAAGATCCCAAGTATACACTTCGGCCTCGTGCTTGCCTGGTATCATGCTGGTGTCGGTACGAGCTCCTCGGTCTATTAGCCATGGTTGCTTTGTTTGACATTTTGTTTGCTTGGTACTTTTGCTATGTTTTCTACCCTGCTTGGGTTGACCGAGATTAAAAACTATACGATATCATGATTTGACTTTTTCGCAAAAAACATCTCCCCTACTCTTTTTTGCATTTTTTGGTTATTATAGTATAGATATAGTATTTGCATTTTTCGTGCTTTGTTATATAAAATGTTGTAAATTTGTTCTTATTTTACAGAGTAAGCTTCCCTGCCCTTTGCTGGATGTGCTGTAGTTAGCTACGAAACTGATGCTTTATAACCCCAGTAACTTCTCACATTAATTCCTCTTATGCCGCTCCATTTTAGAAAGGTTTATAGCTTGATGACTCTCGCGAATGTCAGGACGCCAGACTCTTACGTCAAAATTAATCATCCTCTGGGTGTTATCATGGCAATCGATTTCCGCCTCATCAACGATGGATGGAGGATCTACGGAGAAAAAAGCGGATATCTCAATATCCACACTATTTACAGTTCTTTACCGATACGCCGCTCGGCCACTGACGCGGACATCGAGATATTTGGGAGTGATGTGGTGCTGCGCCAGATAGCGAATGGCCCGAGCGGCATCCTCGCTCTGCAGGCCAGCCGAGCGATCGACCGAGAACTTAACAGGATACTCCACCCCTGTAAACCAGACATAGATTTGACGAGTCATGCCAGCAGGCAGCGTGATCTTTTGGACGGTGAGCTGATGGCGACGGACTGCGCCAACGACTTTACCGATAAAGCCAAGGAATTGGTTGCTCGCGACGACTTGGTTATTACGCGTACCAATACCACTGTCGTCCACCACTTCAATGCTTGGCCGTGGCCCATAGGCACGGCGGAAGGCGTGGCCCTCAGTATCAACAAAGAGTTGCTGGCGATTAACCGTCCAGACCACCGCTGCTTGGCGCATAGCGAGGGTGATGGTGCTGCGCCCCAAGCCAGCTTGCTGCGTGGCTGGAAGCACTGCGGCCACTTCGGGGCAATCATGCGTCTGGAGATAGGCCGCCAGCCGACTAGTATTGAGTGCAAAGCGAAAACGCTCCAGCGGATGGGCAGTGAGATAGTCGTTGATCTTGGCTTGGTAGAGCTGATGGTTGCTGGTGAGATTGCCTGCAATAACTGGTGTCGCAATGACGTTATCAAGCGCAAACCACACTGTAGCCAGCAGCCCCACTACCACTCCAAGCGACAATGCCACATGGCGGCGCGTCCGGCGTAAATCATGCGCATGCATACGAGGCGACCGCAGCTGCGCCTTAGACTCGCCCGCACTTGGGACACGGCTCACCAAGCTACCAGTCAGTGTACGGTTACGCCGGTAGGTGTAGGCGGTGCGTTGGAGCTGCTCTTCCCTCTTGTTTTTGGCAGCTCGGCGGCGCGCTGGTGGTGGTGTTTGTTTTGTGCGAAAGCCCATGATGCTACAGGTCATTATACCGTAGATGACTAGTTGTTGGCAAAAGCATCTGGGTATTAAACGACGTCTTCTTGGTACTACCCCCTCCCCTTCAGCACTAGGTAATTGCCTGATTAACACCTTCCCTGCAATATAATTTGACATTTCTTGCTCCCCACTCCATACTGGGAGCACTACAGTTGTATAGTTAAGCGGAGAAATCGACATATGAAGACAGTCCATGCAACAAAAGAAGGAGCAACAATAGAGTTCACAAGAGACGAGATTCGTCTGATCGCAGCACTTGGTACTGAAGTGTTTCATGGGGCCTTTCGACAAGAGTGTGAAGACCTCTGGAATACTGTCGCTATGCCAATCTCTTTCAAGCGGTCTGGCGAGATACTACACCAATTTTATGACACTCTCATTACAATCAGCGAGCTGCCCCCCTCTAAAGAGCGGCAGGAAATCGATGCACACTATCGGCCATTTGAGTTTGGGAGTTAATAGCTTTTACTGCTACGGGTCAGGCTTGCCTCATCTTGGCACAGTGTTTTTAATGAAAATAATGTAGCATGGATTAACATGCTACATTATTTACTAGTGCTTTATGATGAGACACCTTAGATACACTCTTACTCTTCCCCTTTTTTATAAGAAGAGCCGGGTCACTTTTATCCTTTTCTAGTACGCTGAGCCACCTTCACCACCATTTGCGCTACATCGCGGGCGGCGTGGGGGCGTGCATAGGTATGGAGGCGCTGAGCGAGCTGCTGACGCTGCGCAGGGTCGCGCACGAGGGTAAGAATGGCCTGGCTAAGGGCATCGCTCTGCTCTAAGGCGTCGTCTTGCAAGACCAGAGCAGCCTTAGTCTCAGCATAGATGGCGGCATTTTTGCATTGGTCGCCCAGGTGATGGGCCGGCACCAAGATAGCTGCCTGCGCGAGGCCAGCAAGCTCTTGTGTGAAGGTGGCACTAGCGCGTGATACTACGACATCGGCTGCACCGAGCAATTGCGCCATATGCTCGAAAACGAAGGGCACACAGTGAAAATCGGGGTGCTGCGGCGCTTTAGCCTGGGCGGCATCGTAATTGCCTTTGCCTGCCACCAGATAAACCTGCATACCGGCAGCCAGTAGCTCATCGGCAGCGCGCAGCACCGCGTGATTGATAATAGCCGAGCCAAGACCGCCACCAGTAGCGACAACTAATGGCTTATGTGGATCAAGCGAGAAGGTCTGCCGTGCCTGCTGCCGCTGAGCCGGAGTGAGCGGGTGAAAATCAGCACCAATCGGCACCCCCACATAGCGGCTACGCGATGCAGGATAGTGATAATGCTTGAGGGGCCAGCCTGTAGCAATCGCTGCTGCCCAGCGCGCCATCACACGGTTAGTCAGGCCAGGGCGAGCATCGGAGTCGTGGATGACCACTGGCACGCGCAGGCAGCGCGCCGCAATACCAACCGGCAGGCACACAAACCCCCCCTTGGCAAAGATCACGTCTGGCCGCCAGTGCAGCACCAGCCAGAGACTCTGACATACGCCAGCCAGGATCTTAAAGATATCTAGTATATTAGCCAGGACGATACTTGGCATAAGCAACTGGCGCACCACGCTGAGGTGCTGATAGCGCCGGAACTTGCCCGCAGCGATTGTCCGCACTCGCACTGGCACTGCAGCATGCTGCATGAGCCCACGCGATTGGCTAGCGAAGGCCTTATCGCAGACGAAGGTCACCTGCACATCGGGCTGGAGGGCTGCGATTTCATTAATGACGGCGACGACCGGCGTAACGTGCCCGCCCGATCCACCGCCGACTGCCAGTAGCTTCATGAGAGGTCTCCTTTTCGTTGATTGGTTGGTAAGCTGCCTGGCGTGATAATTGGAAGGCCAGACCAAGCGCACCAGCAATAAATACCATACTGGTGCCACCAAAGCTCAGCAATGGCAGCGTAATACCCGTCAGTGGGAAGACTCCAATCATCGACGCTACATTTAGCATAACATGTGCGCCCAGCCAGCCAAAGACTCCAGCTACCACCAGGCGCATTGTTGTATCAGGCAAACGCTCGGCAATCCTCAGCAGGCGCAGTAGCAGCGCTGCAAACAATGCCAGCACGACCACCGCCCCCACAAAGCCAAACGTTTCACCAATAATAGCAAAGACTGAATCGTTAATCGCCTCAGGGAGATAGCCGGTCGCTTGGATACTGTTACCAATACCCAGGCCAAATAGCCCGCCTGTACCCAGCGCAATCTTGGCATTCTTGATGTGGTAGCCATCATCATTGCTACTAGTGGCGTGATCATCCCCCTGGAAGAAGGTCGCCACCCGCTCCATGCGGTGCGGCGCAATGACGATGAGCAGTAGCACCAACGCCACGCAGCCCGCTGCTAAGTAAGCCAGCCAGCGCCAGCTCATACCACTCATCACTACCATGCATGCTACCATGGCAGTGAGCGCCAGGCCCGTGCCCATATCCTTTTGCAAAAATATCACGAAGAAAAGCGCTGCGCACATCATAATTACCATGGGGATGATCGTTTGATGGAGGTCGTTTATCACCCCCTGGCGCGCCCGTGTGCCGAGGAAGAGCGCCATATAGATAAGCATGCCAAACTTCAGCATCTCGGCTGGCTGGAAGCTCCCTAGTGGCCCCAGCGAGAACCAGCGACACGCCCCAAGGCTGCACTGAGCAATCGCCGAGACATGCAGCATATTACCAAGGACAAACAACAGCGCACACAGCACAAAACCGCTCGCTAGCAGCGTACCCGCCTTCTGGCGCAGCCACGCAAATGGTACGAGCGACAACCCCACAAAAGCGCTAATTGACAGGAGCAAGCTCACCGTCTGCTTAATGGCGAAATAGCCATCGGTGTAGTAGTTGGTGTTGTGTGCAGAGTTGAGCACATTGGCACGCTGCGGGCCAATGGCATACATTACCACCAAACCCAGCAGCATGAGCAGCCCCACCCAGAGGATAATCTGATAGTCAGGCCGGTGCAAACGCGGCACAGCGACAGATGGAGCGGAGGTAGCACTCCGTTGCTCGCGGCGCACTGGCTGAGCCGACCGAGCCGAAGCCGATCGGTGCGCAGCACGAGTGCGGCGAGCAGCAACCATTCTAGATGTGCCCCCCACCCAGCGCCATCATCAGGCCAATAAAGCCTGTCACGCAAGAGATCACCCAGAAACGCATCGTTACCTTCACCTCTGGCCAACCGACTGCTTGGAAGTGCTGGTGAATTGGTGCCGAGATAAACACCTTGCGGTGAAAGAACTTCTTACTGAGGATTTGAATAAGGCTCGAGCCCGCCTCTACCACAAACAGCACACCAATGACCGGCAGCAAAAACAGCGTATTCGTCAGCATCGCCACGACGCCTAGGCTCGTCCCAAAGGCAAAGCTCCCCACGTCACCCATAAAGAACCGGGCTGGATAGATATTAAACCACAGGTAGCTCAGCAGCACTCCCACTACAGTGAAGCAAAAGCCCGCCAGTTGCAAATGCCCCTGTAGTAAGGCAATCACCCCGAAGATGCAATAGCTCACCGCCAGCAGTCCACCAGCCAGACCATCCAGGCCATCGCTAATATTCACCGCATTGCCAGTTGCCACCACCGCAAAGATAAAGAGCGGGACAATCCATGGGCCGAGCTGCCAGTCGCCAACGTACGGCACGTGCACTGTTGTATAACCCAGCTTAACGTAAAAGAACCAGGCCAGTACCGCCGCCATCACCGCGATCATTGAGAACTTCAGCCAGGCGCGCAAGCCTGCCGAGCCCGAGCCATCACTATTGATATTGATCACATCGTCCAGCAGCCCCACTGCCCCACCACCAAGCAATGCCGCCAGTGGGAGCCAGGTCTGGGCTCGGTCGAGATTAAACCCCAGCGTTACCACAGCAATGGCCACAATGCCAACCATCCCTGCCATAGTGGGGATATCGCGCGTGAATTTATCGGCATGCAGCTTAGTAAAGACCGTCAATTCCTCGCCCGTTGTGCTCGCGGCTCGCTGTTTTTTCCAGAACTTATACCGATACGCAAAGTAGGTATAGAGCGGCGTGAGGGCCATCGCCAGCAAAAAGGCCGCGACGCTGAGAAGAAATGTCGCGTTGAGCTCGCGAACGAGTGTGGTGAGGTTCATTATGGTGTGTTTCCTTTCGGCTCGAGCTTCATATAGTCGAGCAACCAATTAGATATATCCGTGAAAATCGGGTGAGCGTCTTGACCCCCCTGCATATTCAGCCCTTTGCCCGAAACCTCCACCATAATAACATACGCTGGTGTTTTGCCAACCTCCCCACCAAAACCGAGGTAGGTGCCGATGGTTTGGTTAGAAATATACTTGCCGTCCTTGATGGTTTGCGATGTACCCGTCTTGCCGCCAATGTAGAACCCCGCACGATCGCCACCCGCATAAAAGGCCTGGCGCGCTTGGTGTACCATTTCGCGCACAGTGGTAGATGACTGCGGCTTGATAACATGAGCATACGAAGCTTTGCGCGCAGCCTTGGCAAAGGTGCCGTTGTCGTCAATCGTCCCTGCGATGATGGTGGGGCTGTAGTACGTCCCACCATTGATAATCGCACTAAAGCCAGCCGAGACCTGCAGCATCGTCGCATCCATCCCCTGGCCAAAGGACATGTTAGAGTAGCGCACTGCATTGCCCTGCTGCTGGGTGGGCGATACGATATTACCCTTAGCCTCACCAGCGAGTTCTACCCCCGTCAGCTGCCCAAGGCGAAAGCGCTTATGGAAGTAGTCATACATTGTGTCGCGCGCCTGGCGAGTGATGTAGCTGCCATTGCCCAAGCGCTGTGCAACGGTGACCATACCAGTGTTGAGCGACCAATTGAGGGCGTGCTGCATGGTAATGTTGCCCGTCTGTCCTTTACTGGCATTACCAATGGTGATGTCGTCTACCTTGATGCTATCGGTATTATTGTACGTCGTTTGCGGCGTGATAACCCCTTTGTCGATACCTGTCGCCACTGTGAATGTCTTGATGTCGGAGCCCGGTTCGTATGGCGTGGTGATGGTGTTGTTGTTGAGCGCGGCGACGCTTTTAATCGTCTTCAGGTTAGACGGGTCATAGGTGGGGAGGTTGGCCATGGCTAAGACCTGGCCATTCTGCGGGTTCATCACGACGGCACTGACATCGGTAGCGCCACTGCGCTTAGCCCCATCGACAAGCGCTTGCTCGACCCTCGTCTGGATGTTGCGATCGATCGTCAGTACCATATTGGTCCCATTTTTAGCAGGCTGGTTGATATTCGTCCGGCCAATGGTTAGCGGTACTGAGCGGATGTCTGTCACTGTCTTAAGCACCCCATCCGTGCCGCGCAGCTTATCATCATTGGCCTGTTCGAAGCCGTACTTTCCCTTACCCTCAGCATCGACAAAGCCCAGCACTTGGCTGGCCAACTGCCCTTCTGGGTAGACGCGCTGGCTCATCGCATCAAAGCCCACCCCAGCGAGATTCTCCTTCTTGATAAGTTCAGCCTGCTTACGGCTCACTTTGGTGGCAAGCACTTGGTAGCGGCTTGGCTTACGCGTGATGTATTGGCGAAAATTCTCACGCACATTACCACCAGCCACCTGGTTGAGGACCGTCACGATCTTATCTACATCTGTCACGGCCATCGGGTCGGCCCACACGGTATAGACAGTCTCATTCATGACAAGTTTGGCGGGAGTAGTACCATCCATGGTGTATATCTCACCGCGCTGGGCACGCAGACGAAATTGCTTGACTTGCTCGCTATCAGCCTGCGATACATAGTAATCATGCTGCAGCACCTGCACATACCCTAGGCGCAACACAAACACCACAAGTAGCCCGCCGAGCACAGCGGCGAGCGCCTGAGCGCGTGGCGTAGCAAGATGGCGCTGCAGCATGGGCTACTCGCTGGCGTACGCTGTATTGGCTGGTGTTGTCATCGTTTTGGCCACACTACTACCCTGCACTTCCTTAAGGGCGGTCAGACGAGCGTTATCGACCTCCAGGTCCTTCTTTTGTTCGCTGAGAGAGGAGATTTTGTCGTCAATCTTGCTGGCCTCGTAGCCATAGCTGACTGTGTGTGTCGCCTGCGCTAGATATATCAAACCAAGGATGGTGATAAGGAGGGCAATCAGCACTGTGTGGGTGATTGGCCCAAGTTTGATAGCCGAAGCAAAAGCAACGGTGTTGCGGTTGCGCTTCCAGGTGCTCTGGCGTCGACTATTAAATTGCATTGTCCGTGTGTAGGTTGTCATTGTGGTGGTGTTTGTGTTTAACGTTGGTATGGGGTCGTTTCTAGGGTGGGGCGGATAACGCGCCGCCCCAGCGCGAGGTCTTGAGCCAAGGGCTATTTGCCGTGGCGGACCAATACGGTTGTCGTGATTGATTGATTTTGTACGGGGATACGAACTGGCATGTCCCTACTCCTTTTTTTGTTTTTTATATTTTTGCGGCGGCTCGCAGCTTAGCGCTGCGGGCACGCGGATTGTAAGCATCGTCATGGCTGCCCGCGATTGGCTTCTTGGTGAGGATGTGGAGCTCGGCCTCGTAGCCTGCCTGGCGCTGCTCCGCGAAGAAGCGCTTGACGAGCCGATCCTCGAGGCTATGGAAGCTAATCACTCCCACACGTCCACCAGTGCGTAGCAAGGCTGGCACCAGCTGGAGCGTCTGCTCTACCTGCGTCAATTCATCATTGACGGCGATGCGGACTGCCTGAAAGGTACGCGTGGCTGGATGGGTTTTGCCCCGTTTGCCACGGGTAGCGTGCTCGATGACGCGCGCGAGTTCTCCAGTACTCGACAGTGGCCGTGCCGCGCAAATAGCAGCAGCATAGCGCCGTGCTATCGCTGGCGGTTCTTCGCCGTAGCGGATGATCAATCGGGCGAGCTCTGCCTCTGTCATGTGGTTGACAATCTGCTCGGCAGTCATCGCCTGGCGTTGATCCATCCGCATATCAAGCGGACCAGTGTGTGTAAAGGAAAACCCTCGATCAGCTCGATCGAGCTGCGGTGACGACACCCCCAAATCCAGTAGCAATAAATCAAATTGCTCACCCTCGCGAACCAACTGCTGTGCTGCATGCAAAAAATCACAATGCATCAGCCGTGCGCCCTGCCCTGCCAAGCTACCAAGCTGCGACAAAGCATACTGGTCGCGATCGACCAAACACGCCGTGGTATACGTCTGGGTCTGCTCGAGAACCGCTGTGGCATGGCCGCCATACCCCGCCGTCAGGTCGAGATAGCGCTCACCTGGGCGTGGCTGGAGCTGGGCTAACACTGCCTCCAGCAATACTGGAACATGAAGTGGTGGATGTGCTTTGATACTCATACGTTTCTTATGGTAGCATAATATTGCTTTCCTCCCCTACTGATCATGGCCTATTTAGCCAAAGAACAACAGAGAAACCGATACTAAGCTTAAGCTACTATACGCCGTCTCACGCCTTGCCTCACCACCTCCTGCACTCGGGATCGCTATAAGGGTCAACATCTCCCAGATGTTGACCTCTTGCGCTGGGCTGATAATCCGTTATTGCAACGGATTATCACACTCCCTCGGCAGGAGGATGGCACAGCAATGCTACCGATAGGTATAGCTATGCTTTTCCATAAAGATACGCCCCACTCAGGCTACTGCGAGATAGTCCGATGCGGGCTCGAGATCACCCATCTGGTAGCGAAACCTGTTTGTTTTCGCATAAAATGTGTTTGTTTTTGTTGACGATCTTTGCTTGTACCGGGCCGAGAGAGCCCGTCAAAGATCGTTTGAGAGACTTATGTGTATAATTGCCGCAGCAATTATGTGAGGTGGAGTTTTTGGGAGGTGTTTGTGAGGAAGGTGCGCCCGACAGGGTTTTGCGTGGGTCGGGTGCCCACATGGCTCACTACCAGATGGTCGATCTCGAGGATATCAGTTACACGTGCTTGTTAAAGAGCGTCACAAAAACAGCCTTGCTACTCGGCCTGCTCTGGTGCCATCAAGCGCCAATACTGGCCGGCGCGTACCGCCACAACCTCGCGCGAGATCCCAGCATAATCCAGCAGATGCTGCTCTACTGTTACCCTGCCCTGCTTCTGGTCCAGGGTGGCAGCCGTCTTGCCGCGCCGGAACTTGACGTTGAGGTCGGCGACATGTTCATCAAGGATGCTGCCCGTCAGCGCTGGCTCTACCTGGCTATCCCACACATCCTGCGCATACAGGTGGAGGTAGCTGCCAAAGCCGCGCGTCAGGACCACGCCGCTGGCGAACTCCGCCCGAAGCTCCGTCGGTATGGTGAGCCGACGCTTGTCATCCAGCTTGCGTTCGAAGTAATCCATGGGGTGTGGCGATCCTTACAGATGAATTATTTTGTTTTTGTGCAGTGGTGTTTGTTTTTCTCGTGGTTACCCACTTTCTTCCACTACTCCCAGTATAATACCCACTCTCACCCACACGCAACCCCTTTTACCCACGGCATTCCCCGCCGTGCTGGCGCTTATCCACAAATCTGTGGAAAAGCTCAACCAGTATCAGGGGTCAGCAGTTTTCCCCACGTTGCACGATGCGGATAAGAATAAGCGAGATTGCTGGGCATTTTGCTCTGACTTAGACGCGCCTATAGCGAACATATCTTACTATTTTATACGTACAAAATGAGAAAATACGCTGATTTTATGGCATTATAAGCAAAATAGCTTGACGCGGCTCTCATATATTGATATATATATATTAGCTTTTTAGCTCATAGGGGTTTGTCTCAAAGAGCAGAAAGCAGCTCTTTGGCCTCTGCTGATCTCAGGAGATCATCATGAAGAAGTACAGTGTTCGGGTCAGAATGAGTAGAGACGCAGAGACTGCTCCGTCTTTAATCATCAACAGAACATATAGAACCCCAGAGATAGCGGTTAGCGACATTGAGAATGCAGTAAGAAATGGTGATTTTCTCGCTGCATTCTATAGTGACCCTAGTGATATCACACATGTGAATGCACGCTATATCGTGTGTTTCTGGGTGACAGAGGGCTAAAAGCCCACCAACACAGCCCGCCATATCACCACGCCTGATTGAGTACTCTCTCGAGTATTCTCGGGCCTGGAAGCCCGATTTGGCCGTGGCAGTTGGTGGGCTGTGTTTTTGTATAAAGTTTTAACAAGCTATGATCTAATTAATATCCAGACAGACATGTCACGAGCTCTCCACCTACTTCTGTAGAGAATCGATCAATAACGTAACAAGAAAAAGGGCTATCATTACAATAAGATACAAAATCTGCAACACAATCCACCCAGCCACGACAGCGCTGCACACAATACTCGCTATGCCCCATGCACGCGATGCGCCCGCTTCGCGCAGTTTGTCGTAAGAGTTGATACCAAGGATAATACCAGCAACACTGGCAACAATGGCGACAGAAAAAGCAGCACGATTCATATTAGTAGATTCATCCAAAGTAGTGCTCGCGATTAACATGAGAATGCTAATAATGCCACTACACACACCACCTACACCAAGCACCGTACCCAGGGCTGCGCACTGACGAGCCGAGGCGGGTGATGCTGTGGGTTGCCGTGGCTGCGCTTGCTGGGGTGGCTGTGGCTGAGACTGGGGTGGAATCGGCTGTTGCGGCATAGGAGGTGTGTTCTTAAGAATGCTACTGGTATTAAGCTCCTACCCCTGATGCTCGAGCAGCCAGTTGTTGGCTGCTACCCAGGTCTCGAGCGTGCCAGTGTCGAGGTAGTGACCCTTGGTAGGGACGACGGCCATGTGGCCACCAGCGGCGAGGTAGTCGTTGAAGGGGTCGGTGATGTAGTATTCACCCGCGACGTCGTCACGGTCGGCGTGGGCAGCAATGCGCTGCAGGAGGTCGTGGCTGAGGACGTATTTGCTGACATTGATCATTTCGCTTGGTGCCTTACCTGGCGCTGGCTTCTCTACCACGCCGCGCAGCCGGCCATCATCGGCAACATCCAGCACGCCGTAGTGGCTCAGCTGGTTGGGTGGCATGTGTACACCTAGGATGGCCGAGCGGTCTTCCCCTGCTGCCTCAATGAGGCGCGCCACCTCTGATGTGCCATCGGCATTATACACACAGTCATCACCCATCAGCACGACCACTGGTTCACCGGGGTCGAGCTGCGGCACCACCAGGCTGACTGGGATGGCTGTGCCGTACTTACCATAGCTCGATTGCACCATGTAGTGCAGATTGACCTTTGGCGGAGCGATAAGAGGCAAGAGATCTGCCTTACCATTGCGGCGTAGGTAGTTGTTGAGATCGACATTGGAGCGGTAGAAGTCGCGAATCTGCGTACTTTGCTCGCTCACCACGAAGTAGATATCGCGGATGCCCGCCGCGATGCAGTCTTGCACGGCGTAGTCTACTACCGGGCGGTTACCCAGCGGCAACATGCATTTTTCGATCGTCTTGGTGACGGGCAGGCGCCGTGTCCCCCAGCCTGCTACGGGGATGATTGCTTTGGTGCAGTGCATACTCGATGTCTCCTTGTATGATATTAGTTGCTTGAGCTAACGTATGACAAATGGGCCATTCTCCAGCGAGCCAATTGGCGGGGCGCGACGTAAGCTGACCAGTGTGGTCGATCTGCACGCAGCGGATGGGCGGGTCTGACTCAGGCGCAAAGACGGTGGCAACGGGCTTATCGTCGATCAGGTAGATTGTTTGGCCGGGGTTTGCAGCGGCAGCACGGCGCAGCCACTGGGCTTTGTCTTGCAAGGTGGTGATGATCACCTGCCCACCCTGCTGAGCCACGAGCGCACGCACTGCTGGGCACAGGCGGGCTTTGCAGTGCGGGGTGATGGGGTCGCCGTAGGTTAGCACCTGCACCGTGCCATAGTGGCTGAGCGTGCGCAGCATCTGTGCCACGCCGGGATACTGGAGGTGGCCATCGGCGAGCGTCGTCTGCTCGAGCTGCTCAATAACAGATGCCGCATCGAGACCAAGCGCCGCAAGCTGTGCCGCCAAGACGTAGGTCGGCGCGGTGGGGTTCGTCTTGGGCCGGAGCATGTAGCGAGGCTGCGCCGCCAAGAATTCCTTGGCGGTCACCTGCGCCGGGTAGAGCTGGGCGAGTGCCTCCGCTATCTCGCGCAACCACTGCGTGGTGTTGATGATCGTCCGATCGAGATCAATGTAGATATGGTAATGGCTCGATGGGTATTCCATAATTATTACAGTATAGCCAGTCCTTGATATTTATGCAAAGTATATCCGCATCAGCTGGCGCGCCACGACATCAGGGTCGTGCCGGATGAAGCTGCGCGTGCTAGCCAGTGGATCGCTAGCCTGGGCACCATCCCACACGTCTTGTGCGAGGACTGGTGCGGCACGATAGCGATAGTGCTGGCGGTGCATCTCGTCCATATCGTACTCGACCATCAGCTCGCCATCGTGAGCGTACTTGTCCATAAGCTCGGGGCTGGGGCGCGTGTTGTTGAAGACGACATAGTCGAGGAACTGACTGCCTGCTAGGCGCTCGATCTCACTCGCGAAGTCGCTTACCGAAAAGCCGTCCGTTGGGCCGGGCTTGGTAACGAGGTTGCAGACGAAGACGCAGCGTGCTGTGGTGGCAGCAAGCGCCTCTTGGATCTCGCGAATGACCAAGACAGGTGCGAGGCTACCATAGAGGTTGCCAGGAGCCACAACGACCATATCGGCGGTGCGAATTGCCTCCACCGCGGCGGGGTTGGCCTGGGCTTCTGGCTCGAGCCAAATCTTGGGCCGACGCGCTAGCGCCTGCTGTGAGATGAGATATTCACCCTTGATAGGCTGACCATCCTCACCCTCCGCGCAGAGTGTCACATTGCTCAGCGTAGCGGGCACAACGCACCCATCGATATTAAGCACCTGGCTGGCTAATGCCACCGCCTCGGCAAAGCTGCCGGTCATTTTCTCAAGGGCTGTGAGGAAGAGATTGCCAAAGGCATGCCCCTTGAAGCTCCCTTCATCGAAGCGATAATTAAAGAGGTCGCGCACCTTGGGGCTATTGCTCAACGCCACGAGGCACTGGCGCACATCACCAGGCGGCAAGACGCCGAGCTCATCACGCAGCTGGCCCGTCGAGCCGCCATCATCTGCCATATTGACGAGTGCCGTGACCTGCGAGGCATACTGCCTCAGACCTGTCAGGAGCGTAAAGCTCCCTGTCCCGCCGCCGATGACGACGACGCGTGCTCCACCATTGCTCTGTGCCATGTATTATTCCTCCCGATTATTATGACTACGTGAACGACTACGTGATGCGACTGCTGGTCGACGCGGTGGTGCAATCACCCCGCTAGAGCGTGCCGCTGACCCTGGTGTAGATGGTGGCATTTGGGGTGTTTGGGGTGGCGTTGGCGGCGTCGGTTTGGGTGGCACTGCTGGTGTAGAGCGAGTAGAGCGCGGCGATGATGATGTAGCTTGCGCCTGTGCGGTAGCTGGCTTAGCACTCGGCTTCTTGCGCGCTGGTACAGACGGCAATGGCTCAATAGGCCGCTCTGCCTGTTTCTTCTGCTGTTGCAATACACGAGCAAACCATAGCGCACTGGGGCGCGGCGTCCGCTTATACGTCTTGTAGTCGACCGCAAAGAGGCCAAAGCGTGGCCAAAACCCTTTGTCCCACTCGAAGTTATCGAGGAAGCTCCAGTGCATATACCCCAGCAGCTCTACTCCATTGCCAAGGGCGCGCTGCATAGCAAGGATAGACTGAGTGAGCCATTGCTTGCGAAACTGGTCGCGCTCGTCGGCCACACCGTTCTCCGTCACGAGCAGAGGCAGCTTGTAGCGGCCCCAGAGACGCTCAAGTGCAAGCTCGAGATGATCGGGCTGCATTGTCCAGCCGAGATCATTTGGCGTGGTCTCAGGGTTGTGGATGCGGTAGCCATAGATGCGATTACTAAAGTAATAATTAACGGCAATGTAATCACTCTGCCGCACCACCTTGCGCAGGAAATAATCGTCCTGGAAGAACTGCACCACCCGCGCCGTCGCTCGGCTGAGCCAGGCGTCATCACCCGGGTAGGTGTAGGCCGAGTTTTTGGCCACCGCCACCTTGAAGCGCCGACTCTTGGCGTGGAGGACTTTGGCTACTTGGTTGTGCGCGTAGGCAAGGTTGCTTAGCACGCGATAGGTCTGCCACTTGCTGCGGACGTTGGGTGGCCAGGTGCCGTTGTAGTAGCTCTCGGTCACGTAGACGCAGGGCTCATTAATGGTAACGACATAGCGCACCGTAGCGCCAATCTCATCCATCAGTTTATCGACAAAGCGCACGAAGTACTTCACATTATCGCGCTTAGCAAAGCCCCCCTGGGCAGCAAACCATACCGGCAGCGTGAAGTGAAACAGCGTCACGACGGGCTCCAGCCCAGCATCGGCCAGCGCGGCCAAGTACGCCTTGTAATATTTGATCGCCTCGGCATTCCACGCGCCCTCTTCTGGCTCGATGCGCGACCACTCCACACTAAAGCGCCACGAGGTCAGGCCCATCTTCTTGGCCAGGGCGAAGTCTTGGGCGTAGAGCTCGGCGTGGTTGGCGGCTTTGCCCGAGATATAATTGTTTGGATCTTTGGCGGCACTAGCTATGTGCGGCCAGTTGGGCAAATCGCCGTATTGATATTGGCTCTGAGCAGCGAGGGTCTTGGCCTGAGCTTTTTCCCACTCCGACCACTGGTTGTGCATACCACCCTCGACCTGATGCGCGCTCGTGGCAGCACCCCAGAGGAAATGTTTTGGAAATTGCACCGTAGATTGTTGCTTAGCCATAATGCTTATTGTACCATCAGCAGAAGATTAAGAAAAATAGAATTATTGGGTGGATGCATCGTCTCTCTTTCTCTGCGCTCGCTCCACCTTCCCATCACTTCATCCGATGGAGTGTGAAAACAGATTGCAATAATCTGTTTGCAGCCCAGCGCAAGAGGTCGATATCCAGTGAATATCGACCCTTATAGTGTTCCTGAGGAGGGAGTGTGGGGAGGTGGAGCGTGAGAATACATGAGAGTTTTGAGATCAACACCCTATGACGAAATACAGAGCTCTCCCGCTTGCTTGGTCGCTGGCCTCCAGATATTTTCTTGTCCAATAGCATGATACTAGCTAGACACAGAAAATATCTCTTCCCTACTCCGGCAATTGCTCATTCTCGCGCAAGATCTTCTTGCCGCGCATTTCGTATTTGACGCCGGTCAGGTCGCTCGTGACGTAGTCGTCGTTGAGGAGATTGACGAAAACGGCCGCATCCTTGGCATCCATGATAATGATACTCCCTGCCGCGTCGTCCGTCATCAGGCCTAGACCCATTTCGTCAGCGTGGTCGATCAGTTGGTCTTGTGTCACCTGCGCCGGGTCGAGCTTTTGCAGCTTAGCCACCAGCGCTGGCGTGTCGCGCACCAGGCGATCGAGCGTCAAACCCTCAGGCAAGGTAAGCTTGAACTGCTGAGTGATGGCAGCAATCTTCTCCTCCGCCACAGCGTGTTTCTTGGCATCGTAGCCAAAGAGCCGGACGAATTTACTCTCGCTAAAGGCAAAGATATCGTTGCCAACGATCAATACCTGATTATCCGGCGTGATGCGTAGGCCAGCATCAGCCACAAATGGCTGGAACGACCCACCACTGTACATCCAGGCGGTTGCTCCCTTGAGCACCTGCGACTGTGGTAGTAGCTTGGCCACAAAGAATGGCTCGCCATCTGTGCCCATCCGGAAGCGCGCAATGATACCCTTAACCTTCTTAAACTCATGGTCACCCTCGTTGAAGGTCTCGAGATCTGCCTCGTTGTAGGTGATCTGCTCGATCACTTCCTGAGCATGCACTACCCGGTCGAGCGTGGTGCGCTCAAGGACATTCTCCTCAGCCTTAGCCGCCTCAAAGTCGCGTACCATCAGGCCGGTCGCTGCACCCGTCTGCACCGCTGTGATCATATCGTAGAGGAAGAGCACCTTGAGCTGCGCCTTGAGCTCGGCCGCATAATTGGTGGCATACACTGTATAGCCCTTGGTAAAGAGGAAGAGATCCACCTCTAACTGGTCTTTGTCGCGATCGGCTTGGTTGGCCCAGAGGAAGATGTCGGTAGCATCGGTAGACGTGTCAGCAGTAGACTGTGCGGTAGTATCTGTTGGCTGAGCCTCGGCATGGGCGGCTACGTCTGCATCACTCTGCGGCGCAGCAGCTAGCTCTGGTGGCGTTACTGGGGTGGTATCGGTAGTGGGGGTTTGTGTGTTTGGTTCGTTATGCATGTAGCTATTCTACTACAACTATACCTTTATAACTAAACTTGTTACTGTTTGTTAGTTACCGTATCGCCAATATAGTCAGCAAAATCAATATAGACACCATCCCAAAATATCCCTTCTTTGCCATCCATACGGCCACTCGCAAGAGAGTGACCTTGTGAGTTAAGCTCATATGGCAAGAGGAGGACTTGTGCGTTTTTGCCCAGCTGCGCTATTGTAGTATTGATCTGGTCCATATAATGCCATTCTCGAAACACTCCCCGTCGCTTACCATAATCCTGATCATAGCAACTCGATGCAGGATATGAAACAACATACAATGGCGTACTTTGGGTGTCGTCTTTTTCTACTTGGTAGCGAAAAGTATAGAGATCCCGATTAACCGGACTATCTTTTCCTGTTATGCGGCTATTCTGACTCAGAGCATCATAATGCGAAACAAACGATTGAATTTTCCCATCTCGACTTTTTGCAAAACCAGCCACACCAGTGCAGCCTGCCAACCCGCTTGTCGCTATCACACCCGTCTCGTTTTTTTCAAGAGATACCCTTCCAGACGAGTTCATCTCTACATAGGCAATATCATGTGAATTAAGCCGCATGGTCGCTTGAGATTCCTTTACATACCCCAACATAATGAAGCTGTCTTTCATCTTTTCTCGAGCGCTAAGGAAAACACTATTCTGTCGGATGGAGGCGGCACCTGTCGGTTGTTTTATGATGCTAGCTGTACTTGGTGATGTATTTTCTAGTGTGATCACGCGATGGGTCGACAACTGACCCAACGACTGGATGATCGTGGAGTGTTTTATACTTCGGCGCTCAGCGCTACCTGTTAAGGCTCTCTCTCTCTCTGGATTTGCCATATTTTCTCCTTATTGTCTAGATTACTTTATTGTAAGAGATATCTAGGAGGTTTGTCAATTAGTAACTTACGGGAGCTGCTGAGACGTTTACAGCTCTTGTGCAAGAGCTGCATATGCTAGAATAATATTCATTTTTGTTTGCTATATTTTACGAAAAATATGAGACGAGCCAAGGCTTTGGGATAGCGATGCACTACTGCACCGCATCCTCACCAAAATGCTTTTGCAATCGCATTTTTATTGAGCCTTCGTGCCGGCCGAGCTCGCGGCTGAGCTGGCGGATGCTCACACCTTGGACGAAGCCTTGCTTGAGTGTCTCGTCGTCGACTTTTGTCCATGGTTTGTAGGCGTTGGGGTGGGTCTGGCGCATTGTGGCGATTTTGGCCGCCCAGCTAGTGCTGCCAGTTTTACTCGTTGGCTTTTTCTGCGGCATCGTAGCACGCTGAGCAACCTGTTCGCGCAGATGGGCAAAGCGCTCAGCATCTTGGGCGGCACGAGTGCGCAGCTGCGTGTCGATGATGTACGCTTCATCACTCATGGTAAGCGCCATCCGGTTGATGCCGGTGAGATATATAGCATCGAGACTCTTAACGCGGCTCAGTGCTACATAGCCCATACCCGGAACAAAGGCTTTGCGTAGGTCGATGCGTGCGCTATCGAGCGTCATCCCCTGGCTCTTGTGCACAGTAATCGCCCAAGCCAGGCGCAGTGGCAACTGCGAGATACTGGCCCGCTTGCGCGTACCATCGCGCAGCTCCCAGGTGTCGGGCTGCATTGTCACCACATGGCCATTACGAAATTCCACCACCGGGTAGTCTGTGTCTGGCTCGAAGCCTGCTACCTGGCCAATGCTCCCATTAGCAAAGCGCCGTGCTTGGTCGTTCTTGATAGCCATCACCAGTGCACCCCGCTTGAGCACCAGCACCTCTGGCGCGAGGATGCTCCGCTGCAAGGCATCGACATAATTTTGCCCACCAGTGCTGCTGCGCTGGTACGATACTTCGTCGCCAGGCAGCTCAGCGAGGCGGGCTTGGTTGATCCGATCGACGTCGATATTGACGGTATGAAGCTCGGTTAGGTCGCTCTCGTGAGGTGGCTCTACCTCTGTGCGGGCCAGTAATTGCTCGGCATGGCGTCGGCGCAGATCACCAGCTCGCATAGCCGTTAGGATATCGAGCAGAGCGTCGCCCTCTTGCTGGCGGTATTGCTGGTCGAGGTAGAGAATGGCTGGGTCGAGCTGGCGCCAAGCTTGCGACTGCACCACAAAGCTCCCCTGCCGCCCGCCATCGCGATTAACAGGCGGGAGCTGAAAGAAGTCTCCGCTCATCACTACCTGCAGCCCACCAAAAGGCTGATTCGGCACCTCACGCACCCGGCGGCACACTTCGTCGATCATATCCAGGCGATAGTCGTGTAGCATACTAATCTCATCGATGATAAGCACATCTGTCTTAGTAATGATATCGCGCCGCGTCTTCGACAGGTGATCAAAAAAATTGTTCGGCAAGCTATCGTGGATGCCAATCCCCGCCCATGCGTGGATGGTGCTGCCACCCAGGTGTGTCGCCGCAAGCCCCGTCGTAGCAGTGACGGAGACATACTTGCCATCCGCCTTACATTGGCGGATGAACTGCCCCAACACATATGTCTTGCCCGTACCCGCTGGCCCTGTCAGCAGCGCACTTTGACCACTACGCAAAATCTCCTGTGCAAGTGTCTGATCCATAGGCTCTAGTATACAAGGTTGTGGGGTGAGAGGCAAAGTATGGGTAGTCTATTGTGGTAATGTTGCACTACCAGGGATGAGCTGCGCGTAGTGCGTTTGCTCAAGTGCTTGCAGTTGTGCTGTATTAAATGACTGCATGGCTATTGCGTGCCGACGACTGAGGTGAGCAAGGAATGCCTGCTGTGGATTATCGAGAAAATGCGCTACTACCAAGCCACCAATAGCCACTATACGCCGCGTCTCTTCGGGTGTTTGAATATTCGTCTCGCGGAGGTCGTCTACGCCATGCGCCACACTACCGCCAAGTGTTTCATCAAACCACCCACGCGCCATGCCTTGGTCATATGCACAGCACAGCGGCAATGGTGCACGCAAATTATGCTTACCAGCACGCTGAGCAAGCTGCCAATGCCCCCCATAATTACCAATTGCTATATCAAATTCTGGATTATCTTTATCATCAAAGGTGAGGTCAGTCACCATACCAAGCCGTGCCGCTGGGCGCTCTTCACCAACAAAAAACGCACTCACATACGCAGTTGCTGCTGATTTGGGAGTTACAATTGTTTCGCGCATAGATTGTTATAGTAAAGCATAACAGGACAAAAAATGCAATCATACAAACCCGTTCACACCTACTTCACTCACAAATCCACAACATTGACATAGCAGCAACACCCTTCTACCATAGATACATTACTTATTTAAGCGAGAGGAGAGACATATGGCACTGCTATCTCGATACAACTACGCCCCCGAGGATATAAATGATGGAGTACATGTGTGGGCCGATTGCCCGCAGCCCATGCTCGACGCTGTCGATCCAGACGCTGCCATCGCCTACACTCGCACTCATAATCACAAGGTGCCACCACGGTTTGGCGAACGAGATGTGACGCTGCCTGAAGAATACGCAGAAGCTGGCCTAAGCATTGCTACGCTCGGTGCATGTGCAATGGCTGCGGTAACCTACGCGTATGGATTTGACGGCACACCAATGCAAGAACTGGCAACAGGCTTTACGATTGGGTCTGCTACATCACTGATTGGCACTCCTGCTGCTGTTTACGGCCGAGCTATGTTGGCCGACCATGGGCATTATAGCCCATTTGCTCATTGGCGCGCCCACCGGAAGACACGGCAGCTGCGCAAGCTCATCGGTGAGCAATACCAGCCTGTCACCAGCGCAGTGCGAGACTTGCAACATATGATAAACGAGCGTAATAGCGAGCAAGACTCATCCGTACTAATCAACCCATTCGACACAGCTGCACTGGCGCAAGTCGTAGATCGCGTTATGCCAGATCAGTCTGCCCTCCTTGCCCAGTATGAAATGAGCGATGCGCTGCGTGACCCATCGGGCTATAGCGCGCTACGGCACGACGTGCACGAAACACTCTCTCCTCATCTCGACGCCGTATACAAGAGCTACGAACAGCACGATGCTACTCATAGCACAGTTTGGTAGCTACTCGCTTAAAAGATATAACTATCTTTTAGAAAGGCACAACGAAGTGGAAGTAGAAAGAATAGCATAAGATTTATATACTCGCATTCTACCAGTAAGAGCTCAGCCTCGCCATTCTACCGATCCCACACAAACCCCTCGCCAAAGTGTCCCCAGCAGGCGGTTGGTTCGTAGATGGGCTGGGCGAGCTGGAGCGTAGTAATGATGCCATGCGGGCTGAGGTCGTAGCCTGTGATGGACTGCTCTACACCATCGATGGTGGCAGTCGCCTCGACGGGCTGGTCGTGGCCAATTGCATACGCCAGGCGCACCAGCACCTCCTGCGCGTGGTGGTGCTGCAGATAATCCACTGCAATGCGCCGCGCCATGTACGCCGCCGAGCGGTCCACCTTGGTGGCATCCTTACCACTAAAGGCCCCGCCACCGATCGGCACGCGTGGCCCATAATTATCAACGATGAGCTTGCGTCCCGTCAGGCCAGCATCAGCCGCGAAGCCACCAATCTGCCAGTCCCCTGCTGGGTTGCAGTGTAGCACTGGCACATCATATTGCTTATCCTTAAAAAATGTGTTCACATACGTCTGCTGCTGAAGCCACTCCTTGACTGCCTCTGTTAATTCGTCTTTTGGTGCGTGTTGGAAGCTTGCAACAATTGCCGTTATCTGCCCACCACGCAGTGTTACTTGCGTTTTGCCATCGTAGGGCCAACGTTGATACAAAAATTGGTTCAACCGTCGCGCCAGCACTGTTTCGAGTGGGACCAGCTCAGGCGTTTCGTTGCAGGCATAGCCGATCATCACGCCTTGGTCGCCTGCCCCGCCATCATCAACACCGCGAGCAATCTCTGGGCTCTGCTGAGCAATATGCTCAATTATCTCTACCTCACTCCCCGCCAAACGCTGCACAATCGGTGCCACTGCCACCGTCACTTGCGACGTCACTTCGCCCGTCACAAACACCATGCCATGGCCGCCGCACACTTCCACCGCCACGCGTGCCTGTGAGTCGCGGGCTAGATAAGCATCAAGGATGGCGTCGCTCATTTGGTCGCACAGCTTGTCGGGGTGGCCTGGGCTCACGCTCTCGGCGGTGCGGAATTCTGCTGATGCTATAGTAGTTGCTGTCATAAAAAACTCCCTTCTCTTATCCTGCACTGCCAGGCGAGAAAGGAGCTGCCTTCTTACGCGTCTCATATCTTCCCTGCGCACAGGCTGGAATTAGCACCTTACTCGCTTCTTGGGCAGGTTGCTGGCGAGTCATCGGGCCAGTCCCTCGTCGCACTCTGGATATTAGTGATATTGGTAATAGTATAGCATAAGGCAGCGTCTGCATGTGCTATATCTGCAACAGATATCTTGACACTACCGCAACCTCTTCTTACAATAAATACACATTCATATCAACTTACAAGCACTTACTTAAGGAATATCATGGCGTTACTATCAATACCTCACGAGCACCCTCTCTTTAATCCTCCCGGTCTGCCAAAGCACCCTGCATATTTAGACAAAACCGAAATACGCTGGGTTGACTGCCCACAAGAAGAGCTTGATAAACTGAGTTTGCCAGTCATCAAGAGTTATTTGGCAGATGGTAAGATCCCCTTGAAATATGCCGAACGCACATTTGATAGTGGAAGAAAGCTTGCGCTAGGCTCAGCTGCTCTTGGTCTCTGTGTTGCAGCAGGTGTCATGTATAATTTTGACATACCAGAAAGTAATCTCACAGAAGCAGCTGTCAGCCTTGGTATTGGCGTAGCTGCAAGTGGTATTCATGCCAACATTGTCATGGCTAGCAATATACTAGCTGATGAGTTTAAGATCTATGGCCCACTTTCTCGTTGGCGTGCCCACCAACAAACAAAGCACGTCAAACAACTCATCGACGATCGACATCAGGCCGCGACCGCCACTACCTACGAGCTTAGAAGTCTCATTGCTGAACAGAACCGGAAGCTCGACCCACTCTATCATCTTGAGGACAATACGATGACGCTTGCACCTATTCTTGATCAAGTTGTTCCTGAGAAGTCTGATGTTATCGCTGCGTTTGAGAAGGATGCGCGCGCATCATACGATCACGGGCTGCCCGAGTCGGTTGGTGACGCACTTCGCGACGATATTACACGAGCTTTTGAGCCTGTACTGGCTAGCGTTTATGCCAAAAATACCTACCTCGTCGATGCAGCACAACGCGACAAGAAAGATGCTGCTGCCCAAGCTACCGCTCAAGCAGCAGCCAGCTCTAAGTTAGAGGAAGAACGAGCTATTCAGCTGCTTGGCTACGATCCAAGGCTGTTCAACGAGCTTGAACCTGATATGTAGGATATACATTCTTTTATACATAGCAAACACCCCGTAGCCAGATCCTCCATAACTAAAAAACGGTCGCTATGACCGGTTTTTAGGTACTTATTTTTCCTCTAGCCGCTCCCCGGCTCGTGCTCGGTTAGCCCATTGGTCGGCCAGCTCATTTTGCTCATGGCCGTTGTGGCCGCGTACCCAGATGAGCTTCGGCTGCACGGTAGTATAAAGCGCATAGGCTTCTTGCACGAGCTCAAGATTCTTGATGGGCCCGCTGCTCTTGCGCCAGCCCTTGGCTGCCCAGCCAGGTGCCCACTTAGTGAGGACATTAACCCAAAATTCGCTATCGGTATGGATCTCGCATTCCTCAGCCCCAGCTAGCTGCATGGCTGCGATGAGGGCCATCCCCTCCATGCGGATGTTCGTTGTATTGCCTGGCTCGCTGCCCAGCGCCACGGGCTTGCCCTGCTCGATGACGGCATAGCCACCCGGGCCAGGGTTGGGGCTGGCACTGCCATCAGTGTAGAAAATGCGCGGAGTAGCTACCATGCTAGTTACCGCGATCCACGCGCTGGAACTCCATCCAGTCTGATGGCCGATACCACTTGGTTTCATTATCATAGCGCTCATCAAACTTCGCCTGGTGCCGTGCCAAGAAGTAATGCCTGCCACCATCGTGCTCGGCTTCGTAGCGAATATACATTTGGTCTGGGTAGTTCTTGGGCGCACCGCTGTAGAGCATCACATCAACTGTGTTCCCCGGGTTAAGCGTATGCGACTCGTTACGCATATTCCCTAGATACTCCCAACTCACAACCTTCACCTGCCGATCCGAATCATTCTTGATGCGTGCCCATACATCTATTTTCGACACGCTCTCATTCCGCACATCAACACGCTCTACGCGCACTACCGGAAAATTACTCATCTGCTTATCTCCTTGTTTATGGGGTTATCGAGGTAATTATACCATATGGTGTGTGGAGTGCTTACTAAACACAGCTATTAGGTTGATACTGCGTACCATCACTACCTCTGTTATGATCAAGAGCACTGCCATTACCTACGCTATATATAGCGTGCCCATATCTAGTGTCTTGGGCCGTGTGGAAAAGTCGTGGAGATTTTTTACCGACACTATACCACTGTTAGGTAGTCATTTTTTGCTTTTACACTGCTCTATAACTATCCAAACCACTATGTATTTCACCCCGGATGATGATAGGAAGTGAAAACAAGGTAGCACTCTCATCGCGCAAAGCAACCATTTCATAAGCCTCGCGACACGTAATTTACATACCGAGTCACCACTTATCTTATCGAGTAGCCACACAGCACACGGAACTGTATATCCTGCAATAATACCTATACCCCTACTATCTATATATCATTAGCCTATTTATACTCTGTTCTCATAAACATCTTTCTTTGTCATGACGAACCATACGTTGCTACAATAGTGGTATATAATTGCTATACGAATTATCTGGTAAGGTTATTTATGAAGCTCCAGCGCCTATTCGCCATTCTATCGCTCCTCTGCGAGCGAGACAAAGCCACTGCTCAGGAACTAGCCGATCGCTTTGAGGTGTCGAAGCGTACTATTTTGCGCGATATCGAGACGCTGAACCAGGCAGGTATTCCTATTATCACTCGGGCTGGCCGCGATGGTGGGCTTGCCCTCATGCCACACTACACGCTTGATCGGCGAATTCTCTCCACTACCGACAAGCAGCATCTAGCAAGTGCACTGACATGCCTCCAGAGCATCGCCCGTCAATCATCAATCGCTACCTTGCACGCAAAGCTTCTCCCCGAAGATGACCAGTCTGCGATGCCGATGTATGCTATCAACTTTGCACCCTGGGCGGCGGAACACCCTGTTCAGCACAAGATTGAGCAATTGCAGCAGGCGATCGAGGAGCAATACTGCATGCAGATGCGCTACATTGGCTATGATGGCCAGACAGAGCGGGTGATCGAGCCACATCAGCTGGTGTTTCGGCAAGCGAGTTGGTATGTGTGGGCGTTTTGCCAGCTGCGCCAGGATTTTCGTCTCTTCAAGTTGCGGCGCATCATTCGCCTCTCACCGCGAGAGGAGAGCTTCTCGCCCAGGCCTTACCCGGACGCCTCGACTAGTGACGACTACTCGAGCAGCGTTGTCTTCTCGCGCCAACCAATCGCTGGCTACACGCGCGTAGAGCTCCGCTATACTGCGCACGATGCGCTAGCGGTAGTGGAGGTGCTTGACGGATCATTTCTCGATGTTGACCATGCTCGTGCTACCTTCTATACGCCGCAGCTCGCAATCGCCTGCGAAGCAATCTGCCATCTCCCGCCCAGTGTCATCGTCGATGAGCCAGCGCAGCTCCGCGCGATGGTAGCGCAGCGCCGAAGCGCAGGGTGAGCTCAAAAAACACACAAAACATCAATCAATACTGACACACTGCTGTCATCATTTGTGGTATATACTTAAGAGACAATACACTAATCGGTATATCACAAGGAGGTACCTCATGATTGATCATTTCGGCATTATCGTTAAAGATATTGAAGCAAGCAAAGCCTTTTATGAGGCGGTATTGGCACCCCTGGGCTATGCCAAGACAATTGACGAATCATATGGCGTGGGCTTTAGTAATCCAGACCGGACGCAGCATACTGGGATATTTTGGCTCGGGCAAGGCGAGCCATCATCGCCGCTACACTTTGCTTTTGCTGCACCGTCGCGGGCAGCGGTTGATGCATTCTATGCAGCTGGCCTAGCAGCAGGAGCACAGGACAATGGCGCACCAGGCGTGCGGGCGATCTATCATCCAGACTATTATGGTGCCTTCCTCATCGACCTGAACGGGCATAACATCGAGGCAGTGTGTCATGCTGCTGTATAGGGGTAGCCCTACCCTCTTGGTGGGTGATGGGGTATCTATGCGAAGGTCATTTTCTCAATCAATAGTAGCTAAGCACGATAGTTTGATCTCTCCACGAGGAGCGATGCTTCAGCCACTGCCAAAAGCAAAGAAGCTCGTATAAACGACCGAGCTTCTTATGTTTCCACAGGCTTGTATATAGCGTGTGAGGTATGAGCTTACGGCAGGAGTATTGCTACATCACCACGCTTACTGTGCTTGTTCATGGTTTTTTGCAGTGTCTTCGTATCAAAGGTCATATCTGCCTTAGCCTGCTCGCCAAGGAGTAAGTGCTGCGCCATCGCCCAGGCAGCGAGCTGACCAATGCGCCGTGCGTACATTACCCCTGGGTTGTGCCGCTCGTTGGCTACACCTCTCTCTGTAGCATCATCCGGCCGAATAAGTGCGAGGACATTTACCACTCCATCATCTTCGCCTTCGCCCATCCAGCCACACAACTCACTTGTCATACCGGGCAACGCAGTAGCCGCAAAATCACATGTTGGCACAATGCGCCGATCGACAAAATCCATATAACTGCCCTGCGTTGTATGGACGGTATCCACCACTAGGTACTGCTCGGGCCCCTCACCTTCTAGACGTATGTCAGTTGCTAGGCTAACTGGTGCAGTATGTGCACCGTCGTAGCGCTTGATCGATGGTGGAATAACAGAATCAGTATGAATCTGTACGTGATTCGGAATTGGATTTTTTTCAAATAATTTCATAATGCTCCTTATCATATATGATATATTGATAATTTGCAAGTCATGCTACCTCTGTTTTTACCAATACCCTATAGGCCATACCCTATATGGGTTTATATCTGGATTTAATAGGATTACACTCAAGCTAGATACAGCTAGTATCTAGCTACAACTATTGCTCAAAGTTATGCACTATAGCCTATTGCCTATGTAGACTAAGGGGTATATTATGCACAAGAATGGACAATCAGGACGCGCTCTTTAGCACATTACAATCCTTTGTGTCTGCACTAACCTCTTCCCTGCTGTTTCATCTGGTACATTGCATTACTTAGCTAGCTTTCATCCAGCTCTCAGCAATGATGTATGCAGCCGCGCAAATGTCGATCACCAGCAGCCTGATGGAAGTGTCACAAGCGGGATATAGATAAAACTGAGTCTAGAGCTCTTCCTGCCGATACCGCTGCACAAACTGGCGCAGAATCTTGACTGGTTCGGTGACGGTTTGCTGGCGGGCATTGGCGATGAGGGTATCGGCTTCGTCTGGAGCACAGTAGCC
The DNA here is from genome assembly GCA_963554165.1 of uncultured Candidatus Saccharibacteria bacterium. Classification (GTDB taxonomy): domain Bacteria; phylum Patescibacteriota; class Saccharimonadia; order Saccharimonadales; family Saccharimonadaceae; genus Saccharimonas. The sequence goes on along the minus strand of CAUVQR010000002.1, from coordinate 152,423 downwards.
AGCGTGACGATAGATATCAATGCGCAAGGCAAGGCTCTCCGGGTCGAGCTCGGGATGAAACTGCGTAGCATACACATTGCGCCCCACTCGCAGCATCTGCACGCATCTGCGCGAGCGCGCTAAGACAGTACAGGCAGCTGGTGGCTCAAGCACCCCTTCTTTGTGCCCAACGAAGCCGTCGAAGGTAGTGGGTAAGCTAGCGAGGAGTGGGTCATCCCTAGCTGCTGGCGTGAGGGTGATTGGCACAGCACCAATTGCCTCACCATACGCAAAGCTCGGCGTACCACCCAGCGCCGACACCAGCGCGCCAACCCCCAGGCAGGCACCAAGAAATGGCATATCATGGGTAATAATCTCGCGCAGCAGTGGCATCATCACAGCTTCGAACTCGCGCTGCTCGGCAGGCTTCTCGGCCGGAGCGTAGGCAAAGTTGGCCGGACCACCACCCATCAGCACACCACTATAGGCAGCAAGCGACTGCGCGGGGCGCTGCCCTGCCTCGATGCGCACTCGCTCGAGGTCAGTTGGTGCAAGGCCACCAAAGTGCAAGAGTGCCTGATATTCGTTATCCGACGCCTCGTCCTCAGGGCGCGACTGCAGTAGTACAAATGGTTTCGTCATACTCCTTAGTGTAGCATGGCCTGGCGGTAGCTAATACCCCTCGCAGACACGTGCTATGGGGCATGGGGTATTACTGTGCAGTATCACCTGGATAGACATAATCCTTGAAGAAGTCTGCGTCAAAGTCACTATCGACCCACAGCTCCAGCCAGCCAAGGAAGTCCTGACGCTCGCAGCATGGGCCAGCCCCTACGTCGCAGAAGTTCCACACTTCGCCAGCCCATTTGCCAGAGGTGATAAGCTGGTAGGTATCACCACAGCCTTGGTCGAGGAGCAGCACACCTTCGTTACCCAGCCGCTCCTCAAATGCTTTGTTCGTGAGCAATGCCTCATCCTCTTCTTCCTCCCAGAGCCAGTACTCGTCGATCGTCACACTGCGCGAGAGGTCCTTTACCTCGGTATCGGCCAGTCGTTTGAGACCATAGATAGAGATGCCACTGGGCTGCCGAATATCTTGGCAACCATCGCCTACCTGCTGCAGGAAGAGTCGATAGGCCTCGGGCAGGCGCGTGTTGCAGGCGGTCTCAAAGGCAGTGATGTCTGCTTCGCTGAGCGTTGGACCCATCACGACACCCTTTTCGGCTAGCTTGGCTTTGAGGCGCGCGATGATGGCGGGATAGTCGGCAGGGTTATGGATGGGCATAATTTCTCCTTATATTTTTCTCATCGTACCATGTATAGTGCTGCCTCGCAAATGCGTGTTCGCACCAAAAGAGCTGCTCCAATGTGCAGAGCAGCTCTCGTAGCTATCAAGAGACGAAGAGTTATTTATCCATCTTGCCTTTTACGTAGCCCTTGGTTTCGTGAGCTTTGTTCTCGATGTCGTTTGCCTTGTCTTTTACAGTATCGACGGCGTTTTGCGCAGCATCTTTGGCCTTCTCGGCTACTTCTTCAGCTTTGTCTTTTGCGTCACTGGCTGCTGCTTTGACCTTAGCTTGTGCGTCATCGGCTTTGGCTTTGATATCATCGGTAAGTCCCATGTGAGATCCTCCATGGTTAGTGTTGGTACAGTCTTATTATAGCAATGTTGGGCGATAATAGCGAGCCACCTACTAGCGAAAAGGGGGCTGCTATAGCCGTATACCTCTATTCTATGGGTAATAATACCCCTGTTATCTATATCTTTATTGATAAAGCACAGAGATTCGCTATCGTGGTGATCTATTTACCCGCCGTGTCGCGTGGGCTGCTCAGATATTCCTCCGCATCGTGGATAAGGAATAGGCTTACGTCGTCGCGGGTTTTGCCAGCCTTGTGGAAGGGCGTGCTGATAACGTGGATGAGGATGATCATATACACCAAGACAAAGCTGATCAGCCCCACCACCGTCAGGCTGGCGACAAATGGGTCGATGTTGGTAATAAGCAAGAGACCAAGCAATGCCACCACAATAGAGCGCGCCAAGATAGATGCCGAGGGAATAAAGCGGATCCGCTGAATGTAATCGACCCGATGGCGGTGGCGAAGCAGCACCGTCTGCTGCTGCTTGAGCTTGACGATGAAGTTGGGTGGCACATTGCCCTGCTCCATCGTGGCAAAATACGGCGTTAAGCCTCGGATGTCCTGCCGGGCATCGTAGGCCGAGTGACGCACATCGCTCGAAAACCCCTGGGCTACAGCATACAGCTGGCGGCGAAAGCCATCGAGATCAAACACCGGATAGCTCTGATGAATTGCCGCGGCGTCATCATACATATCCTCTAGTAGCGCCGCAAACTCCGCTGGGATCCGCTCCGACTCTTTGTAATCGGCAATCGTAGCCGAGAGCAAAAAACCAATCACAAAGGTCACGCTGGATATGACGCTATTATGCAATGAGCTCTGCTCAATCGGCTCCCACCCCATGCGGTGCAGGACAAACTTCACGCTCACCACCACCGTCGCCACTGCCAGCGCCTGCCAAAAAATCCGCAGGAGTTTGCCCTGCTGCTTGATCTGTTTTATTTGCTTGATAGGTCGATTCATAATTTCTTTATTATACCGTATCTGGCAGGAAGAGCAATTGTCTTGCCCTGTTGTATATGTAATCGACTAGTTTTAGCTATACCCTAGATAAGAATATGATATACCCACACCCCTATTCCCTCTATAGGCTACCCCTATGGCACGGCGCAAGCTCCTCCACCGAGGCAACATCGCGCAGCCATGGGAAGTGCCGCAGCAGCACCTCTGATTGCACGAGTTCGTGCCAGGAGATTGCTCGAGTGGTAATACGCTCACCTGCATCGCAGTGTGGTGGCATGTGGCGTACTGGTTGCCGGGCTAGTATGAGATATTCAAACCATTCCATCTTTGTTTCGGGCTGCACCACTTCCAGCAGCTGCCAGTCGGCAAACTCCCAGCCTGTCTCCTCGCGCAGTTCGCGCTGGGCTGCCGCGATGATGGTTGCATCCTCAGGGTCGACCCGCCCCGCTGGCAAGTGGCCACGCCGCACAATGCCGCCTGGCTGCTCCTCGTCATTCACCAGTACGTTGCCCACATCATCCACTGCAATAACGAACACCGTATCGGGCCGGCGCACCATCTCGAAGGTCGCCACCGAGCCATCATAGAGCCGCTGTGGCCACTGATAAACACTAAATATCTCGCCCGCAAAGACACACTGTGCCTCGGGCGGAATCATCCGAGCATGGGGTGGAATGGTACGTTGTGTCATGATGGTATTGTAGCATTGTTCGCGCCTCCACGCATTTCTCACTTACACCCATCTTCCAAAAATTCGCCCCCGCACCCCATATCTGCTACAATAATCCTTATGCATAATGATATCGAAACAATCCTCTTTACTAAAGATGACATTGCGCATGCTGTGGCGCGTCTGGGCGAGCAGCTGAGCCAGGAATATGCCGATAAAAACCCGCTGGTGGTGGGGATTCTGCGCGGGGCGGCGCCCTTTATGATCGACCTGGTGCGGGCGATGGATTGCATGCTGGAGATCGACTTTATGGACGTCTCGAGCTATGGCGATGAGCTTACCTCGACTGGCAATGTGCGTATCCTCAAGGATCTCGATACAGACGTGGCTGGCCGGCATGTGCTGCTGGTAGAAGACATCGTGGATACGGGCCACACTGCCCAGGCGCTGTTTGAACTCTTTGCGGGGCGCCACACCGCCAGTACTAAGCTCTGCACCCTGCTGGATAAACCCGAGCGCCGCACAGTGGATGTGCAGGCAGACTACATCGGCATCCCTACCCCCAATGAATTCGTGGTAGGCTACGGCCTAGACTACCGCCAGCACTACCGTAACCTGCCGTATATTGGTGTGCTGAAGCCGGCGGTGTATCAGTAAGAGTGCTCTTCGTTATATTGGGCGGCCACTGCGGTCGATGCCTGTCGTGTCGACCTTGCCCTGCCAGTCTTCAGGTATAAGAAGCTGTGCATCAGGATGCTGCGCACTCGGTGGCAGATCGGCTAGCTGCTTTGCGTCAACCACAAGCGCATACTTCATTCCAAGCATTGCTGTGCGGACAATGGCGTCGGTCGTTGCGGCAGATACCTCTGCCTGTTGGAAGCGCTCTGCCTGCAAGTCGTAAGAAGCGCCATAAGCATCTTGCTCGGCCTTGTCTGGATTGTAGCGCCCAAACGCAAAACCAAGTGTATAAGCAAAATCCTCTGGTAATACCAGGTATGAATCCTTAGATTTAAAGCCAATCTCAGCCCGCAAATCCTTATGATGCGGCTGATTCCCTACCCCGATATCTGCCACATAGACATCACCCGCACTTCGGTGTAGACCATACCACACACCAAGGCGTGCCTTATCCGCATCATCGTTTGCTCGCAAATTGCGCAGATGTATCTGCACGTTGGGGTCTTCAGGTGATGGGTATGCTGATGTTTGGAACTTCTCTGTCATGGAGATAGATTATATCACAATATAATAATCTATAGGAATATGACATCAAAAAATGGCGCGTTCAGCAAACGCGCCATGGATGCTTATGTCTCGGTGACGTGTACCACGTGATACACGTCACTCACTACACTGAGCAAGACATAAGACTGACTCCACAGACACCACACGTGGTGCCCACTTAGTATATCATCAAGCAAGCTGATCAATCAACCAGTCAGTATGGCTCTCGTGAATGAATTCACCTTTTGCAATGCGGAGCCGCGCCAATGGGAGATTGTGCAGCACCCGACCAAGATACACTGGCCGCATATACGTCACAAAAACAAGGCGGGTAATAAAATGCGCCATACGCAATCCATAGTTAGTTTGCAGCTCAACCGCGTCAATCACAAGCGTATGCTGGTATCCATGCTCACGCGCCTGCTGTCGCATATAGCGCTGCATCTGACGCGCCGCTGCCGCCTTGATCGTCTTATTGCTCACAACGATACGCACATCCTCATGACACCGCACCAGTGTATCGAGCAGCAATCGACGCAGCAGCACCTGCCGCATATGGATACGTGCTGCTTTATTGCGCATTCGCGTCTCTTTTTTGTCACGCTTCATCACAACATAAGTAATAGAGTGATCATCCCGAGCTGGTAGGCTTTTCGTAATATACTGCTCAATATGTTCTTTGACGTACCAATCGACAAGAAATGACCCCGGTTTGTATCGTCGCAAAACGTGGCCGTTTACTCGCCGGATCAAATTCTTCATCCGCTTGACTGCTTTCTCGTCGTCAATCATCAACGCTGCCATGACGAAGTACGGCTTATGGCAGCCCAAGTCCAACGTGCCAGATTCGTGAATATAGATTGTTTTCATCTTGTATAATCCCTGTTTGGTTTTGCTCTTATAATAATACAAAGCAACCACACGTGCAAATCCACCCCCGGCATCCTGTACTGACATCAGTCAAGAGCACCCTGCACCCAACAACCCCACACTATCGATAGCGTGGGGTTGCTTGCGTGCTGCGGAGCGTGGCTTAGTTATTGAACGTCGCAGTGATGTTGGTCGAGCCCGTTGTGGTGCCGTCTGGGTTGTTGATCCAGTTACTTACGGTCATGGCGCCGTAGCTTGCCGAAATATGGCGCAGCTCGTTTGGCTTATAGCCTGGTGCCCACTGCACTTCGTCGATATCGTTCATGGTGCGGTCAGATGCATCCATCCGAATGCTGCCCTCATCCTGCGGCTTGGTCGTGACACGGCGTGAGGCTTGGAACCACTCTGGTGCTGGCTGTGCCTTAGCACGCTTGTCCCACCAGTGCTGGCCAGGCTGGTTGATCTTGGTACCGCGGCGTGGCAACGTCCAGTACCAGCTGGATGCCCACACAGCCTTGTTGTTCTTGTCGTACACGACGATATTGCGGTCACTCTGGAAGGCCAGGCGTGTGCCCTTGCCTTGGGTGTTGGATGACCACTGGGCAGCGCCAGTGTGGCTGTAGAGTACCAGGTTGCCATCCTTTTGGAAGGTAAGGATGAATTCACGGCCGCCACTGGTTTTGCCAGTCGTCAGACAGAAGTGATTTGGGGTGAAGTTGACGATCTTATTGCCCCATGTAAAGATACCGGTGCGCTGGTAGGTAGCCTTTGTCTTTGCATCGTAATATTCACCACCGCTCAGCTTCCAGTGGTAAGCGTCGAAAAATTTATTCTTAGGGCCACTCGCAGCACCCTGGCCACGGTTGCCCTCAGTTGACTTCCAGTAGTCGTATGAGCCCATACTCTTGACTTGGCCTGTCATTGCGCTACATGTATTGCGGGCGTCACTGATCTCGCGCTGGGTCGCACCAGCTTGTGCACCACCAAAGCACACCAATGCAGCCGCCACTGCCGCACCGGCCAGCGGGTAGATTGCTAACTTTTTCATTGTCATCACTCCTTTGTAGAGAAGAGTTAGGCTAATATATATGCCTGATTATAGCCAATGCATATAAAACAAAAAAGACACAAATGATGCACAATCGACAACTATCTGAGATACCTCTGTTTTTCTACACGCAAGAATACCACACTCCCGCTTCTTCTCTCTAATACAAACCATCCACCTACCAAAGCCCCGCACCATCATCTGATGCGGGGGTAAGCACGCTAAGCGAGACACTTACTCACTAGCGACAAGCGCAGGTTAGTTATCAAACGTCCCAACGATGTTGACGTGGTTTCGTATGCCATCGCCTTGTGCTTCGTTGGTGACTGTGAACGAGCCATAGGTTGCACTGTGTGGGTACTGTGGCGAGGCCCAGTTGGTCTCGGGGATGCCCTCGATGGTGCGGTCGGTCGCCCGCAGGGTGAGCACGCCAGTGCTTTGCGGCTTGTTTGTGGCACGGCGTGTTGCGTGGAACCACTCTGGCGTTTGCTGCGCCTTGGCATAGCCGTGCCACCAGCGCTGGCCAGGCTGAGCAATCTTGGCACCGCGGCGTGGCGTACTCCACTGCCAGCTTGATGCCCAGATAGCTTTGTTATTCTTGTCATACACGACGATGTTGCGATCGCCCTGGAAGGCCAGGCGCGCACCCTTGCCCTGAGTATTAGATGCCCACTGAGCCGTACCAGTGTGGCTGTAGAGCACTAAGTTGCCATCCTTTTGGAAGGTAAGAAGGAGCTCGCGGCCACCCGTCGTCTTGCCACTGCTCAAGCAGAAGTTCCCTGGCGCAAAGTTGACTGTCTTGCTCCCCCAGACGAAGCGTCCGCTATTGGCGAAGGCTTCGTTGGATGCCCAGTCGTATACCTCTGTGCCGGCCACCACCCAGCCGTGCTGCTGGCGGAAGCTGTTGGTTGCGTCGGCACTGCGGTCCTCTGGGTAGCCCTCAGGCATCTTCCAGTAGGCATATGCATTGGCCGCCTTGACTTGGCCTACCACTGCACTACACGCTGCACGCGCTGTACTCAGCTCTTGCTCGGTCGCATGGGCTGGTGCACCACCCAGGCACACCATGGCCGCCGCCACTGCCACGCCAGCCAGCGAATAGTTAATTAACTTCGTCATACACCCTCCTTCGTGTTAGGTTGTTGTGCCTCTAGTATACCCCACCGCCTTCTGTTGTAATAGCCCAAAATATCGCCCCCTACGAGCCCATCTCTGTAGCAGTGTAAAAACCACATCGTACTGTGGAAATCATGTGGATAACTACTGATACCACGGGGCAGCACTCCCCTCTTGCTGGGCAGATATCGACAGCTAGCGGTGAGCATCATACGATTGCAACCCCACCCCTTGCAAAAAACTAACCATAAGCGTTATAATCATGCTCATAACGTTTTTAGACAAAAACAGGGGGACAAAACGGTGATAAAAAAAGCAATCATTGTGCTTGCGGCACTTGGTAGTGTTGTGTTGCTTGCACTTCTCTATCATGGCACAACACATGCCGACCAATGGGGTATGGTGTGGCATGACGAATTTACTGGCTCGGCTGTGTCTGGTGAGTGGGACATACTGAAGCAAAATACTGACAACTTACGCAATACCCACCTCGCCTACAGCCCAAATAATCTCAAGGTTGCCAACAGCCATCTCGAGATTACCACGCAGCGCCACTGTGTGAGCAACTTGAACGAGCCACTCACCAGTGCCAATATGAGTGAGCAGCCCTGCCCCAGCGGCACCACAACCCGCTACCTCAGTGGACGGGTCAAAAACAAGGGTAAGGTTGTGGACGGCACCAAGCCCTTCCGAGCCGAGATTCGGGCGAAGTTTAATTGGAATGGCAAGCGTGGCACGCGGCCATCGCTGTGGATGGTGAGCGGCAATACGCTACAAAACTGCAACGACAACCCCAAGGCCAACGACCCATACGGCGAGCTAGACATCATTGAATGGTATTCATCCACACCAAATTACGCGTGGTCGACCACCCACATGTCGTGCTACCACCACGGCGTCGATGGCAAATGGAAGACCGGCTGGCGGACACGCTCCCTCTCGCACAGTGGTGAGCACTATGCTGGTGCGCGGCCAGGCTCGTTTGCCTACGAGTGGCACACCTGGGCCGTTGAGTACGACGGCACAATGGTGAAGTACTTTGTAGACGACCAGCCCATCAAGGTATATCGCTACCATGTGAGCCCTACCAATGATGGTAATATCACTCCTCGGAAGGACTCTGAGCCACTCACGAAGGTCGCCAGCCAAGAGAATATCAATGGGGCATTCCACCGTGGCTGGCAATTTATCCTCAACGACTATGTAGAGATTAGCAAAAACCTCAGCCCTATCGACCCATCCGAACCATTCCCCACCCAGACGATGCTGATCGACTATGTGCGCGTCTTCCAAAAGGGTGCGGGCACACAGCCACCTGCAACAGTAGTGCCCGAAACCGGCACAAAATGGGCCAAGCATGATGCCGCGGGCGACCGCAAATGGTCGGCCCTTGCCAGCTCGGCCGATGGAAGTAACCTAGCGGCTGCCGCCTGGGGTGGCACAATCCACACCTCGCGCGATGGTGGCGCAACCTGGACGGAGCAGCCAAAGTCTGAGGTGCGCAACTGGGTGAGCATCGCAAGCTCGGCCGATGGAAGCAAGCTTGCAGCACTCTACGACTGGGGCGGCTACATCATCACATCACAAGACGGCGGCGCGACGTGGCACAAGCACGCGATGAGTGGCTCGATCAACTGGATGTCGATCGCGAGCTCGGCTGATGGTAATAAGCTGGTGGCTGTCGCCAAGGATCACGTTATCTACACCTCGCGCGATAGCGGTGCAACGTGGACGGAGCAGCCAAAGTCGGGCAGCCGCAAATGGCGCGCCGTCACGAGCTCGGCTGATGGCAATAAACTAGCTGCAGTCGTCGAAGACGGTGCTATCTACACCTCCTTAGACGGCGGCAAGACCTGGACAGAACGCGCCCAAGCTGGCAACCGCACCTGGACATCAATTGCCAGCTCGCCCGATGGCACAAAACTGGTCGCAACAGCCGCTGGTGGCTATATCTACACTTCGGCCGACGGTGGCGCGACGTGGACGGAGCGCAGCGTGGACGGCCGGCACAACTGGACAGCAGCAACCATCTCGGCCGATGGCAGTACCCTCGCTGCAACAGCTGGCGGTGGTGGTTATATCTACGTATCGACCGACGGCGGTGCAACGTGGGTAGCTCAGACGTCGCCTGGCGTGCCCAACTGGTCGGCTCTTGCCAGCTCGGCTGATGGGAGCAAGCTGGTAGCTGCTGCCTACGGTGGCATGGTGTACACCACTACCCCACCGGTAGAGGACGGCACACTGGCCGCTGCCGAAGCTGCTGTGGCCCGAGCCGAAGCCAGCAAGAGCCCTGCAGACATTGCCGCAGCCCAGGCCCGCATTGCCGCCGTTAAGGATGCACGCAAACAAGCCGCTCTCCAGGCTCGACTAAATGCCATCACATCTGCCCCATCCACACCAACACCCAAGCAGCCAAAGCAGCCAACCAACTCAACTACCATTACCCAGCCACACGGCGGTGCGGTATCGCTCGCTACGGCCGGCAAACCGTGCAGCCACATTGCCTCAGCCGAGCCAGCAACCGCCCCCGCACAGTACCAAGGCCGAGCGCTGCGCTATAGCGTGCGCTTTACCATCACCTGTGCTGAGCACACATCCCACACTGGCTACACTACCCATGTAGCCCTCACACTGAGCAAGCACTACCGTGACCCAAGCCGCCTCACCGTGCTCAAACTTGCCAAAGGTGGCTCGATCATCGAAGACATCACAAGCCGGATCAACTTTGGCACAAACCCCAGCGGCACACGCACAACCATCGCTTACGACGTAACCGACGGCGGCTTTGGTGACGAAGACGGCACTGCCAACGGCACGATCCTCGACCCCATCGCCATTTACGAAGACACGTCGCACGCCGACTCTACGGGCAGCTCACCCCACCGCGGCGGGCTCCTCGCCAACACCGGCGATAGCATCCTCCCCGCTACCCTCGGCGCAATTGCGCTAGGCGGTGGCGGAGTGTGGATACTCCGCAAACGGCGATCGTAGCCGTGCTCCTGCCCCACGCAGCTCTATCTTGGCTTGGATACTATGCTATCCAAGCCACTTTCTTTTGCCACCGCGCGTGTATTGGTGTGCGTATATAAGCTTGCTAGTATGAGCGAAATTCGCATTGGTTGGCCGTGTACGGCTAGCACTCTAGCCGCCCCAACGCTGCTTTGGGTAAGAATAAGAGCACGCTATACGGTGTCTCTCCAAAAAGTACAAGCTGCCCTCATCGGCGGAGGGCTAGCGGAAGGCCATTTGTTGACTCAATACAATCACTCTTGCTGCCGTTGATGTAGCCTACATGCCGATACACTAGTGATCGGCACCGAGACACGCCACACGGGAGGTAAGCTCTATCGGCGGCCACCATCTCTAGCATCATAACCGCGCACAGCCAAAGGCCGCACCAACACGGTCGTGGCCCACCTATTCTCGCCCAAGAACCCCTAGCAGCGCGCTAGTGCTGGCGTTCTACCTGCGTAGGGTATTTTCCTTGCTACTTATGCTCAAGCACAGCTATGCTATATCGCCGCTACGTCAGTACCCGAGCCGCTCAATATAATATAATTACTCTAATACAGGCCACATTCTACCCTGCCAACCAAAAAAAGAGAAAGGCATACGGTATGCCTTTCTCTTGGGTATAGAGACGCTGCAGTGCAGTGCTCTAGTTCTTGCGGCTCTTGACGAACCAGAAGCTTCCGGCGCCAAGACCACTGGCTGCGAGTGCAGCAACGAGCCATACGCTGTCACCAGTGTCAGCGAGAGCTGGACCTTCTTGCTTAGCAGGAGCGGCAGCCTCTGCTGGTTTAGCTGCAGGTGCTGGGTTGGCAGCTGGTGCTTGCTCTGCAGCCGGAGCCGGCTCTTCTGCTGGTGCAGGTTCTACAGCTGGCTCAGCTGGAGCAGGTGTAGCTGGAGCTGGGTTGGCAGGCGCAGGATTTGCGGGCGCGGGCGTCGCAGGCGCAGGGGTAGCTGGAGCAGGATTTGCTGGGGCCGGGGTCGCAGGTGCGGGCGTCGCTGGAGCGGGTGTAGCTGGTGCTGGAGTGGCTGGAGCAGGTGTAGCGGGCGCAGGATTGGCCGGAGCTGGGTTAGCTGGGGCAGGATTTGCCGGAGCAGGATTTGCGGGCGCTGGGTTAGCTGGAGCTGGCTGCACAACTGGCTTATCCTTAGCTGTTGCTGTGTTAATGTTGCCACCGTTGAGTGCTGCAGCGAGGTTGGCCCCGTCGTTCGACATAACAACAGCCGACCACGCACCGGTAGCAGCGCTGTCATTCTCCATCCAGGTTACACCACCGTCATCTGAAGTGTAGATCTTGCCACCATTGACGGTTGCAGCAAGCTTCATACCATCAGCCGAGCTAGCGATTGATGTCCACTTCTGTGGGGTCGATGCAGCCTGCTCTTTCCAAGTAACACCGCCATCTGTCGAGGTGTGAATCTTGCCATCGTTGACTGTAGCAGCAAGCTTCATACCATCAGCCGAGCTAGCGATTGATGTCCACTTCTGAGTGCCAGCGGCTGCTTGCTCTGTCCAGGTGACACCACTGTCTGTCGAGGTGTAGACAACGCCGTCGGCAACAGTCGCGGCAAGCTTGGTGCCATCAGCCGAGCCGGCGATCGATGTCCACTTCTTCGCACCTGGGTTGGCTTGCTCTTTCCAGCTTGCGCCAGAGTTGGTAGAGGTAAATACCCCACGGTTGGTTGCCACAGCAGCGAGCTTGGTGCCATCGGCCGAGCTCGTCACAGACACCCAGTCACCAGCAGCTCCTGGGAGACCATTTTTCGTCCAGGTAGCACCTGAGTCATTCGAGGTGTACATGTAGCCGCCCCATTGGTAAAAGGCAGCGATCTTACTACCATCGGCTGAACTGGCAAGAGCCGTCCACTTTTGCGGCGCAGGAAGGCCGGTTATTGGTCGTTCCATCCAGGTGACACCACTGTCTGTCGAGGTGTAGACATTCCCGACATTCACTGCTGCAACGAGCTTGGTGCCGTCTGTTGAGCCAGCCATTGCCGACCAGTTCTTTACACCAGAGCCAGCTTGCTCCTTCCAGGCTACCTCTTGGGCGGCACGTGTGGGCTGAGCAAACAATGCCACCATGGCAGCTACCGCCACCAGGCACCCAGCCTGAGACACACGCGTGAGTGTTCTCCATTTATTATGTTTTGCTTGCCTGAGTTCCCTCATGCAATAACCCTCCTTTTTTGTTGTGAAACACAACACCTTAAATATAACGTTCGCATTATATCATTATTACGCTTATGGTAACAAGGGGGTAATCGAGCAATAATCAGTAGTATGTCTCGCTATGCGCTATGAGTGGTGGCCTGACTCTACCTCCTCCCCCATCACCTGCACCTGCCACTGGCGCTCGCGGGCGGCAGCGGCTCGGTCACCGGGGTGAAGGAAGTTGATAACCTTGATGGCGTAGTCACTAGCCACCATGGCGTGCTCCGGCATATGGCCGGTGCCGATGGCTTGGCCTACCACGCGCAACACCGCCGTGGTGAGCTCATCCGGCGCTTGGCGCGCCAGCTTATGCACCGCAAAGCCAGCTTGGCGCACATCGTGCATGCGGGCCGCCCCAGCCTGCCACTGGCGGTTGACGGCAAAGCCCGCAGTAATAGCTGGGTTGTGTGGGTCGCTGTAGCCCGCCGTCTCCATAATGTGCGCTGCCAGCCGCAAGGCATAGCGGCACAGCGCCACCTGGCTAGCGCCCTCATACAAGGCATCGAGCGCCACCCGGCCAGCGCTGTCGTCATCAATTGTAATCTTTACGCGTGTTGGCATGGTAGTTCCTTATGAGATTTTAAAGGCTGCCTCCCATAGAGAGTCGTTACTTGCCGTGTTGTATCTATCAGGTACGTCGATGACTCGCTACTAGTTACACTCGAGGTGACTCAGACAGACACCGCGTGGCATGGCGAAAACCGATCTGCTCATCACCCTTATGGATATCCTGGAGAGATAATACAACATAACCACTGTCATCCCATGCAATATACGGAGCATACAGAGACTGCTCTGGTGCCTTACAATATGCTCCGTAGGTTTCGTCATAGTCCGACGACCGCGACTCTCCTTCGATGATCTTACTTAGCTCAGCAGTCAGGGCTTCTGCGATGGTTTGGCTGTCGTGACCATACCGCTTATAGAGATTCGGGTCTTTGTCGAGCGGAGACTGATCCTGCTCTTCTGCAGTTATTACATGCGTCTGATCGGAGTTTTGCTTCTGCTCAGATTTACGAGGAAAACGAATTGGAATCCCTCCAACCGAAAAAAGGCCTGGAATAATAGTCACGGTCGCTGTTGGATCGGGCTTTTTACCTTCTTTGGATGACTGTTGACCGCTCTGGTCTATGAGTGCAGTCGCCACCTGCGAGAGCGCCTGTCCGACCGACAGCTCAGGCCCTTTTATATCGACCCAATCTAGCTTGTGAACTTTCTGGTAGCTCATCCCTCGAAATCGAGGCTCTTGCCTACCAGCAATAACACTTGCCGTACAGGGGATACCATCAGGGCTATAAAAAACCGCTGTACCCTTTGGAACTGTATTAAATTTTGGCCACGCATCATGCGACAAACTCCAACGAGTATGCAAGCCATATATTGTTCGCTCTATATCGCGTGTTGTATCAATTTGCTGCCGCAACGGGTTATTCTCGATGCTATCATCTTCTGTCGCTCGCCGAAAGGCTTTCGCCCACAGCTTGTAATCGAAATTATATGGCGCTACAACAACACGCGGGTCATACTCACGTTCTTTGAGTTTTTCATACCGATGAGCCAGGCGCAAAAGCCCTCTTGTAGCACTCGTGCCAAGCGACGTGCAGCTTTTTAGCCCCATCTCGTGATACGGTTTACCCGTCGCATAGCTAATGATGCGAGACGTCGATCGCAGCGCCTGAAGGAAAGACTCGCCGAATTCACGATATTCTTCCTTATCAAAGATCTCGCTCTTCGCTTCCTCAACGAACGAGATCTCACCGCGCCGATCTAAAGACAGCAGTCTCTCTTGGGACTGCTTTGGCATCTCAATAGACACACCCCTTTTTGGAATGATAAGTCCCGTCTCTTCACCTGTTACTGAGTATGTGTGTGACTCCCAGCCCCTCGGGATAGATTCCTTCCTATTCATCGGTCGCTCCTTCTATTTATAATTCAATTACCGTTTTTGCATAGTATATTGCAATTGTAGTGTTTCGGCAATAAGCGGACGTACTACCGCTATACTAGCTTATCGACGACAACCCGCCTCTGCTCCGTCGTATCTCGCTCGCGGACGGTGACCGTACCATCCTCGAGCGTCTGGAAGTCGATCACCACACAGTGCGGCGTGCCGATTTCGTCTTGGCGGCGGTAGCGTTTGCCGATGTTACCGTTGTCGTCCCACATCACTCGGCCGGGGTTGGCTTTGACGAGGTTTGCGTAGACGTCGCGAGCTTTTTCTACCAATTCTGGCTTGTTTTTCAGCAGTGGCGAAACGGCAAATTTGACTGGTGCCAAATGCTCTGGCAACGCCAAATACACCCGCTTTTCGCCATTTTGCTCGTCCTCGCGGTAGCTACTGGCCAGCACTGCCATCAGCGCCCGCTCGACACCAAACGACGGCTCGATGACATGCGGAACAAATTTTGTGTTCGTTCCCTTGACGGTATATTCCATGCTCTTACCACTGGCGCGCTGGATATTCATCAAGTCAAAATCAGTCCGGTAGGCGATGCCCATCAGCTCCTCACGGCCGATCGGATAGTCGTACTCGATGTCGATCGTCTTTTTGCTATAGTGCGCCCGATCCTCGGCTGGCACGTCCAGCTCGTGGATGTGCTCTTGTTTAAGGCCTAGTTCTGCCAAGAACGCATGCGTGCTGGCGAGTAGCTCATCAAACGCCTCCTGCCAATGCTCAGGATCGACGAAATACTCAATCTCCATCTGCTCAAACTCGCGAGAGCGGAAGACGAAGTCGCGCGGCGCAATTTCATTGCGAAAGGCCTTGCCCTGCTGAGCGATGCCAAACGGCAAGTTCGGATAGAAACTATCGACGACGTTTTTGAAATTGGTGAAGATGCCTTGAGCGGTTTCGGGACGAAGATAAGAGATACTATCCTCACTTTCGGTCGCACCAACGTGCGTTTTGAACATCATATTAAACGTCCGCGATTTGCTTAGCGGATTACCATCGGGGCTTTTGATGCCACGCTCGGCAATCACCGCATCCATCTGCTCCATGGTCATGCCGTCCGCGTCAACGCCATTATCTTTGAGAATATGATCGGTGCGGTAGCGGCGGTGATTGACCGTGTCTTCGCACAGCGGATCGACGAAGGTATCCACATGCCCACTCGCCTTCCACACCTTCTGATTCATCAAAATCGCTGCATCGACGCCGTACATGTCGTCACGCTCGTCGACGAATCTGCGCCACCATAGGTTCATAATATTACGCTTCAGCTGCACACCCAGCGGGCCGTAGTCCCACGTGCCACTCAGGCCGCCATACACGTCCGACCCCTGATAAATAAAGCCACGGCGCTTACACAGGCTGATAATTGCTTCCATTGTTACGTTGCTCGTTGTGCTACTCACACGCGTCCTTTCTCCGCGTTGGCAACGCGGCAGCTTCATGATTGGTTCTTTGGTATTATTATAGCATTTTCCTAAAGTAGAGTGTGTCTTATGGCCAAGCATGGCATTGATACCTCCATCTCAATAACCTCACGCTCTACCCCCAAGCAACTTACAAAACAAGAAAATATATGGAGGCCAGCGATCAAACAGACGGAAGAGTGCTGTGCATAATCTGGCCGGAACATTTTCGGTGCGGTGAGCTGCTGGGAACGATAGGAAGATTTTGCAATTCAAGCTATAGCATTACACCCCAGCATGCTGCCGCGCGACAAGCCAGCATTCGGGCAGAATAGTCAGCACGCCACCGACCTGTGCTACTACTGTGGGTGGGCGCGTGGCGAGCAGGCGGAGCAACTTGATATGCGCTGCAGTGATGTCGCCTTGGTCGCTGAGGCGCAGGCCACGTTCCGACCCATCATACATATACCGCCGCTCGGGCTGGAGGGGTTGGCCTACGACGTCGCGCAGCAGGTTAAGCTCGTAGCCCTGCAGCGCCGCATAGTGGATAGCGAGCCAGGCCTGGGTGAGCATGACGGGTACGCTAGGCTGATTGAGCCCCTCATATACCAAGCGCAGTACCTCATACCACGCTGGCTCGTCCAGCATGCGGCTGGCCTGCGCCACCAGCTGGATGGCGGCATAGCCAGCTTGTAGGCGATCATAATCGGCCACGATTGTCTGATAATACTTCGTCAGGCGGGCCTGTGTTAGCACGCCTAGCTCACTGCGCCCCTGGCGGATGACAACATCGCTGATCGCAAAGAGTTCAACCGCCCCAGCTAGCCGACTCTTTTCGCGCCGGACACCCTTGGCGATCACTGCCCGCTGCCCTTCTGGCGTGAGCAATTGCAGTACGCGGTCGGCCTCGCCATAGTTGGTGCGGCGCAGGACGATCGCTGTGGTGCGCTGCATACTCATGTCACTACCTCGCTTGGGATGTACCTGCCTAGTACGTTCGTCACGTCGCTTGGGCGCATCGTTGTTTTGTCCAGCAAGGCAACGACGCCGTAGGGTGCGAGATCGGCTAGCGTCATGTCGCTCGCATTATTACTACAGATGATAATGGGGATGCGCGCTGTGTCGCTATACGATTGCAGTTCGTGGAGCAGCACCAGGCCATTACCCCCTGGCATGAACATATCGAGGATGATCACTGCTGGGAGTGCCTCGTCGAGCGCTGCCATGCCAGCCAGCACATCGGCCGCATAGACAGGCACCATACCAGCCCGCTGCACTGCCGCAAGCTGCAGCTCAGCAAACCATTGATCATCGTCGATGACCAACACCCGCGGTGGCGATTGCGTCATAATAACCTCTGTTGATACACCGCCTGGAGATCGATGTAGAAGGTGGCGCCATCGCGGTGCCGCACTGCCCCAATCTGCGCCTCCATCGCGCTGGCAAATTGCCCCGCAATGTAGAGCCCTAGGCCACTGCTGCCTGGCCGGCTGTGTAATGGCTGTGCGCTGACGCCAAGGCGTTGCTCCAGTTGCTGCCAAAGTGATGGCAGAATAGCTGGGCCATAGTCGCGCACCGCTAGGCGGATCACCCGGCCGCCAGCCCGCCGAGAGAGCCGCACCACCACGGGTGCGTCGCCTTCGCCACTGTAGTGGAGTGCATTGTCGGCGAAGTTGCACAGGATGCGCCGCAGAAGGTCGCGGTTGCCAAGACCTACCACTGCCCGTCGCGGCACGTGCACCGCTAGGCGCCGCCCCTTGGCGGCGTAGAGTGGCTGCAGCTCGGCCACGACGTCGCGCGCTACCAACGCCAAGTTGAGCGGCTCGGTGCCAAATAATTCCTCGTGGAGGCGGGTGGACTGCGTTAAGTCGGTGGTGAGGCGCAAGGCCCGCTCGCTGGTTAGTGCCATCCGCCGGGCTAGCTCGGCCACCTCGACAGGCGACAGGCCCCCAGCCTCCAAGCTCAGCGCCAATTGCCGCAGCAGCGCCAGTGGCGACTTGAGGTCGTGTGCCGCCGCAACAAAGAGCGACGCCTCCCCCCAGGAAGCGCCGCTCATCATAACCGCATTCCCCTCCGTGCTCATACCAGCTGCATTGTAGCACAGATCGTCGCAATGTTCTATATTTATTCGTTAAATTTAATGGTTTTTATCAGGGCTTCGTAGTCGTTATTAAACACGTCGGCATCCGTCCGCACCGTGAGCGTCCGGTCGCGCATCTTGATCACCACTGCGGTGCCGCGGATATCTTTGCTAAAGTTCCCTTCCAGGCGCGTGCCCGTCAGGCCTTTGTCATTGCTCCAGGCGCTCGACTTCAGCTCGCCTTTTTTGATTTGGCTGTCGTAGTCGGCCACCGCTTTGTCGTAGATCTTTTGCTCGATGCTAATCCGAATGGCAATCTTCTGCGTGTCTGTCACTGGTGGCACGACGCGGGGGTTGAGGTACGCCTCATACGTCTTCCCGCCACCCTCGCTCACATCAGTAGCCTGGTAGGCGCTCCAGGTCTTGGGGTAATCGAAGGTCAGGCGGCCATAGTCATCTGGCCCAACGAATTGCAGCATGGGCTGCTTCTCGCGCTCGGCAAATTTCTTCTCGTCTTCGTCTGCTTGTGTCTTCTTGGCCTCAGCTTGCGCTGCGGTAATCTTGCTATCGAGGTTGCTCTTGGCCTCAGTATAGTTAGTGTAGGCCCAGGCCGAAAACCCACCAAAGAGCACCACCAGCAGTGCCAGCCCGATAATGGCAAAGGTGCTGCCACTAAGAAAACTTCGTCGTTTGTAAGATTGCTTCGTCATATCCCTATTATACTTATGCCTGGGGCGATAGACAAGAGCGGGATAAGGATTTGCCATTATTGGCACTATGTGCTATTCATAAATATATGAAGCAGCTCCGTCTCCCCACAACACCACGCAGTATTAGCCTTGCCATCATCGCTGTGCTCCTCTTGGGTATACTTGGCTATGGGGTATATCGCTGGCGAGCGACGCGGATCGACTTTACCTACTTCGAGCCATCTTCCTTGCCGGCCAATGCAACGCTTGCCCAGCGGCGTCTTATCAAGGACGAGCGCAATAACGGCACATTCATTCATACAAAGCAGCGCTTCCGGGCAAAAGATGGCTGGTACTATGGTATTACACAGTGGCCAGGCCAGTATGCATCGGCGGGTGGCGGCCTCACCAAAGATCCTCGCATAGCCTCTTGTCGCTGGGTCGAGACCCCGCACAAGCAAACCTACCGCTTATGCTATCACCACGCCGACGAGATGCTCACCACTCATGTTGAGCTTAATCGCGGTGGCACCTATCTCGAGCTGTTCTTTCCTCGCCGTATTGAGCAAGCAGATATTACTACGATGATCGACTCACTCAAGCCAGCCAGCACCCTGTGGCTACCTGTGATACATCCATCAAGCGAGGACTAGCAGAGCTTATGCATCGCGCTCTGCTCGCACTTGATACAGCTTATGCGCGCCTTGCTCGCGCACTGGTGCCCAGCCAGGCACGGCAAAGGCGTAGGAGATGAACCACAGGTCTGTGCCCAGGCGGGTGGCTTGCTGCTGCACATGGGCAGCCATCCGAGCGATGTCGCGCGAGTCGCCAAAGGTGTAGACCACTGTGGTGCCAGCTGGAAAGTTCGTACGGTAGAGGTTACCACACACCACCATCGCTTTGGTATCACCACGTAAACGCCAGCGCGAGAGCAGGACGAGGAGCGGGTTGAGCTCCACGCCAAAGGCTCGTGCCCCCTGCCGGCGGGCAATCTTTAAGACGACGCCATCACCTGAGCCCATATCCACCAAGCAATCCTCTGGCCCAAGGCTATAGAGCTGAGTCAGCGCCCGCTGCACATCTCGGCGGTGCGACGGCACATAGGGTGCCCCCGTTAGCGCTGTCACGCAAAACAGCAGGATGATGACCAGGAGTGCCCACCACATCATCAGGCAGCCGCGTCCTCCGTGATAATAGTTACCTTATTTTTGATCTCTCTCAAGCGCTGGTCGATCTGCTCGGCAACGCGTGCTGCCTGTTGGTAGCGCTCGACCGCCGCCTCGAGCTCAAACTCATCACTGTCAAACCACGCCAAGATCTCCTCCAGCTGCTCCATTTGCTCACGCAGTGAATGGTTATCTGCATCGCTCTGCTGGTCAGGCTGCGGCGACGCTGATGGGCTTGCTGATGTATTATTGATGGGCTGGCTATAATCCGGCGTGATTCCCTCTGCTGCAAGGGCCATTGCCAGTTGGTCGTCATCACTCAGCGTGGTACGCTTGGCCCGCGTGCTAGGTGTGGCGGATTTCGCCTGTTTTGTTGGTTGTTTTGCGTTCGACATGGGTTACCTCCGCTGTTATCATATCGCTATATCGCTCAATGGTGATTGTCTGGCCGATGGTGGCCTGGCCGCGCACCAGCGCGTAGCCACGCGCTAGGGTTGCTGCAGGGTTATACAGCCGGAGCCGGGCCTGCAGTGCTGCGCATTGCTGCTCGAGTACCTGCTGCCGCCTGGCTAGCTTCACTCGAGCCTCGGCCAGCTGATGCTGCACCGCTATTTGCTCGTCATCTGCTGTGGCAATAATCGTTCGCTTCATTGCCTGCAGCTGCTCGGCTAGTCGCGTTCGCACTGCCGTGGCATCAGGCGTGATGAGCTGAGCAGCGTTGGTCGGCGTCACAGCCCGGACGTCAGCGGCGAGATCGGCTAATGTCTCATCAGTGTCGTGCCCTACCCCAACCACTGTTGGCACGCGGCTTGCAGCAATCGCCCGCACCAGCGCTTCGTCGTTAAAGACTTGCAAATCATCGGCACTGCCACCACCACGTACAATCGCCAGTACCTGCGGCACGGTTGCCTGGCGGTTGCAGCGCTCAATGGCGCGGATGATCCGATCGGCCGCGCCAGCACCCTGGACTGGCACTGCGTAGACATCGACCTGCATGCCGCCCCAGCGCTGGCCGATGATCGTCATAAAGTCAGCATAGCCTGCCGCCTGGGGGCTACTCACCACGGCAATGTGCTCAGGCCACTCGGGCACTGGCCGCTTACGCTCTGGAGCAAAGAGTCCTTCTGCACTCAGGCGCTGGCGCAACAGCTCGAAGCTTTTCTTAATGCTCCCCTGCCCGACCGGTCGCACCTGCTGCACGGTCAAGCTAAACTTACCGCGCGCCGTGAGCTTCGGCACGGCTTGCACTGCCACCTGCATGCCATCTTCTAGTGCCACCCGGAGCTGCCACACCATCATAAAGCAGCTCACGCTGCCTGTCTCGTCCTTGAGGTCAAAAAAGACAAACTTCCCCTGGCGCACTGCCATACTAGCCACCTCGCCCTCGACCGTTAGTACCGGAAATGCTCCCTCCAGTACCTGGTTCGCACAGGCGAGGAAGTCGCTAACGCTCAGTGGTGGGAGGTTTGTCGCGTCCATAACGCATGATGGTTAGTTGATAAAATGCATAGCCAAACACCAGTGTGGTAACGATGGCAATCACGCGGTAGAGCATCGTTCCAGCAATGGCTTGGCCCTGGCTCACACCCGAGAGCGCCAAGATCCCCACCATGACCGCCTCATACGCACCAGCTCCACCAGGGGTAGCAACGACCACCGCCATTGTCGTGGCCACGCCGTAGGCGATGAGAATTGATGCAGGGTTAACCGATACCCCCAGCGATTGGAAGGTCATCCAGAAGGGCAAGATCTCCATAATCGTAAAGATAATACTCCAGACAAAGGGCTGCCACAGCAGCTTCTTGTCGCGCCGCAGCTCGAGAAAGTCGGTGTGGAGGTCGTCGCAGTAGCGCCGCACCGCAGCTTCGTCCATCACTGGCTTTGTGCGCCGCAGGATGCGCCGTGCGAAGCCGTTGATTGTCAGCGTGACCTGATGCGCCGCCTTGTGGAGCCGCCGCTGGCTCGTCAGCAAATATACTCCCAGTAGCGTGATCATCGTCAGGCAAAATACCAGTCCCCCACTCATCAGGATAATCCAGCGGTTCACTCCGCTATCGATCGTCACGATTACCACCGCCACTGCAAGGAACAGCACCACTGCCACAAAGCCCATGACATAGCGCACCATCTGGGCCATCGTTGCGCGCCCCGTCGAGACGCCGTATTTGCGTAAGCGCCAGTTGGCGTATGATATACCGCTTAGGCCACCACTGGGGAAAGCGTGGTTAACAAAGTTTAGCTCCAGCGACAAGCGCATCAAGGCAAAGGGGCTCACATCGCGCACGAAGCCCTTTTGCCGCAGATATGAGAAAATCATCTCACCTGCTGCTAAATACCCCAACGCCGCCACCGGAAAGACGGCAATCAAGACCCATATATTGACCTGCTGCAGCAAATGCCACGCCTGGAGAAGTTCGTGCCGCGATAAGAATAGAATCAAGGCGATCAGCACAAACGTCATAATACTCAGCCAGGTGCGGAAGGACAGCTGTTTCATTTTTTTGATATATTTCTGCATAGCTACGGTATATTATACCACGAGGCAGCGAGGCGAACCTTTTCTAACGCTTTAATCAGACTGAGTACGAAAGCTTGTCGTACAAGCTCGAGAGTGGTCGGCTACCTATATCTAACATACCGTTCGTGCCGCCACCCCTCCATTCTCACTCACTTTTGCGCTATACTAGGCATATGTATATTGCGATTCTTGGCCGGCAGCCGGCCCTGGGTGTGGCGGAGCTGGAGTGTCTGTATGGCGCGGCGGCGGTGCGTTGGTTTGGCGGGCAAGCTGCTACTATTACCTCTGATATATTCGATTTTGAGCGCCTGGGTGGCAGCCAAAAGGCGGGCCGGGTGGTGTTAGAGCTGCGCGGTAACTGGCTGGCGGTGAGTCGGCAGATTGTCCGCCACTATAGCGCGCAGTGGCAGGGCGCGTCGCACAAGATTACGCTGGGCATGAGTGCCTATGGCTTCTCTGTCAGTGCCCGCGAGGTGCAAAAGACTGGCCTTATTCTTAAGACAAAATTACGCGCAACTGGCACTAGCCTGCGCCTTATTCCTAATGCCGCTCCAGCGCTCAATACTGCCACGAGCCATCACAACAAGCTTGGTCGCTCACCCCACCACATCGAGCTGCTGGTAGTGCGAGCCCAGGATGGGCGCGTTATTGTGGCGGAGAGTGTTGGCGCGCAAAACATTTCTGCCCTGGCCGCACGCGACCAAGCTCGCCCACGCACCGATGCCTTCGTTGGTATGCTACCACCCAAGCTTGCCCGCATGATGGTTAATATGGCTGGGCCACTGGTGCAGCCTTCACCTACGACTAAGCACTCAGCGCCGCGCCCCGTGTTGCTTGATCCCTTCTGCGGCACTGGCACTGTCTTGCAAGAGGCGCTCCTCCTAGGCTACGATGTGTGCGGCAGCGACCTCAACCCCAAGATGGTCAGCTATACCAGCGAGAATCTCGCCTGGCTGCAGCGCCGCTCTGCTGAGGCTACTCCTGGCGCGGTGCAAGACGTTACTCAGGCTGATGCCACTACTCATCAGTGGGCAGACGCCCAGCAGCTCAGTGCTATCGTCTGCGAGACATACCTTGGCCAGCCCTTCTCTGCCCCACCTACTCCTGCCAAACTCAGCACTGTGCGTACCACGTGCAACCATATCATCAGCCATTTTCTCACTAATCTTCGTCCTCAGCTGCGCCCTGGCACACCACTGGTTATTGCGGTGCCCGCTTGGCGTAGCAGCAACGGGCAGTTTACTCACCTGCCACTCATCGCCCAGCTCGAACAGCTGGGCTACCAGCGCCGCCCATTCCAGCACGTTCGGCCCACCGACCTCTGTTATTACCGTGAGAACCAGGTGGTAGCGCGGGAGTTGCTGATGGTGGAAGTAGCGAGATAATCTTTTGGCGTAAAATATCATTCTCATCATCCAGCGACACATACATCTCCCCATTACAATGCCAGCAACCGAGCAAAGCAAAGAACCTCAGCACGGTATAGCTGAGGTTCTTTATATCGCTCTAGTAGCAAGTATTATTGGCGGTTGTTTTTCTCCATATCCATTGCGTGGGCAGTTGTCCCCACCTGTTGCCGAGCAACATCAAGATCATGAAGGTTAATGCCACGTAGAGACCCTATCACAGAGTTCAAACGCCGTACAACACTTGCTGGTACGTTGCCACCTGCAATGATACTCTCTAACTCATTTGCTGCAGCATCCAACACCTCTGGAGTGTTGCGGAGTGTCCCTTCTGCGCTCCAAAGGGCTTCTCTATGTTGATCTGCCCGTATTCCTTCTGCTGCCTGAGGAGCTGGTGCTTCGTGAACACCCACGCCATCACGTAGCGCTGCACGTATATCCTTCGGAGTTTGGGGCGCAGCTGGTGCTGTTAATTCATGAGTCTCAGTAATAATTCCTCTTAAGCTCTCTCGAAGCTCATCTGCAGTGGGCGCAGGAGCACCCTGCCGAGCATCGCCCTCCCCTTGCCCCAATGGCAAATCACTCTCAGCATCCCGATGTACAGAAAGCCAAGCCACTCCTCCTAGTGTCTCCGAGCTGCCACTCGGTCCGCTGCCCGGATACGGCCACTCACCCTGAGATCCGATCCTGTCATATCGTCCTGCCATCATCACTCCTTTTCATATCATTATTGTATCTATAGTATAGCTAATTATACCACTATAGTGCCAGCTATCCAACTCTGCTCAGTTAGTGCTACAGCCCATCTGCGTCACCGTCGATGTTTTGTCCCCTTTTTGTCATGCCTACAGCTCAATGTCTTGCTCGCTTGCGCACTCCTCTTGCCGCTCTCTTCTCTCGCGTTATAACAGTCGGCATTCTTACGGCTGCTATTCAATCCATACCGCTTGACTTCGCCCACGCCCTCACGTATAATCGTATAGATTGTTTATATTAGCTAAAGGAGTGATATGTCAAAAGTCAAAGCAGGTGGCTCAAGCAAGAACGTCCACAATAACGCTGGGGCGCGCCTTGGCGTCAAGCGCTTCGGTGGCCAGCAGGTCAACGCTGGTGAAGTCCTCGTTCGCCAGACAGGCGCTACGAAGATTGCCGGCCCTGGCACATACATGAGCCGCAACTACACCATCCACGCCGCTCACAGTGGTGTCGTCAGCTTCAAGAAGGTCAAGAAGTCTACCTTCACTGGCAAAACCCAGCCACGCACCCAAGTGTGTGTCAGCGCAGCGTAAGTGTTTTATAGTGCAAACGCAAGACCACCTCATAATCGAGGTGGTCTTCTTGTTTTGATAATAACCCGAGCGAACTCGGTGCTTACTATCAATAGGCGGCCCATACTATTTAGCAACGACACACTTTGTATTACAGCTATAAACGACACATGCTCATCATTTTTAGCCAGTCTCTCGCCTGAGAAGCAAGGGCTTTGACACTAGTGATTCCAGTTATTGCTGCCCTTTGGAATAAACCGCGTATTATCTTATACGCTCAAGCGCTCGCCGCACCAGTGGGCTATTATCCACTTCTCCGTCACTCGCTTTTGCTGCCACGCTTCCAACTAATTGGCGCGCATCATCCCCATCGAGGTGCTCGTGTGTATTGCCACTTTGAGTGGGCAGTATCTCTGTTTCTTGCTCAGTCGTGCTGCTCTGGCTAGCAGTATGAGTGGCGTCGGCAACGGGTTGTAGCCTGCCATCTTTTATCATCACGCCATAGGCTTTTTGTAGGTATGCATTGGTGAAGTCAATGTTTTGCTCCTGTAGCACCGCGAGCGGCACACACTTCTCGAGCTGGTGGATGTTGCTTCGGTGGACTGGCTTAGTCATCCGCACTAGCACCGTGCCATCCTTGTCGATAATCTCTCTATCAATCCACCCTTCATCGAGCTGGCCACTGCTGCGCAGCACATTCCACTGGTGGCGTGGCACATCGTCGCGCTTGGGAATGCTGTGCGTATCGGGATGAGTTGCACGCTCTTTTGGCGCGCCGTCCGCTGTGATTGCCTGCGTCAAGAGGTACTCGGGCTGTCGTGGTAATGGCGGTGGTGCTTGATTTTCTGCACCATGAGATGCCGAATATTTTTCCGTCATCTTTTTATCATACCACAAAATAACGCTGAGGAAAAATTACCCAAGAGCATAGGCCAGCCACACACTGTATTCTCTAGTGTTCTGACCCCTGTTATTCTTGGCTCATACCTAGGTGGTATTTAATGCGGGCCACTACATCACCAATCATCACTTGCGACTTGACGAGGTAGTCATCCACTCCCAGCTGCTTGGCCCGCTCTTTATCCTTGGGTTGGCTCAGCGCCGTCAGCATGATAACGCGGACGTTGGTAGTGTCTGGGGTGTTACGCAAGATATCAAGCACATCGAAGCCGCTGATCTTGGGGATCATCACATCAAGCAAGATCAAATCGGGCCGAACATCGACCACCGCCGAGAGCGCATCTTCGCCATTGTGCACTTCGCTCACCGCAAAGCCCTCCAGCTCCAGCCGCGAGCGATACACTGCCAGCAGCGCGGTGTCGTCTTCTACCAAGAGGATTTTCTTTCGTCTGTCCATATGCCTTTATGGTAGCGTAGATACGAGGCAAATACAATACTTTTGGCGAACAATTGTTTGCCTTTTGTTGGATATATGTCTACTCTGCGAACTTTTGCAGTGCGCTATCGAGTTGTGGGTCGCGGCCAGCGTTGCGGTCATCGGTGCTCATTTTGACCTCAGTATCTGGCGCAATGCCGCCCTGCGAGATATTGCGGCCATTTGGGGTATACCAGCGCGCCACGGTGATCTTGAGCTTACGGCTGTCGGGTAGGTCAAATAGCTGCTGCACCGTGCCCTTGCCAAAGGTCTTTTCGCCGAGTAGTGTCGCTGCTTTGTGATCGTGTAGTGCCCCCGCTACGATCTCACTGGCACTGGCGCTATTGCCGTTGACGAGGACAGTCGTCTTCATCCCCTTGAGCAGTGCCTGGCCGCTACTGTGCACGGTGTCCCGCACGACGTCGCCAGACTTCTCTACTACCACGACTTTGTTCTCAAGCCACAGGCTTGCGACCTCGCGAGCAGCCGTTACATAGCCGCCGCCGTTATCGCGTAGGTCGAGCACCACCGCCCGCACCCCCTGCTGAGCGAACTGCTCTGCCGCTTGACGCGCAAGTCGGCCAGTTTGGTCATCAAACCGGGTAATAGTGAGGATACCCACGCCATCGCGAATCTGGCTACGCACACTGGCGTCGCTCACCTTGGCCCGGACGATGGTATATTCCTCGGTCGATTCCTCACGCTGCATCACGAGCTTGACGGTCGTGCCAGCCTCGCCCCGCACTTTGCTTGCCACTACCTCAGAGTTCTGCCCCACCACCGATTGGCCATTAATACTGCGGAAGATATCGCCGGCCCGCAGGCCTGCTTTGGCCGCTGGTGAGTCATCGACGACGCGCACTACTGTAGCGTGGTTACCCCGCGATGCGATCTCCACGCCAATGCCGCTCACTTCGCCATTGAGGCTACGGTCGAACTGCTCGGTCTCTTGCTTGTCCATATAGGTGGTGTAGGGGTCGCCGGTAGCTGCAGCTAGGCCACGGTTAGCGCCATCGATCAGCTTGGTGTCGTCCAGTTTACCATCATATTCTGCTTTGAGTTTGCGATAGGTCTGCTGCACACTGCTGAGGTCGATGCTATCGGCTGACACTTTGAAGCCAAAGACTGGTGCAATCGCCGCATAGAGCTTGTCGGCATACATCCCTGCCATAAAGCCAGCCCCCAGCAGCAGCACCGCCACCAGCAAGGCTGTGAGCTGCGAGATGGTCAGCTTTTTTGGTTCATCATAGTCATATTTCGAGCGGTTCGCGCTCGTTGTGTCACTCTGTACCATACTATGGTATTATACTACGCTCGGGCGGTGTGGCAAAAGAATGTTAATAGCACACCAAGGATCCAACCCCCTTGCATTTTTGCCTCATCCTCGTATAATAGACAATTACCATTCTTTAATCAAAACGAGTGAGGTTATCTAATGTCTCTTGCCGTTGTCAGCTCAGAAGCAGCGCCTGTTTGCCCATTACCATCCACTGTTGAGAGCGACTTACAACTGCTTGCTGAGCGCACTTCTTCTCGGGCTAGTCAGGTTGGTTATCTTGCGCTTGTTGCCGAATTGCCGACTGCTCCATGCCGTAGCAATGAGGAGCTCGATGTGATGTGTATCATCGACCGCGAACGCCACCAGCGCGAGCAAATCCTCCACGGTATCATCGACAGCCTCACACGCATTATTGCCGGGATGAGAAATAGTGCCCGTGGTGACCAGCCGCCCATCACCATCACACATAGCGAGATTACCTACGCGGTGCACTACTTCTACGAGCGCTGCCTTGACTGCTGCGATTGCAGCTACGGTTTTGATCAAGATCTCTTAGCACAGGAGCAGCACGGCTTTATCTATGGTGGCGAGAAGCCACCCAGCACGAGCGAGGCGGTTAGCAACGTCAAAGAGCTCTTTGCCCTGCTGGCTCAGATGGCTCAGGCCGATACACGCACCGCCTTTAGCAACAGCTACATTGCCCAGCTGCCCACTGATACCCAGCCCCTCCGGCGCTGCGAGAGGGATGACCCGATTGGTACAGAGTATAACCAGTATGGGTACCGGGTTGGCCCGCCCGAGACGAGCACTACCCCTGATATAACCATCGCCCAAACCGAAGCCCCGCACCAGCCCACCCTATCTGCAGCGTAAACCTATAAGCTCTCGCCTACCACAAACGACTAAAACGACCACCGTTACTTAGGTGGTCGTTTGCGCTATGTATTCTCTCCTACAGATAGATATACGTATCGTACGTACTGGCAGGCACCGTCATTTCGCTATAATGACCCCAGCCAGGGCCGCCGGCATTGAAGTAATTAAACTGGCTAATGCGGACGGTGTTGCTACCGGCATCGTAGCCTTCGATGTAGACGATATGCCCGTACTGCCCTGCCGAGATGACACCAAGGGCGTTGGCCCGTGGGGTGCGGCCCGTCGAGAAGCCAGCGTTGCGAGCAGCAGCCGGCCACATATTGGCATTGCCCCAGTAGCGCGGTGCGTAGCCAGTCTTTTGGTAAGTCTTCCAGGCAGTGTAGCTTACACACTGGCGGCAGCCATAGCCCAGTGGATCTTCGCCACCACCAGATGCGCCACCGTGCGACAACGCATTGGCATCAACGGTACAGCCACCAGCCCATGGGTAGCCACCCATCGAGCCATCACCAGAGGTAATACCGAGCGAGCCACCGCCACCAGCGTTGCGGATGGCTGCTTGGATGGCATCCTGCTGCGCCTTCTGGACGCGGGCTTTCTCGCTCTCGCGGTCGGCGGTAAGCTTTTGGTAGTTTGCTTCTTCATTTTGCGTGCGAGCAAGGAGGTCAGCTTGCTCGTGCTCCTTGGCGGCAAGGGCTTCACGGGCGTTCTTTTGGTCTGCCAAGACACGCTCAACTTCCTTCTTTTGCTCCTCTAACTGCTTCTTGAGTCTATTGACTCGCGCGATCGTCTCGCTCAGCGTGGTTTGAATGCTATCGCGGCGATCTTGCTCCACCACATAGTCGCCAAGGCTCCGGCTACTGGCCAGCATCTCCAGCGGGCTAATGGTGCGGTCGACGTACATATCGGCCAGCGTGTCGCCTAGGGCGTCTTGATTAGCCTTAATGTCACGCTTAGTCTGGGTAATCTTCTCTTGTAGTTGGTCGTGTTTCTTCTGGCTGATATCAATCTGCGCTTGGATCATCGCTTTCTGCTTCGACAAGACTTCGAGTTCATTTTGCAGGCTCTTTGCCTTCTCGTTCAGCTCCTTGGCCTGCGACTGATACTGCCCAATCTCTTTGTTGAGCGCATCGATCTGCCGCTGGTACTCTTCCTGCGACACAGCCGAGGCGGTCCCAGTGGTCACACCAAGGTAGGTGCTAACTGGCGTACTCAGCGCCATAATCACGGCAGCCGCCACAATAACTGACTTGGTAGCAAGCCCCTTGGTTTTTTTGGGTGCGGCCGCAGCAGTGTGGGCACGCGAAACAGATGTGGTGGATTGTTTCATATTTCTTATGGTAACAAGCGGTGTGTGCTTTGTCAACACAGGGCCTCCTTTGTATCAATGCTAAATCTTTAGGTAACGGCGGGTAGCTACTAGCGATGAGATGACGCCAATGCACGCGCCCAGTGCCATCATTGCCAGGGCAATAAGCCACCAGTAGGATGCTGCCATATTAATTGTAGGTTGGAGAGCGACCCCCCACTTCTTGAGCGAGTCGCCCGAGAGGAAGAGCGTGATGATACCAAGAGTGGTCGCGATCACTGCGGCAATCACCCCGTATACCACTGCCTCCACAAGGAATGGCCCACGAATAAAGCCACGGTCGGCACCAATCAGCTTCATCATCTCGATTTCATCGCGTCGGTTGAATATCGCCATGCGGATGGTATTGAAAATAATCAAGAACGAGATAGCGATAAAGAGGACGCTGGCCGCTACTCCAGCCTTTTGCGACATATGCGTCCACTCTGCAATGCGCGTCGTACCGTTGCGCCGCTGGCTCATAAAGGTCGGTGTTTGGGTGGCGCTAATCAGCGGTTTGAGCGCAGAATTCGTATTGACGAAGTCTATCAACTGCGATGTATCGTTGTTGTCATGCAGGGTGATACGGATCGTCGCGGGCAGTGAATTCGTCGCCTCCTTAAGGGCGTTCAGTTTAGCCTCATCGTCCTTGTTGGCCTTGGCAAACTGCTCCTTGGCTTCCTCAGTGCTGATAAAGCGTACTGACTCGACGTTGCTGAGGCGGCGCAAACTTACTAGTACTGGCTGAGCGCGCTCCTCCGAGACATCAGGGCGGAGGTAGATCGAGCGGTCGATATCCTTGTTGATAGCCTGAGCGGTATCAGCCAGCGAACGCTGGGCGACAAAGGTGGTAAAGACGATCAGCAGTGTAATCGTCATCACAAGCGTCGCAGCAACAGTCAGCCACGCGTTGCGGCTAAAGTTATTAACGCCATAGCGGCAAATTCGGACAAACGTCAGCCACTGGCGACGACGGCGCTTTTGCTGCATCAGGACGCGGGCGGTATCTTTGCGACGACTCATTGACGGTAACTCCCTCTGGCTTGGTCGTGCGTGATCTTGCCATGCTCAATGGTAATAACACGGCGCTTGAGCCGATTAACAATCTCGACATTGTGGGTGGTCAGGAGCACGGTGGTGCCATATTTATTAATCTTCTCGAGCAAACGGACGATATCCCAGCTGTGCTTAGGGTCAAGGTTACCAGTGGGCTCATCAGCGATAAGAATCTTGGGCTGACGCACGACGGCACGGGCAATCGCCACGCGCTGGCGCTCGCCACCACTAAGTTGGTGCGGAAATTGCTTCTCTTTACCCCGGAGGCCGACGAGGTCGATCACCTTAGGTACTGTGTTCTTGATCTCACGGTTGCTCATACCTGCAATCTCCAGCGCAAAGGCGACATTCTCAAACACTGTACGCTGCGGCAATAGCTTAAAATCCTGAAACACCACACCAATCTTGCGGCGCAGCAGTGGAATATGCTTATCCTTGAGGGTGTCGTAGTCGATACCACCGACTACAATCTTACCTGTTGTGGGCTTTTCTTCGCGAGTGAGGAGCTTGAGCAGCGTGCTCTTGCCCGCCCCGCTCGTGCCAATAATAACGACAAACTCATTGGGCTCGACATGCAAGCTTACCCGATCAAGCGCCGGCTTGGCATCCTTATCATACCGTTTGGTTACTCTGTCTAACAATATCACTATACCAGTATAGCATACGGCTGCATCTGAAGACGAGATTGTTACATATCGCAACGCATCGGTACATTACACCACTGTTATGATTATGACGTGGTAATTAGACACGACGTATCACACATTTCAAAGTACAGCCGTAGATAACTACCCTATAAAGTAACAAAAATACAAAAGCCAAGGTGAGTTGCCCCGCGAAAATAATAGTTATTATCTTCGCGGGGCGTAGTGGTGTTACTTATATCTCTCGGTGATCAAGGTTGTCTTGATCTGACCAGAGGTATAAGACTCTCTGATATAGGCCTGAAAGCCTGACTGCGCGAGCCGCATAAGAAGTTCCTTCCGCTCATGCGGACAGAGGTCAGCAGGGAGATCCGATTCACTTATAGACCTGTCGGGGTGCATTTCGAGCGAAACTATAGCATCCCAAACAGCGATATTCACGCGGTCCATGATGGACTCCTCTCTGCACCTCTATGAGGTGCAACACGAGCCTAGCTCTTTGCTACGCTCTCTTTCTTATCACCATACAAAAACAAAACAGAAGTATCCCGATACTTCTGTAACGAAAGCAAATAACTCGTACAACATGATGTGTTGATGGTAACAAAAAAGAGAGCCTAGCAATCGAGTAGCATCTTGAGGCTATGCAACCACTACATTATAAGATACGTATCAACCTACAACCTATGCGGGAGGGATACTCTATTACTCTATTACTCTATTAGCTTATATGTCAACAGTGTTATATACAAAAATGTTGTGATTTTATCATCTTGTGGAGTCGTTTACCTGAGAATTGTAGTGATAATATGATGTTGATTTTTACTTCTCCCCCACCCCCATCGCCAGATATGCCTCAATAAAGCCGTCGATGGCGCCGTCGAGGACGGCTTGGGCGTCGTGGGCTTCGTGTTTGGTGCGGGTGTCTTTGACGAGGGTATAGGGGTGGAGTACATAGTTACGGATCTGCGCACCCCAGCTAGCAGACTCACCAGTACGGAGGTCGGCCAAGCTGGCGGCCTGCTGCTCGTGCTGGAGTTGAGCAAGGCGCGAGCGCAGAATGGTGAGAGCTGTCTCGCGGTTTTGGATCTGGCTGCGTTCGTTCTGAATCGCAACGACGATACCAGTAGGCAAATGGGTAACGCGCACTGCCGAGTCGGTCGTATTAACGCCCTGCCCACCCTTGCCACCACTGCGATAGACGTCGATCCGGAGGTCTTTGTCCTCAAGCTGCACCTGCTCGGGCTCAGCGATTTCTGGCATCACCTCCACCAAAGCAAAGCTTGTCTGGCGCAAATGATCAGCATTAAATGGGCTCAGCCGGACCAGGCGGTGCACGCCATGCTCGCTGCGCAGTTGGCCATAGGCATACGCACCATGGAGGCTGTATGTCGCACTCTTAATGCCAGCTTCTTCGCCCGTCGAGCGCTCGAGAAGCTCTGTTTGGAGACTATGCTGTTCAGCAAAGCGTAGGTACATCCGCTCGAGCATCGCTGCCCAATCCTGTGCGTCGGTACCACCAGCCCCAGCGCTAATCTTGATAATAGCCGGTTGATCATCATGTTCACCACTGTAGAGGAGGTCACGGTGGCGCGCTTGGTAGTCGTGCTCGAGGGCGGCAAGCTGCTGCTCGAACTCTGGTATCATCGAATCGTCTCCAAGATCCATGAGCTCCACAATGTCGCTCGCCTGAGCCTGTAACACTCGCCATGGCTCTATCTGCCCTCGCAATGCTGCTGCCTGGCGCGATACCTGCTGAGCGTGGGCTGGATTAGCCCAAATTTGTGAGTCGGCCAGCTGCGCCTCAAGCTGAGTAAGCTGAGTAGCTTTGTCGGTAATCTGCAAACGATGAATCGCATCGAGGATATCGGCGAGGAGCTGTGCGGCGCGCTTTTTGAGTGGTTGCATATGTCTATTATACCGCACTCTTGGGTTGCTAGCTCTACTATACGGCGCAAAGCATTGCTGGCCACGCATCTCACAGAGTGTTGCTGCACGTTCGCTCACTCCGCTACCTTTGTTTAAGTAAAGTGTGGAGTCTCGCTGCTATTCCACTATCGCAATCATCGAGCAAAACCGAGAAGCCACCATTGCATGGATAGTGGCTTCTCATATAAACAGCATTGTGTCGCCTCGCGGCTTCCCCTACTGCGGTTGGACTGGCGTTGTGGGCTGAGTTGGTGCAGCTGGTGCTTGGGGCGTAAGGAGTTTAGCGGTCATCTCATCAATGTGAT
Organism: uncultured Candidatus Saccharibacteria bacterium; assembly: GCA_963554165.1. Lineage (GTDB taxonomy): Bacteria > Patescibacteriota > Saccharimonadia > Saccharimonadales > Saccharimonadaceae > Saccharimonas. The sequence goes on along the minus strand of CAUVQR010000002.1, from coordinate 118,392 downwards.
CAAGCCGGCGCACAAGGTATGGGTGGTCGCTCAAGGTCTGAGCAAAGCGGTTCATCGGCCGGTTAGCGGTGTAGCGCTGCCACTGGCGAGCAGTTTCGTTCATGCCCTCCGCCACATCAGGGCCAACGTGCACCTTGACAAGTGCATTCTTGACGAGCTCTGGATCTTCGGTGTAGGTTAGCGCCAAGCGGTCGGCCGTATACTCGGTGCGGCGCTGCCAAAAACCCGCTAGCCAGCCAGACACCGAGGAAACAAACGGCAGTGCCAAGAACGGCTGCAGATACAGCATGGCTATGGTGTGCTTGTACTTAATATGCCCCATCTCATGAATGACGACTGCCTTGAGCTCATCGGGCGTGAGGTAGCGGATCGAGCCAGAGTGCAGCACAATGCAGTATGGATTCATAAAGCCAAAGGCATAGGCATTGATAACTGGGTTCTGTGTGACGAAGATCTCTACCCGTGGCAAACCGAGGTCGGCCGCTGTGACGTTAGCCCAGTCGCGCAGCCAAGCATAGTCGCTGTACTCTACTTGCATAGCATTGCCCAGCATCTTCTGCCGCTCCATCCGGATGAAAAACATCCCGACAAGGAGGATGACACCAAAGAGGATAGCACCGCTAAACAAAGCAATAATAAGCCTCAGCCAAAGTGGGACTTGCTCTGTCATCACGCTAGTTTCTTCTGCATGGAAGTGATCAGCCAGCGCCGTAAAAATAAAATACGCCGATGTCATAAAAAAGAAGCCAATAAAGGTAACTGCCAGCACAGTGTTATCACTGGGCATATTGGCGCGGGCCACGGCGAGCTGCCCCTTACTATACTGCGGCGCAGCGGCAGGCTGTGGTGGGTTGGTGTGTGGTTGTTGATCCATTGGATTATCGATTCCTTATCTTGTATTGCTTATACAACTGTTTGTCATCTATTATAGTATATTCTGCTCAATCGCAAAATAGCCCTTTTCTCCATGAGTTCTTTCTCTTCGCTTCATTCAAGTGGAGATTGCTTATTATAGCGAGCAATTCTCACACAAAAAGTGAACATACTGGAGCGATATCTGCCCTTATATCGACTTAGCTGTAGAAAGCGCGCGGATAAAGCGGCTTATACTTCACTGCCCTGCACCGCTGCAATAAATTGCTCACCACGGTCGGCATAGCTACGGTATTGGTCGAAGCTCGCGGCAGCGGGGCTTAGGATGACGACATCACCAGGCTTAGCCGCCTGCTTAGCGGCATCCACGACCTCTGTCATAGGCACACTACCAAGCGTTATGATAGGTGCAGCAACATCATAGTTTTGTAATACCGCTGCAATCGCCGAAGCATTCGCTCCCATCGTAATGATAGCGCGGACAGACTCACTCTGATCATACACCTCTTGTGCGAGTGGCTCGTAATCACCACCTTTGTCTGCCCCACCAACGATGAGCACTTTGGGCTCCGCAAAGGCACGCAGTGCTGCAATGGCACTGCCCGGTGTGGTAGCAATACTGTCGTCATAATACCGTACCTCATCCTGCTCTGCTACGAAGGCTAAGCGATGTGGCAAACCAGTAAAGCTCGCCAGTCCTTCCGCTAGACGCTGCGGCACAGCCTGTGGATCGAAGGCGAGCACTGCGCTCAGCGCAGCACAGGCATTCTCACTATTGTGCGCACCCGGCAATTGTAGGCGGTCCGTTGCGCAAAGCCGCCGCTCACCCTGCCAAAAGGCACTATCTTTCACATACACCAGCCCATCGTCTGGCGTGCCATAGCGATACGCCGGTGGTGGCGTACCCAGGCTGCCACGCGCAACGTCCGTGTCAAGCGACTCAGCAATCTGCGCGGCATATGGATTGCTCGGATGATAAATACATACATCGCCTGGCCGCTGGTGCCGCCGAATGTTAGCCTTGGCATCGACATACTCGGCAAAATTAACGTGTTTGTCAAGATGGTCGGGCTCAATCATCAGCACAACCGCGATCTGCGGTGAACGCTCGGCATCCCACAGCTGAAAACTACTCAGCTCATACACGACCACATCATCTGGGCCAATCTGCACCAGCTGAGCCAGAGCTGGCCGGCCAATATTGCCCACCACATGGACGGTGCGCCCAAGGGCTTGCAGCATAGCAGCGATGAGGCTCACCGTTGTACCCTTGCCCTTTGTACCTGTCACGCCAATGATCGGCGCGGGGCAGCGTGCGAAGAACTCATTCGTGGCCGACCACACCGTCCCATCCGTCTCGATTCGCCACGGTGCCAACCCAGGGGTGCGCATGACGATATCGGCATCACCCAGCTGAGCAAAGGCATCGGGGCCCGTCAATACATCCACCACCCCAGGCGGCACATCAGCAATGCGCCGCTCATCGGCTATCACAATCTCAGCCGCAGGCCACACCTGCCGCGCATAATCATACGTCGCACGACCCTCAACGTCGTACCCAGCAATCGCAACTTTCATACCGCCATTATAGCATACACAGCGCCCAAAACACAGAATATACAGAGGTCAGAAGGTATATCATACTGCCCTTGTTCTTGGCGCGCTCTCATCATCTCCTCATTATGATCGCCATCTCTCGTAGCGGTATTATTGCTTTTTCGCTTGTTTCTTGTATACCACGCGCATTGGCATATCACTATATGCAACAGACCGCAACAGCTCTTTCTCCGTCAATTTGCGCTCACTGCAACTATTGCTATAATATATAGTCTATAGTTAATTTGAGTATCAACAACGAAGATAAAGGACACAAGCAATGGACACTCAGCCCACCCCTGGCCATAACCAACCAGCTATGACCTCGCCAACGAACACCATGAATATAAATGCATCGCAGCCTGGCAATACACCACCACCCCATTCGAGTAACCCATTGCTAGCAAACAAGAAACTGCTGTATGGACTGATTGCCGGCGCGGTGGGCATTGTGCTAGTCATCGTCATCATCATCGTTGTGGCTATGCAGTCGGCACCACCAAGCCGCAAAGACTTGCAAGACGCCCAGGCGCTCATCCGCACCCATAGCCGCACCGAGGATCGCCTACTGCAGCCACTTTCTCGTGGTGAGACGATCGACACCAAGGCATTTGCAGACAACCGCAAAGAGCTCATAAGCAAGCTTGGTAGTTCACGCGCTGTGCACGACGAAGATATCAAGCGTGCGTACGAGCAATACAAGCACGAGACGGACGAAGCCGTCACTGCACTGGGCAAGCTGCCGAGCTACTACTCCACCGTCGCTACCTTTATCAAAGAGTGCGCCGATACCAATACGCTCAACCGCCAAATTCTGAACTTTGACTTCCGCAAGGGTGGCAGTGCAGCGCTTACGAGCGCTCCTGCACTGACCGATAGCGAGATCGAAAAGGAAGCAAGCAAGACCTATGGCTCGTGCATAGAACAAGCCAAAAAAGTGCAAAACATCAGCGAAAATGACAACGCACGCAAGCTTGGCACCGAATACATTACGTATTACCAAAAGGTCAAAGACCACCGCCTCAAAGCTGCTCAATACTACCGCACACACAGCGACCTAACGAGCCGCAGCAAGTACAGCGGGCAAAACACTGCGCCCAAGATGCCCGACAACAGAGATAGCAAAGCCGAGACATACGTCATCGACGACGGCGTCCTCCACAAGAAGGATGGCAGCCTCACCGAGATGAACAAGCTACTCAACTCGAAGATGGCAGTGTACCGCGCAGCCTAAGAGCGCACGTACAAGATCAACACATATAGCCGACCGCTTGGTCGGCTATATAGTAGGCAGAAGGAAATAGACTAAACAACCAGTGCGGTGTGGTCTTGTGCTATGTATGCCGATCCTCTGAAAAACTTCGTCGAAGTTATCGGGGAGAAAGCAATCGGGCATGTCCTTAGGGTTGTAACCATATTTCTGGATATCCACCTGTGCTTGTTCGCTCACAAATTCTCCTTACGTTAGAATGTAGAGGATAGGTTACAGCTATACCTGATCACTCATAGCAGTGTACCATTACGACTCAAGAATCAAGTGCACTAAGCCACTATTTAGACGACCTAAGGTCACCCTCTTGGAAATCGTCAACCTTATCGAATAGTGCCATCAAACTTTCGCGCGTAGGCATACCCATGACATCCTCCATCCATTGCCATTCTTTGTCAGAAGGTGCATACGGGCCTGCGGTGAGCTCATTCATGGCTGTCAATAAATCTGAGCATTCCCGTTTTGTGAGGACAATCGTGACAAGGTCGTTATAACCTTTTTCTTCGTCCCCAGGGCGGTAACTTTTACTGTTGGTTGGATTGACGTCACTCATGCGTTGTTCTCCTTTGCTATTACTTTAATGATACAATGCAGTCTAATAAATGCAAGTGCTTCTCTGCCTGCCTTCGTGTCTCATACCTCCACTAAAAAATAGCAAAAATATTCTTATCAAGTTTTTATCTGCCAACAGACGAAATACCACTGCCAAAAACTTCGACTCTCATGGCGTAAAACAAGCAAATATACTAGGCAGAGGTGCTGCTACCCCTGTGTAAACAGCCCTTCCAGCTGCTCACCCAGCCGCACAATGTCGCTACGCTCACCGCTGCTTACACCAGCGAGTGCCCAGGTGTTGGCGGCAATAAATTCACGTGCTACGGCGTTCATCTGCTCGAGGGTCGTGCCTTTGATCTCTTGCGGCACCTTGGCATAGTCCTTCACATAGCCATCCCAGAAGAAGCGGCTGGTGTAGAATCCACTAATCTGTGCTACTGTTTGCGCCCCCATTTGGTAACGCCCCAGGCCGTAGGATTTGGCTGCCTCAAGCTCTGCCTCGGTAATCTCACCACGCAGCACCGCTTGGAGCTCACTGACAATCAGGCGAAAGAGCCGCTCTGCCTTATCGCACTCCACCTCACCACCAAAGTCCCAACTGCTCTCATATTTGCCCACCGAGCCATCACTAAACATCCCATAGGCCATGCCCTGCTTGCGGGCCTTGCCAAAGATGCGCGAGTGCATAGTGCCAGTGAGAATATGGTTGAGGCAGTCTAACGCAGCATCTTCTTTGTCGCTGAGCTCGCGCGGGATCTCCATCGACCAGCCAAAGGTGAGATTGCTGGCTTCTTTGCGGCGGATGAGGGTGGGCTTACCACTGTGAAGTTCGTCGTGCGGCACCGCAAAGCGCTCACCACGCGGCAGTTGCCAGCTCTCGAGCATACGCTTGATTTGCGCCTTGCGCCCCGCCATTTTGCCAGCAATGACAAAGCGGAGGTTGTCGCTGGTGTGGGTGCGCCGGTAGTGCTCCTGGATATCGCTCAGCTGCACGTGGGCAATGGTGCGCACGCGCTGGTGGTAGGTGTAGATGTCATTCCCCAGTAGCTGCTGGATCTTGGGCCACAGCACTCGGTTGTGGTTGTTGAGGTAGCCAACAAGCTCGCTGCGCACGTTGCCCTTCTCTGCTTCGAGCTCCGTCTGGTTGAACTTTGGCTGCGTAATGGCCACCTGCTGCAACTGCAAAATACGCTCCCACTCAAAGTCCGCACAGTCCGCCACATATACCATGGATAGATCACTCGTCCAGGCATTGTGGTAGGCACCGTTTTTGATAAACTCCGCCTCGTATTCGTGCTCGCTCGCAAACTGAGCATTAGCACCAAAGGCCATGTGCTCCATAATGTGCGCCGTCTCGTAGATATCCTTACTCGCAACATAGCGGTTGCCCGCCCGGAATTGGAATTGGAAGCTCATCACGGTTGCGCCAGGCACGTCGATGAGGAGGCCACGGGCACCATTCTTTAGCCTGACCTCTGTTACTGTGTGTTGCATTTAGCGGTTCTTTTTGCGATTCTGCCGCTGGGCTTTCTTTTTCTTGCGGGCGGCGTTACGTTTGCGGTTGACGTCGGCAGTAGTTGGTGCCGCTTTTGTTTTGGTAAAGTCCTGATCGCGATTCGCTTCCCCACTCGTGATCTCATTCACACCGCGCTCCACCGAGGTTTCGGCCAAGCGGGTGAGCTCGGTATCATGCTCGTCGTCGGTTGCCTCGCGCGTGATGGCGTCGGTCTTGCGCACTTGGTAGATCGCGTGGAGCACCTCCGCCCGGAGGTTAGCCTGCAGGCTATCAAACAGCTTTTGCGACTCGGCGCGGTACTCCACGAGCGGGTCGCGCTGGCCCACGCTGCGCCAGTGAATTCCCTCGCGCAGGTGCTGCATATTCTCTAGGTGCTGCATCCACAGTGTGTCGAGCACCTGCAGATACACTTCACGCTCAATACCGCGCAGTAGCTCGCTACCCAGTTCGTCTTCTTTGTCTTGATACAATTTTTTCGCCGCATCGAGTGCCATCTTAGTCCGGACACGGTCGCGCTTCTCGGCACCGATTTTCTTAATCTCGTCTTTGTCCAGTGGGAAGATCGCGCCAAACTCCTCAGCAAACTTCGGGTTTTGCTTAGCTGGTACCTCTGTAAGGCTCTCTACTGCAGTGCGTAGCAGGCGCTGAATTTCTGGCTTGATGTTGTCGCCATCGAGGATCTTGCGCCGCACAGTGTAGACCACTTTGCGGTGGCGGTTGATGACGTTGTCGTACTGAACAACATTTTTGCGCGCATCGAAGTTAAAGCCTTCGACCCGCTTTTGCGCTGCCTCAAGCGTCTTACTGACCGCTTTGTTTTGAATGGCCATGTCTTCTTCTACTCCAAGGCGCTCCATCAGGCCAGCAATACGCTCACCCTGGAAGATCCGCATCAGATCGTCTTCGGTCGAGACGTAGAATTGGGTGTCACCCGGGTCACCCTGGCGGCCGCCACGGCCACGTAGCTGGTTATCGATCCGGCGCGACTCATGCCGCTCACTGCCGATCACCACCAAGCCACCAAGTTCTTTCACGCCCGGCCCAAGCTTGATGTCTGTGCCACGTCCTGCGATGTTTGTCGCTAGCGTCACAGCACCCTTCTCACCAGCGTGTGCTACAATCTCGGCCTCGCGCTCATTATTCTTAGCATTGAGGATCTCATACTTTATGCCCGCTTTGTCGAGCCACTGAGCGATCAGCTCATTCTTAGCAATCGAGCCCGACCCTACCAGCACCGGCCGGCCTTGCTCATGGTACTTCTTGATGGCGGCTGCCACAGCTTTGAGCTTAGCCTTTTCGGTTTTGTAAATAAGGTCTTGGTGGTCTTTGCGGGTAATTGGTTTGTTGGGTGGCACTACCACCACATCCAGGCTATAGATCTGCTGGAACTCCTCTGCCTCAGTAAAGGCCGTACCGGTCATACCACTGAGCTTCTTATACAGGCGGAAGAAATTCTGGAAGGAAATAGTTGCCAGCGTCATACTCTCTTGCTGAACGGGCACGCCTTCTTTCGCTTCGATCGCCTGGTGGAGGCCTTCGTTGTAGCGGTTGCCAATCTTGAGACGGCCAGTGTGCTCATCGACAATGATCACCTCGCCATCATTGGTCACCACGTAGTTTTTGTCACGATGGAAGAGCGTCTGGGCGCGCAGAGCTTGGTTGATATGGTAGACACTGCGAACATACTCAGGGGTGTACAAATTTTTTATACCAAGGAGTTTCTGTACCTTATCGATACCACTATCTGTCAGGGCCACACTGGTGTGCTTTTCATCGAGACGGTAGTCTTCCGGCACAAGCTTGGCAGCAATCTTGGCAAATTGGTAGTAGCTATCAGGGTTCTCAGCCGCGGGCGCACTAATAATGAGTGGGGTACGCGCTTCGTCGATCAAGATGGAGTCCACCTCGTCTACAATGGCAAAGTTGAGCTCGCGCTGACGCACCAGGCTAATCTCATTGACCATGTTATCGCGCAGGTAGTCGAAGCCGAACTCGTTGTTTGTTCCATAAGTAATGTCTACCTCGTAGGCTTCGCGCCGTGTACAGGGGCGGAGCTTTTGCATACGTGGGTCGGTATGGTTCTCGTTGGTATACGTACCATCGTAGAGGAAGGATGCTTCGTTAATGATCACACCAGTACTAATGCCCAGAGCGCTGTAGATCTGCCCCATCCAGCCAGCGTCACGCTGCGCCAAGTAGTCATTGACGGTCACGATATGCACACCCTTGCCCTCGAGCGCATTGAGGTATGCTGCCAAAGTGGACATCAGGGTTTTACCTTCACCAGTCTTGAGTTCGGCCACGTTGCCTTCGTGTAGCGCCATCGAGCCAATCAGCTGCACATCATAGTGCCGCTCGCCAATCACCCGGTCGGCCATCTCGCGCACCACCGCAAAGGCATCCGGCAAGATGGTGTCGAGCGTCGTACCCTTCTTGTGCAGGCGCTGCTTGAGGACCTCTGTTTGCTTGGCCAGCTCTTCATCCGAGAGTGCCTTATATTTGGGCCCAAGCTTGTTGATTTCGTCTACCTTCTTTTGCAGACGCTTCAAGATCCGCTTCTGCGGATCGCCAAAAATCTTCGTCAGTGCTTTTTGCTGTGTTGTTGCCATGGTGTCAAACTTCCCTCGCTTTCCTCTCTAAGCGGCCATTCAATTCAAAAAACTCCCCTCATTATACCGGGTTTGCGGCCGTTTGGGAAGGGTGGCCCGCACAAAGTATGAGCAAGAGGCCGATACCCAACCGATATCAGCCTCTTAACTCTTGCATACCTATCATCTACTCCGCAGGATGATCCTGCTCGCGCTCGAAGCTGCGCTTGAAGCGAGCGAGAAGGCCACGGCGACCAAGGTGCGGCAGCTGGTTTTGCTTATATTTGCGCAGCTGGCCAGCCAGTTTGCGCTCGACGATGTCGGTGGCAGCCAGGACGTTGAGTGTGGAGTCTTTGGCCTTGATGGTTTGGTCTGGCACGGTAATGACCACCTCTACCTCATATTTATTGCCATGCTCGCCATTGATCTCCTCGATGCGCACCATAGCACTGACGGTCTTACGAGCGTGGCGCGACACCATGCGGTCGAGTGCACCGATCTTCTTGCGGATGTATTTTTTGGTTGGCTCGTCTGGCGAGTATTTGCCAATACCGGTAATGTCGATGTTTGCGATCATGCTGACCCCTTTCGTGTTAGCAACTTGTGCTTATAGTATAGCATGGTTGAGGAGAAAACAGGGGTTGTTATGGGCACATTATCAGCGCAGATAGAGATGTTCAGCCAACGAGCTTATCCGATATGCCGCCTCGTCTCGTAGCTTTTTAATCTGGTCGAGCAAAACCTCAGTCTCTTTGCTCTTAGGTGGTGTCTCTGTGCGGCAGTGTGACGTATCTATCAACTTCATCAGGTCTCTCAGCTCTTGTGCGTCGGCATTCTTGTGCGAGGGGTGCTGCTGGCTATCGCCCTCTGTGGGTTGGAAGAAGGTGTATTCTTCTCCATCATCGTATTGCTCGGTGCCTGTGCCGTGGATGCGCACGACCTGCCATTTATCGTTGGCATCCGCCCCACAGCGATACACCACCCAGTCTTTACCATCAGGCGCCATAATAGCGACAGTCGGGTCCAAAACAACTGGTCGACTATCGGGCACAACGCCAAATACCGCTATAGGCTCGCCCTTGCGGCCTGTCAAGAATATAGTACGCTCGGTGGCGTTGGTTTCACCATCTTTGCTGAGCTCTGGGTTGGTTTGGATACGACGCTCCTGCAAAGCACTCTGCCTCCACCATGCATACTCGAAGGGTCTTTCTGTTAAGATACGGCTGAGCTTTTCTTGCAGCCGGTCTGCCAATTTTGACGGGTCTTGCCGCTCTCCGTTTGCTGGTGGCTGTTTTTCGTTCATTCTTGCTCCTTTGTTGCAATGCTTTCGTCCTATAATGCAGTATATTGTGAGTAATGTCAAATGGCTGTGAGCCTAACTCCCACAATTCCGCTCCTCAGCACCAGCCCATTCTCGCGACTTTATTCAGGTAGAGCAGCAGATTGATTGTTATAATCGACCTCAACTCTAACGCTGGAGGAGACGCGAAAAGAAACAGAGCGCTTTAATCCCGCAAGCCGTTTGCTTCGGACGCCACCAGCTCCCCTACTTGCGGTGCGCCGCACCGATTGCTTCGCTAATGGAGACATAGTCGTCTCGGTCGAGCAGCTCCACCAAGCCTTCGTTGATATCGCCTACCACCTGTGGCCCTTCAAACATCAGTGCCGTCACCAGCGCGACGAGACTCGCGCCAGCCCGAATCTTCTCGTACGCATCCTCCGCCGTAAAGACACCGCCCACACCAATGATGACAAAGCGGTCACCATACAGTGCATACGTCTTGTGGATAAGCCGCGTGGTAATGGCCTGAGCTGGCCGACCACTCAGGCTACCAGGAGTATCGTCGGGCAAGACACTTGGGTCGGTGAGCTTACTGCGATCTTTGACGAGGTTGCCGATCGTCAGGCCCGCCACATTATGCTTATCGATAATGGAGAGGAGCTTGGCAAACTGCGTCCATGTCTTATCCGTTGGCATTTTGATAAAGACGGGACGTGAGAGCTTCAGCTCATCCACCGCAGTGAGAAGTTTCTTGAGGCGAGCGGGCGTGGTGAAGGGCTCGCCGCCATAGGCATTAGGGCAGGAGATATTAATCTCGTACAGTGGTGCACAACCAGCTGCTTCAAGCTGGCGAAGGCTGTCGCAGTAGTCGGCAATCGCTTGCTTGGGGCGGACTTGCTTAGGGCTGTTCGTCTTGGCTACGGATACGCTGAGCGGAAAGTCGCGCCAGACCCGTGGTGAGTAGCTGCGAATCTGCTCGATCGCCTTGGCGACGCCGCGATTCGCCAAACCAACATTGACGACGATCGACTGCTCACTAGCCAAGCGACGAAACCACGGCTTGGGGTTACCCTCGCAGGGCACGGCTGTTACTGAGCCACCAATCTCAAAGCCGCAGCCGATTTTCTTTGCCACAGAGGGTAGATCAAAATCTTTATCCAGCCCAGCAGACAGGCCAATAGGATTAACAAAGTTGAGGCCAAGAATAGTCTGCTCGAGGCGAGGGTTCTTATAGCGCCAGCCGCTAAGGAGCTGCTCACCCCGGATGGCATGCAGTGCCCGCGCCGTCCAGAGCATCGACTGGTGCGCTGCATCGGGCTGCCGCCGGAAGAGAAACGGCTTGGCAACTTTGGCGTAGCCTTTGCGGCTCATTTTTCTGATTGTGCGCCCCATCTAGAGTACCTCCCTGTTGTTCAGATATGGCTGCAGCACCGTTGGCACGCGGAGCTGGCCATCCGTTGTTTGATAATTCTCGATAATCGCTACGAGTGCGCGAGCCAAGCTCACTGCGGTACCATTGAGGGTGTGTACTACCTGGAGCGAGCCATCAGCCCGGCGGACGCGGATGCCAAGGTTGCGCGCTTGGAAGTCAGTGCAGTTGCTGCAGCTGGTGAGCTCGCGGTAGGCGCCATCAACGGGCGACCAGTACTCGATATCATACTTCTTAGCAGCTGGTGCACCTAAGTCTCCCGCTGCGATATTTACCACGTGGTATGGCACGCCCAGGCTTTGCCAAATCTCCTCCTCCAGCGCGAGGATTTTCTCATGCATCTGAGCCGACTGCTCGGGCAGGCAATAGATATACATCTCTAATTTGTTGAACTGATGAACCCGAAACAGCCCACGGCTAAACTTCCCGGCAGCGCCAGCCTCTTTGCGGTAGCAGGGGCTGTAGCCAGCGTAGAGCAGTGGCAAGTCCTTCTCACTTAGGATCTCATCGGCATGGAAGCCCGTCAGTGGTGCCTCGGCTGTACCAATGAGCATGGTGTCTTCGCCCTCGATGAAGTACTCGTTGCTCTCCTTGTCGCTCTTGGGTGCAAAGCCCGAACCACGCGCTACGCGGCCATTCACCACGTGCGGCACTGTCATGGGGCGGAAGCCTTTGCCCACGAGGAAGTTAAGAGCATATTGGTAGATGGCATTCTCGAGCAGCATGAGGTCGCCCAGCACATAATAAAACTTCGTGCCAGCCACCTTGGCGCCGCGCTCGAAGTCGAGCCAGCCTCGGCTTGTGGCGAAGTCGAGGTGATCTTGCGCCGATGAGCGCCGCTCACCCCACTGCTTAACCTCCACACTGTCTGCCTCGCCGCCCAGCGGGACATCTGGCAGGGTGATGTTTGGCACTGCCTCGAGCTGAGTAAAAAAGTTGTTCTCTATGGTGCGCAGCTCTTCCTCTAGTGTGGCGAGCTCGGCTTTGAGCGCCTTGCCTTTGGCGATGAGTTCTTGGCTGGGTTTGCCGCCCTTCATCTGAGCGGCCGTCTCGTTGCGCGTGGTGCGCACAGCATCCACCCGCTGCTGGAGCTCCCGGCGCTGATCGTCGCACGCGAGAAGCGCAGCGATGGACACCTCATAGCCCTTATGGCGCGCTGCTGCCTGCACCTCGTCGGCATGCGCGCGAATATAACGAATATCTAACATAACTATATTATATCAGATACCACGCCAAGCGTAATGGCAATTTGTTCGATAAAACTTCCGGGCACGATGGCCACCCAGCCACGGTGCTATTGGGCAGATAGCACGGCTTGCAGACCCCCATTTTTGCCTCACTTTTCTCCTCTCGATCACTCCATGAGCGAAGAGGAACTAACACAGAACCAGCCATAATGGCTGGTTCTGTAGGGGTTAGTAGTGGGCTACCGAGCTTAGTCTGATATCTTGACGATGCTGAGGCTTGCATCGGTGATGTTTGCGTCTTGGCCAGCCGAGTAGACGACGAGCTTGAGCGGTGTCCCGGCCGTTACTCGCATCAGGCGAGTGTATGGCATGGTAAAGCGGTATCCCTGTTGGTTGTTGCTCCACACGCCCTCTGGAGTGTCGCGAGCTGTGTCGTTGACAGCCTGGTACACACCGCGGGGTGACGATGTATCGTTCAGGCGAATCCGAGATTGGATCAAGTACACACCATCACTTGGTACAATGTACGATTTGCTCCCGGCATCCCACGACCCACCACCGTTGTTTGTTACGACGGTCTTGAGCGGCACTGGCGCAAAGGTATCCTTGGCAATCGTTGCAGCCGTAACGCCGCCATTACCATTGCCAAGCGTTGCCGTAAAGATGGTCATCTGAGGGAGGCTCTTCCATTCCATGTCGCAGTTTGCGGCCGACTTCTTCGACAATATTTGGCCAACCGTGCCACCCGCCGGCACCGTGCTACCTGCAAAGGTAAGGCCAAGCTGAGAGGTGCCATTACCCGTAACGGTCATATTTGGCGAGCATGGCTGGGTGCTATTAGTCACATTAATCGTCGCGTTGGTGCCATCCTGGCCTTTGGGTCCAGTAGCACCTTGCTGCCCCTGGATACCCTGTTGGCCTTGTGGGCCGGGCTGGCCGGGATCACCCTTTTCGCCCTTGAGGTCAGTATAGGCAATAAGGTTTTTCCATGTTGTTTCGCCAGTGTAGCGCCACTGGATGTAGAGCGTGCCCTTCTGGAGCTCGATTGTTCGACCATCGGCACCAGCTGGGCCGGTTTGGCCCTGCGGACCTTGCGGGCCAGGCTGGCCTGGTTGTCCTTGTGGGCCAGTGTCTCCTTGGTCACCCTTCGGGCCGGGTACGCCTTTTTCTCCTTGTGTACCAGGTGCACCAGGTGCACCTTGCTCACCCTTAGCGCCAGTGTCACCCTTCGGGCCAGCATCGCCCTTCTCACCCTTTTCGCCTTTTTCACCATTTTTGCCGTCTTTGCCGTCTTTGCCAGGCTCACCCTTGTCACCTTTGGCGCCTGGTTCACCCTTTTCGCCTTTTTCGCCCTTAGCGGCCGATGCACCGTCTTTGCCATTGGCCCCGTTTGCACCGTCCTTACCGTTGGCACCATTCGCGCCGTTTGCGCCATTCTTGCCAGCTGCACCACGAGCACCATCACGGCCACGTGCACCGTCTGCACCATCGCGGCCATTGGCACCGTCTGCACCTCGTTCGCCACTCGCACCAGCCTCACCGCGCGCACCTTGCTCGCCTTTTGCCCCACGCAAGTCCTCGACCGAGGCAATATCGTGCCACGCGCCATTCATAAATTGCCACTGGATCTTCCCATCATGCTGGCGCAAGCTCACTTGGTCTGGCCGCACACCCTTGAAGCCGCTATTGTAGCTGTAGCTCCATGGCCACCACCACCAAAGCAATATAATGATGATTAATAATATCCCAAACAAGACAAATACAAGCGAACGACTTGCAAATTTTTTGCGGTGTTCATTCATAGCTATACCCCTATTTATACCCTTTTGTCTGATTATAGCACAAGCATTATAAAATTAAAGAGTAATAGCTTCTCGGCCTTCGAGGCTTGACTATTTTGGGTCGCTTCTCTCCCCCTACCTCTGTTAGGTGTACAGTAGTACTCCTCTTGGCCAGCCAAAAAACCCGCTTTGCCTACCACAGCAAAGCGGGCTTGAGACTCTTCGTAGCTATGCAGATTACTCTGTGCGGAGCGCTTCGATTGGGTCGAGCTTCGCAGCCTTGCGGCTTGGCAGCCAGCCAGCAATGATCGCCACCAGCATCAGGCCAGCCACTACCGCAGCAGCATGCTCTGGTACAAAGACGAGAAGTTTATGATCACCAAAGTGGAGCTTCTCTGAGATAACCGGGTTGAGCGCTATGCCAACGCCCCACGCGCCCAGCACACCCAGCGCACCGCCCAGCAGGCCGACCCAAGCTGCCTCGTAGCGGAACAAGCGGCCAATATCGCGCCGACTCGCACCGAGTGCCTTCATCAGGCCAATCTGCTGCGTCCGCTCCAGCACCGAGATGTACTGCGTGTTGACGATGCCAAAGATGCTGACAATCAGCGCTAGCGCACCAAAGCCCAGCACAACCCCCTGCAAGATATCAACAAAGCGAAAGAGTGTCTGCTGCAGATCCTTGGCAGTAGCTGCAGCGTAACCATCTCGCTCGAGGGACTTCTTGGCAGCCTCGGCATCCTGCTTGGCAACCGCGGTGGCAGACATGTACTTTTGGTATTGGCTCGTACCCTTGGTACTATAGTCACTCAGCTCGCGGGCTACTTTGGCATTAATCCCAATGCCGCGCATTGCTTGGGTTTGGTCGGCCGATTTGCGCGTCACGGCCGCAATGGTGAAGGTCTTGTGCAATTCCTTGCCATTAATCAGCTCATTCACTCCAGCCTGCCCCTTCTCAGCAAAGACCTGGCCAAGCGTCGCTTCATCAATCTTTTGCGGCATTTGCACCACTGTGACGGTCATTTGTTTGCCCACCATCTGGGCAGGCGATTGCCCTAGTGCCTCGGCATAGCTCTCGGGGATGACGGCTTCGCCGGGCGCGAGCTCAGTACCCTTGCCCAGCTGTTTGCCAGCCACCACTTCGGCCGCGAGCGCACCATCAAAGACGCTCACATCACTACTGTATTTCTTGTCTTTCTTGGCCGCAAAGCTCACATATTTGGGCTGGAGCTGATAGACTGGCCTCACCTTCTCGAGGTCGGTGCGGGCCGCCAGCCTGTCGATGTCTTTTTGGGTCAGGGCTTTATAATCATTGCCATAGCGGTTGATACTATCAGGATTATACTCACGCAGGTCAGCCTGCTGGCCCGATTGTGCGCCGATGAGTCGCTTATCCTTGACGACAAACACCGCCTTGGCATCAATATTACTGCTAATCAGCCGGTCAATATACTGGCGCGCGCCCTCGCCCGCCATCAAGCTCGCCATAATGGCGAAGCCGCCCACCGCGATAGCGATACTGGTAAGCAGGGTACGCATCTTGGCGCGGCGTAGGTTGCGGCCAGCGCGGCGAATGATATCGGTCGTCTTCATGGTTAGTCTGCCCTCCTTGGTGTTGGCTTGGTGGTTGTGGATTTGGCTTTTGTGGTGGTGCTCGTGGCTTTTTTCGTTGTTTTCTTGGGTCGCGTGGCAGGTGCTGTGGCTTTGGCTGAGCGACGAGTTGGCGCTTTTTTAGCCTTGGGAGAGGCTGTTGCCTTATCATCCATAGCGCTGTCGTGGTCAATCACCCCATCTTTGATACGAATGATGCGCTGGCAGCGCTGCGCGAGATCTTCGTCGTGTGTGACGATGATGAGCGTGGCACCATGCTCCTTAGTGTAATTGAAGAGCAGGTCTTCCACTACTGCAGAGGTTGCTGAGTCGAGATTGCCCGTTGGCTCGTCGGCAAAGAGAATCTGCGGCTCGGCAGCAATTGCTCGAGCGATCGCTAGGCGCTGCTTTTGCCCACCACTGAGGTCCTTAGCCCGCGCTTTGATCTTATCCTCCAGGCCAACTGCTTCAAGTGCCGCCACGATACGCCGCTTGCGCTGACTGCGCGGCACACCTGCCGTCTCGAGCGACAGACTCACATTGTCATAGCAACTCTCGCCACCCTCCACAAAGAAACTCTGGAAAATAAAGCCCATCGTCCGCGCTCGAAAGCGATCGGTCGCCTTGCGCTTGAGCCGCAAGATATCCTCACCATTGATGATCACCTCACCCTGCTGCGGCTTATCCAGGCCAGAGATAGCATGCATCAGCGTGGACTTGCCCGAGCCCGACTTACCCAGCACTGCCACGCTCGACCCCTCCTCGATTGCAAGACTTACGTCCTTGAGGGCGGTGAAGGTGTTTTTCTTCTTGCCGTAGACTTTTGTAATGTTTTTTATTTCGATCATTGCGCCTCCATAAGCTGCTAATGTTAATAGCAATTATACCGCAATCACCTAGTGAGAGCAAACTAGGTGGACAACGATCGTGGAGTTTTTTCTCACGCTTCAGAACAAGGCTGGGTCGAGAAATATTCTTGCGCGTGAACCGTCACTCCCCACTACTTTATCCAGGTGAGGCAAGTGTGAAAACAAGCTACGGAGAAATTACACTGGTGCCAACGCGCCTACCGCGAGTAGGATGATGAGCAGCGTGCCAAGCGCCAAGCGATAGCCGACAAACTTATCAAATGAGTTACTCGAGACAAAGCGCAGCAGCCACGAGATTGCCACATATCCCACCACAAAGGATATGATAATCCCCAGTATCATCTGTGGCCAACCAATCAAGCGGCCAATCTGCTGCGACTGCGTGATGGCTTCCAACCCACCAGCTGCCATCAATGCCGGAATCCCCAGGAAGAAGCTCATCCGCGTGGCAGTGGTGCGGTCGATATCGCGGAATAGCCCCGAGGCAATCGTCGCCCCCGAGCGCGACACCCCCGGAATGAGCGACAGGCACTGCATCAGGCCCATTGCCATAGCATCACGCCAGGTGAGGTTGCGCTCATGGCGTGTCTCGCGCCCCCGGCGGTCAGCCAAAAACAGTACAATGCTCCACACCATCAGCCCAGCCGCCACAAACCACAGGCCGCGCAGCACCGTCTCGATCGTGTCCTTCAGGAGTAGCCCCACCACTGCAATCGGCAGCGAGCCAATGATGACGTACCATCCCATTCGATAGTGAAACGTCCGCGCCCGCGGATTCACCACGCCAGCACACCAGGCCGAAGCAATGCGCCAAATATCCTGCCAGAAATAGACAATCGCCGCAGCAATTGCCCCAATCTGCACCACCGCCGTAAAGGCGACAAGCCCCGGGTCGCTCACCGAGTAGCCCAGCAGCTTCTCGGCCAGCATCAAGTGGCCCGTACTCGAGATGGGCAAAAACTCGGTAATCCCCTCGACAATGCCAAGAATAATAATATGCAGCCAATCCATGATGTGTTTTCCTTATGTCTCGTACCAAGTATACCAAGTTCGCCACAAAGCACCAAGCCGGAAATTGCAGAATGTAGCATCATAGGACTCATTCTCAATCTGATCATCGCACCCTTAAGTGCACTCTCGGATTGAAATACATCCGGATTCAGTTTGAGCATGGTTGGTGGGCTATGTTCGTGGCCGATCTATTTTCGTTCTTACACTCAGAAGCGACCACGACAAGAGAATGGCCGCTTCTTTGTTTTTGCAGAAGAAGGACTGAACAATAGATGCGCACTGAAGCAAGCAAAGCAGGATATTTTACCACCCGCCGCCGCCTCCGCCACCTCCGCCGCCGCCGGAGAAGCCACCACCAGTCGAGCCACCGCTCGATGAGGAGAAATCGCTTGACCCCACAGAGGTAGAGCTCGACAGGCTACTCATACTCGAGACAAATATTGCTGCATTGAAGGCGCCGTGGCCAGCGTACCAATCGGGCTGAGTGCCTACTTCCTCATAATACTGCCCCAGCTGCTGGCTCCACTGCTTCTCTTGGCCAAAGAGCACGGCATAGGGCAAGACCCGCTCGTAGAGTTTGACGAGCTGAGCGTGGTCGCCAATATCCACCTTCTCAGCAGTCTCAGGGCTCTGCAGCAGGCGCAGGCGGTCGGCCTCGGCGTAGCGGATATACATCTTGAGCCCCAGCAGGTAGCGGCGCAATGCCAGCCCTTTGTCCGACAGTGGCTTAGCAAAGCCCAGCTTACCAATGATAATCGCTACAAAGACCCCTGGGAAGAAGAGGAATTGCAGCCCGCTGAGGAACGGCACAAACATCGTGGCTGCGCCCAGCACCAGCACTAGCGTGCCCAACACACTCGCAAGGATACGGAAGCCCCGTGTGCCCTTCCGGCTTGTGTCGCGCAGCTTGTACGTGTGGTCGATGAGCTCATCGAGCTTCTTGGCATTATCACTCAGGCGGAAGGCGTAGGAGGTATTGTTGCGCAGCGTCTTGAGGTTGATGCGCTCTCCCACCGCAGGCAGGTGACCAAAGATATCGCCCAGAATCTCTTGTTCCTCAGGGTGGAGGCTGCTCACATCCTTGACGACTTCAAGCTCGTACTGCGCCCGCGAGAAGAACGTCTTGGGCTTGACCTCGATCAAACGAATGTAGTGCCGCACCGCCCAGTCGATCATCTGCGCTGCCATAGCTGAGCCCTTTACCATCCGGAATGGCCGCACGATCTCCGCTGCTGTTGTCACACTTGTGCTCGGTGGTGGCAGGTATTCTGGCACAATCGTCCCTAGCTCCTTGCTCCGGCCAATTGCCCGCTGATAGAGCCAATACACCACACTCGAGACAAGCCCCAGCACTAGCATACTCACAAAGAATATGAGTGGGAGAAGTGCCTCCAGCCGCTCTTGAAACACCTCCCCCGGCGTCTTTTTATATTCCGCAAACGTCCCCTGCGGGAAGCCTACTGCCAGCGTCATGCCAGCATATGGCGCAAGGTAGCCCACCGAGGCAGTTATGGTGTCGACGCTCGGTGACGTGACGGTACAGGTAGTGCGGCTCCCTTGCCTACCAGTGTAACATTGCGGCGTTGTCCGACTGATGGCGGCAAGCTCGGGGCTCAGTTTGAGCGTGGCGGTGGCATTGCTAATGGGCACGCGCCACGACGTACCAATCACATCCCAGTAGAATTCATTCTTCTGCGTGTCGCCATAGTTCCACGTTACATCACGCTGGGTGTAGGTAATGACATATGTCTTGCTGCCCGAGACGTACGTGTCTTTGTTGCCAATGCGCAGGGTGTTGCCCGACCAACTATATTCATAATCATTACCATTCTCATCCTGCACCGAGCCAAGCGCAAAGCTCGTGTGGTGGCCCTTATATCGCGTGACGAACTCCGGTGCGAGGCCATGATTCTGCTCTGGCGGGAAGTTTGCTGTAATGGTGAGCTTCGTCTTGAGGGTGGAGCGCTTCTCGCTGTCGCGCCCAAGCTCCATATCAACCGCATATTTGGTAATGGTAAAATTATCTTTGCTACTGCTCGATGATGAATAGGCTCGTACCGATGTATCGGCCTGCATTGGCACTGCCCCGAGCGCGGTGCCTAGCAGCACCAAGCAGACACCGATTGCAGATATCACGCGTGTCATTCTCATACATCGATTGTGCGCCATGCAGCGAGGAATGTCAAACGCGAGCATCGCCCAAGGATCACTGGTCTATGTAGCGCCTAGACTCTGCAACTTACCGCAGCATGCCATACTGTTCTGTCGATGGAATATTTGCCAGGATCAACCTCTCGTCGGTCTCGGCCCACCAGCGCCAAAGCCAAAAATTGGCTGCCACCAACTAGTCTATTCATTCTCAAATATCCTCACCGATCACTTCCTCTTACCCCTGTTAATCTCTGTTCAATCTATACCGCTTATGCTGTGATATTGCAAATGGTTATGCTATACTCACAGGCAATACCCAACGGCTAATCGGCGAGGTGAGGAGTATAGCAGAAGTGAGACGATATTGGACGCATTTTCGGTTTGCAGGTGTGGCAGCAGTGGTAGTGCTAGGAGTTAGCTTTATGCAGCTACGTCAGGTGGCAATGGCCGAGCCCGCTACTAATTCTGGCTCCAATTCATCCACCAAAAAAGACAATAAGCCCGACATCTGCGATCCTAACACGATGCGCTTTAAGACCACAGCGCTGAGTTCCCCGACCGACAAAGCCCGCGCCGCTAAGGCCCTCGCTAACCTTCGCGGCCTCATGCAGCCCATCCGCAACGCTGGCGATGGCAGCACTATCACCGCTGCCAAACAGTACGGCACTGACTACACTGGCGAGATAAAGGGCTCATTCCAGCTCAAGAACAGTGGTAGCTATGCCACTGGCAACCCCACGCCTCTCTCTGTCACCTCACCATCATCTGTGCCGAGTAACTACCGTGGCAAAGTCTCGGGCAAAGCACCCACTGGCGGGAGCCGCGTTGTCAAGGCCTTCCGCGCTACAGATGCCGAGTATGAGCAGGGCAAGGTTACTCCTGCCCAGGTGCAGGGCGATGGCAGCTGGACACTCGACCTCTCACCAGTCGATGGTAGTATTGGTGGTGAGTGGCGCTTCCGTCTCTACGATGCCAGTAGCGGCCAACCCCTCGGCGAGAGCTGGCCACGCGTCACTGAGTACCAAAATGTCGAGATCCAATCCTACGTCATCACCGACCAAACCTACCTCGTTGCCAAGCAGGCCGCCAACACCAACCGTACCTTTAGCTTCCCGGGTACCGAGAAGGGCCACAAGATGCTACGACTGGTGGATACGCGCAGCAACAAGATCCTCGCTGAGTACTTCCAGCCACAGCTTGCGGGGCTGATCCGCTCGTACGAGTTCTCGCCTGGCCAGGATGGCTATGGCACTCATCGCGTGCACTATTCATTTATGTACGATCAGTCGCTGGCGCTGCTTGTGGCGGTTGGTGCGGGCGACAAAGCGATGGCAGACCAGCTCGTCAATGGCTTCAAGACCATCCAGATCAAATCCGGTCGGTCGCGTGGTGCCTTTCCCTCCAGCGCCCACCAGCTCGACCCCAGTAACCAGCAGGCGCGCTATTATACTGGCGGTGTAGCCTTCGTCCTCTATGCGCTCATCCGTTACCAAGAGAAGTTTGGTGATATCAATGGTGTCAGCAGTATGGTGCGCTCTGCCCTGGCCTGGGTCAAGACTAAGAAAAGTACATCCGGCCCTGGTGCTGGCCTCTACCGCGGTGGCACGAATATCAATGATGATGATAACAACAAGCAGTTCGAGATCGCCTGGCACTCCACCGAGCATAATACCGACCTCTGGCATGTGTATGAGCGAGCCTCGCAAGTCTACGGCGACGCCAGCTACCGCCAAGAGGCCGACAGCCTGGCCAAAGTCATTATGGAGAAACTGTGGAACAAAGCCGAGAACCGTTTTGACCAAGGGCTCGACGACCATGCCAAAGCGCTGGACACCTCCAGCTGGGGCTCTATCTTCCTCAACGCAATTGGTGAGTACGACAAAGCCAAAGTCTCGCTAGCCTA
Source organism: uncultured Candidatus Saccharibacteria bacterium (assembly GCA_963554165.1). Taxonomy (GTDB): domain Bacteria; phylum Patescibacteriota; class Saccharimonadia; order Saccharimonadales; family Saccharimonadaceae; genus Saccharimonas. The sequence continues at coordinate 96,791 of CAUVQR010000002.1, read as the reverse complement.
CACGCGCAACTTTGCTATGAGCCGCGCAGGGTCTCAGGGCTACACTCCATACCTCACCGGCACATATACCCCCACCGTCTGGTTCGAAGGGACATTCGGTGTCACTCAAGCCTATAACGTCGCAGGCAACAAGGACGAAGTTGCTGCCAGCGCCCAGCGAACGTACCCATCTCAGGGAGCTAATGGTGCCTGGCCCTACGTTACTAATGTCGACGAAGCCAACCAAATGACGAATGCTTACTCCGTAGCCTCTACTGCTTGGTACTTGCTGGCTACTGCCTACCCCGACGCCATTTGGTCAGAATGCCGCACCGACAAAAAGCCCGATGAGAAGAAGCAGCCACCAATGGTGCGCCACATCGGCAAGGTTACCCTCGACAAGTTCCTCGCTGGCGAAGACAAGCCACTGTGGGTCTTCATCCTTATCTCGTTACTCGCTCTCTTGGTTGGCATTGCCGCGCTCATCCTCTACCTTATCCGGCGTTATCGCGCCAAGAATACTGCCGCCACACAGCTAGGCAGCAAAGATAACAACACTCCTCCAGGTGGGCCACCAAGCCCGAGTGGTGGTAGCGGTACGCCTCCGCCAAGCAGCCCACCACCTCCAAGCGGCTCAGCCAGCGGCCTGGGTGGCCTCGCGATGAGTGCCCCACCGCGCACCACTACTTCACCGCCACACCGCTCTAGCACAACATCCAGCCGCGGCACGTCCATCGCCGTCCAGAGTGGCACCTCGCACCACGCATCACCACGACCTGCGCCAAGCAGCCCACCACGACCGCCAAGTGTATCGGGTTAGCTCGTAGCAATGGGAGTACAAAACACCACCAGTAAGTAGCTGGTGGTTTTGTTTGTGCAAAAGGCTTCTTGTCTAATACTCTCCTGCTCACATCGTGTTAGCTCTTGCATAACAGCAATGGGGTTTTACTATTATCAAGCGAATTATCAGTACAATACCACCATTCTCGCCTAGACTATTTTAACTAACAGGCTTCAGTACAAGCTAGTGAGCTTTCGCTATTTTGTACACACATCATAGCCAATGTGTGCTATCGTACATGGGAGCATACTGATGTGCCACGGTCTACGTATTTGCCATTGCAATTCCCCACTCATCTCACATGAGTGGTGCATAAAACATCATAGGCTACAAAAGCCAAGTTAATCCAGCTTCACCCCCGGGTACACCGCCCGCGTCGTCTCGTCGATGTCGCTTTTGAGCTGTGGGAATGGCACACCTTCGCGTGCTGTGACGCCTTCGAAGATCCAGAAGACGCGCTCGCTAAAGCCCCAGCCACAGGCCGGCGGCATGCCGTATTCCAGCATTTCCACGTAGTCGATATCTAGCATCATCGCTTCCTCGTCACCAGCGTCGCGCATCTGCTGCTGCTCCACAAAGCGATTCAGCTGGTCGATCGGGTCATTTAGCTCACTAAAGCCGTTGCCAAGCTCGCTGCCGGCAATCACCGGCTGGAAACGCTCCACCGTCTGCGGGTTATCCGGGTTGGTTTTGGATAGCGGGCTGATGAACTTCGGCGTATTAACCAGCCAGACGGGCCCAGCTACTGTCTTGCGGATGTTTTTCCACAGTTTATCGATGCCGCGTGGGATGGAATCGGTCTTTTCTACCTCCAGGCCGTGTTCTTTCAGCTTGGCAGCGACTTCCTCAATCGTGGTATTATACACATCAATATGATAATACTTATGGATCACCTCGGCATAGTCCCACACCTGCCACTGGCCGCTCATATCGACCTCAAACTCGCCCAGGGTAAACTGCAGCGTGCCAAACGTCCGCTCCAGCACATACTTGTACATGTCTTCCATAAAGCGCATGCCTCGCTGCCAGTCCCAATAGGCAGCGTACCACTCCATGGCGATATGCTCGGGCAGGTGCTCATCAGAATAATTCTCGTTGCGAAAGCGCGGGCCAATATCGTACACCTTCTCAAACCCTGCCCCGAGCAGGCGCTTGAGCGGCAGCTCGTGACTAATCCGTAGGTAAAACTGCTGGTTATCCAGCGCATCCATGTGGGTCACAAACGGGTTGGCATCCGCCCCACCGGTGGTGTGTTCCAGCACCGGCACGTTGACCTCAGTAAAGCCGTGTTGGTTGAGGTAATCGCGCGTCGCCTGCCAAAACACGCTGCGGCGATAAAAGCGCTGGCGCACCGCTGGGTTAACATTCATATCCACATAGCGGCGGCGAAAACGCTCTTCTTTATTCTCGAGCTTTTCTGGCAGTGGCCGCAGGGCTTTGGTGAGCAGCCGCAGCTCACGTACCCCAACCGAAATCTCACCCGTCTTCGTCCGCAGCACCGTGCCCGTTGCCTCGACAAAGTCGCCCGTATCAAGCAGCCGCAGCTGCTTCATACCCAGGATACCGCGCGGAGCGTCGAGCTCGGCCATTGTGTCGCGCTGCAGATAGAGCTGCACTTCGCCGCTCGCGTCTTGCAGCTTGATGAAGGCCAATTTGCCAAAACTGCGGATAGACACCACGCGCCCAGCCACCGTCACCTTCTGGCCAGCCAGTTCGTCGTACTGCATCACCACTGTCGCACAGTCGTGTGTGCGCTCAGTGTGTGCTGGGTAAGGGTCGATGCCTAGCTCGCGCAGAGCAGTTAATTTTCGTAATCGTTCGTCTCGGTAGTCTTGTAATGTCGCCATAATTGCTTGCTATTATAGCGGAGAATGGGATGGTTGTCGACTAGGGCGATGAGGTTGCTTATCTACTTGGCGGTGTTGGCTGAGATTTGTGCGGCGGGAGGCAAACTACCGCTTCCCTGCCTATGCCAGTTGTATCCTCTGATATTCTCACAGCCGAGCCGGTATAGCCAATAGTGTCCGGCTCTGTCGTAGTGTTTATGTGCCCACCATCTACCTTGATCGCAAACGGTATCCGGCCTGCTTCTCTCCGTTCTTTCTCAGTATAACCCTCTCGAGAATACTCAACGGTTACTATAGTACGCCCTTGGCTGCCTTGGTTGGTTGTATAAGAATACAATGAAGCTCGTGTCAGTGTACCATCAGGATTAGCAATCTCCACTGGTGAGCTCTCTACCGCAACCTTCACCTCCTGACTTTGTGGGTTAGCACAGTGAAGTTCGCCCGTCTTGGGGTCAATCGTGAAGGGATCAACTTCTGTATATGCTGCCAGCTCACCAGAGGTAGGCTGTGCTGCAATTGTCGAGTTTCTCTCGCGAGACTGGTAGTGATGATGGCCAAGATAGCCCCCACCAATCAGCGCCGCTGCAGCTGCCGCGAGCGCGGTGAGCCGCCGCACTGCTGAGGGTTTATCGTGCTGAGGTTTCGGTTGATCATACTTATGGGCTGGCCTCTTATATGCATGCCCCTTACTAGGGCGATGTGCGTGTCGTGCTGTGTATCGAGCCATCGTCGGTCTCCTTGGGCTGTTATGGTTGATCCTCTATCATAGCATAACATCGACAATAATGCAATGATGGTGAATTGCTTATGGTTTAGTATGATCGTTCTATATTCCCAGCAGGCTAGCTACTACCCAAGGCAACCTCGCTCACATACCTAGCCTGTCTTACACCAATCACTCATGACAGTGAGCTTCTTGCGCCATCAGGCACGAAGTAATGATAAAAACCAACATACACCACACATAAATCACAAGAGCCAAATATACGCGCTGTTGATCAACCCTCACCCGCCACCACCCCAATACTAACAAAAACCGAGCAGTTCACACTGCCCGGCCTCTGACTCATCTTGAGATACGCTTGCTTATTGCACCTGCTGGATGGTGTAGGTGATCTCGCCCTTGGGGGTGGTGATCGTCACCTGCTCACCTGCGCGATGACCCAGCAAAGCTTGGCCAAGAGGCGATTCATCGCTGATCTTGTTCTCCAGCGGATCAGCCTCAACTGGGCCTACCACAGTATAGGTCTTTTCTAACCCAGCGTCCGAAGCGAGGGAGACGGTGCTACCCAGGTGGATGGCACCAGTGCTTGGGGCAGTAATCTGCTCGGCATTGAGCAAGATCTCCTCGATCTCGGCAATGCGCGTCTCTACCACACCCTGCTCTTCGCGTGCGCTGTCGTACTCGGCGTTTTCACTCAGGTCGCCGTAGTCGCGAGCCTCAGCAATCTTCTCGGCAATCTCGCCGCGACGGCCCTTCAGCTCCTCCAGCTCTGCCTCGAGCTCTTGGCGGCCAGTATCAGTAATCTGGTAGGTTTTTTTCATTATCTTCATACTCCTTTCTTGCAAAGTCGGTGAGGCATGCCAGGGGCATGGCTATACCTTGCGACAAGCTCCGCAATGGTTACCCAGTGTAGCAAGCAATTGGCTTGTCGTCAAGCGCTGCTGCTTGCCCGTCCGGCGATCTACGACCTCCCACTCCTCTGTCTCAAGCAGTCGGTCGCTCACCGTGACGCGGGTTGGCATGCCGAGTAGCTCTGCATCGGCAAATTTTTCCCCGGGACGAGCGGCGCGGTCGTCGTATAGCACCGTAATGCCAGCGTGCTGCAGTGTATCATAAAGCTTATCTGCCGCCGCTACCGACTCCTTGCCAATCTGCACTAAGTGGACGCGGGCTGGAGCTATTTCCTCAGGCCACACTAGGCCTTTGTCGTCAGCGAGTTTCTCCACAATCACACCCATCACGCGGGTAATACCAATACCGTAGCTGCCCATGTAGGCGTGGTGCTGGCGACCATCCTCACCGGTAAAAACAAGGCCCATCTCCTCTGATTTTTGGGTACCAAAGTTGAAGATATTGCCCACCTCAGCCGTGCGACGTTTTTGGTAGACTTCGCCAGTCTCAGGCGAAATATCACCTTCTTTCGCAAGTTTAATCTCGACGAACTCGCTTGGTCGCGGTATATCACGGCCCCAGTTAGCGTTATAGGCATGCTGACCAGTTTTATTGGCACCAGTTTCAAAGTTCACCATATCTTCACATGAATCATCGACAAACAGCCGCACATTCTCTGGTAGATTATATAGCCCAGCAAAGCCTAGCTTCGCCCCTGTTGTTGCCTCAATCTGTTCACCATCCGCCAAGCGCAGCCACGATACGTTCGCCACCGCCTTAAGCTTATCTTCGTTAATTTCATAGTCACTCCGTACTACCGCCAGCAACATACCATCTGGCGAATCGTACAACATTGACTTAGTGCTAGCTGTGCGCGGAATGTCCAGCGCTTTCGTCAGTGCTTCCGCACCGATGATATTTTCGTCATCTAACATGCCTAATGGTTTCATGACAGCACCAGCATCCGGGTTTGGTGTTGCACGCACTGGTGCAACTTCGGCGTTGTAGGCAACATTCGTACTTGGCACGATGAAAATATCGTCCTCACCCGCCGCGCAAATCGTCTGGAATTCGTGGCTAAACTTAGTAAAGGCCCCACCGCTGGCAAAGGTGACGTAGGTGTCGTCCCCCAGACCAAAGCGGTGGTAGCAGCGCTTGTAGGCCTCGATCACCGCTTGGTAGTAGGTCTCCAGATCCTCCTTGCTGGCGTGGACGCTGTACATATCCTTCATGATAAACTCACGCCCGCGCATGATGCCACTCTTGGCGCGCAGCTCGTTGCGGAGTTTGTTCTGGAATTGGTAAACGCTGATAGGTAGGTCTTTGTAGCTTTTGAGGTAGCTGCGCAGCAGTTCGATAATCGGCTCCTCGTGCGTCCAGCCAAAGCCGACCTCAGTGCCATCCTGCAGGTGCGACTTAAACCACACATCCACCAGCTCATCGCTCCAGCGGCCGGTCTCCTGCCAGAGCTCCTGGCGCTGCAGGGTGCTCATCAGCAGTTCTTGGCTGCTGATGCGGTTCATTTCTTCGCGGACAATCTGCTTGATATTCTCCAGCACGGCCAGGCCCAGCGGCGTGTAGGAATAGACGCCGGCCATCGTCTTGTGCACATAGCCCGCGCGAATCAGCAGCTGGGCGTTGTGCGCCACCTCATCGGCGGGGGCTTGTTTGCGGGTACGGGTGAAGGTGTGTGATAATCGCATAATCCTCCTTATAGTAACACAAGATTGGCAAAAGTGGCATGAGGCTGCCAGGCTGAATGCTCATAATTTCATCTCGAAGCCAACCGCTGGCGCAATAGCTTGCGAAACAAGAAAATATCTGGAGGCCAGCGACAAAATATACGGAAAAGCACGATCATTCTATCTGGCCGGAACATTTTCGGTTTGGTGAGCTATTGCGCTAGCGGATAGACGCTGAGAAAGAGGGGTTCTAGGATTGATACAGAAGAAAAGATATCAACACAAAATAAGATTTCTAGATTGAGCTCATTAGTCGGCTCGTTCTTCCCTACCCCACCATAAAGACAAACATCGCCAAAAATGCAATCGCATTCTTGAGCATATGAATGAGAATGCCGGGCCATATTGTACCAGTCGTATGACGCAGCGCCACCAGCACGATGCTGAGCATCGCGACATCAATGCCGACATTGAGCTGGCCATGTACATAACCAAAGAGTCCACTCACCACTACTGTAATAAGCCACAATGGCATGTGCGCAGTGTGGAGCTTGCTATACAAATAGCCGCGAAACACCAGCTCCTCGGCCACCGGTGCTACTACTACCAACATTGCAAAGGCGAGCAAACGCTCTGCGCCATAGAGCTGCTTGAAACCGAGATTTTGTGCCTGAGTCGCATCAAAGCCAGGCAACCACTGCTTGGCCGCCGCCAGCGCAATCATCGATAGCACGATATAAATAATAAAGCCCACCAGCGCCCAGCCAAAGTCGCGCCACTGCAGCGAGCGCCGCCACCCAAGCTGGCGCACGTTCGTGCGAAAGCTCGCTGGTGCCTTGGGCCGTGCGCGCCACACCAGCCATGGTAGGCCAATCAGTAGCATCAGCGCCACCACATAAACCGCTGTTTGCATCATGATAAGCGGCAAGACCGGCACCGACTCTTGGCCATGAAAGAGAAGGTAGAGTACTGCACTACAGAGTAACCCTGCCCCCATAAAGCTCAGCCAGACCCATAGCGGCCAACCGAGCCACGAGGCAACGCGCAGCAGGCGCTGGCGTGGTGTGAGCGGTGTCTTGGGCTGGGGGGGGTGAGCGACTTTGGGTCGGAGAGCAACACGTATCATGAAGTGAGCTCCTTATGTATTACCATTGCGTGATTGAGTAGCCATATCTCCCCGCGGCGCAAACCTCCACGATAACGCTCTGCCCTGCTACACTGCTTAGCCTGCATCAGTGCACCAACTTCCCGATATCAGCAATCGTCACGAGCACAATTAAGCCAAGTAAGCACAAGAAACCAGCCGCTTGGATATTCTCTTCCATCTGCTTGCTGAGTGGTTTGCGCAGCAGGCGGAAGATCGCCATCACTGTCCAGCGACCACCATCGAGCGCCGGAATGGGCAAGATATTCATCACTGCCAGCGATAACGCAATGATCGCCGTCAGCAGCAGCACATGCACCACGCCAGCCTGCCCTGCTGCCGGGAAGATAATGGCAAAGATCCCTACCGGGCCAGCCACGGCATTACCCACTTGCGATAAGTTTTGCTTGGCCTGCTGGCTCGTCACGCTGTCGCTACTAAACTGCTGCACCAGACTGGTGGCGAGATTTACCACCATATCGCCCAGGCCCTGGAGCGTCGCCCCAGTGAGCTGCGCTGTTGTCACCACACCCACAATCGGTGCCGACCAGGTGGCGCGGATTGTATCTTGCTGCTTGGTGAGCTCTGCCCCTAGGTAGCCTTTGCGGTCGGGATTATCTTTGCGCAGCGCCACCATGGCAGTGGCTTGCTTATCACCGCGGGTGTACACTACGGGTACGGTTTCGCCCTTATGCTGGCTCGCAAAGTGCGCTAGGTCGGTTGTGCTACGCACCGTTTGCCCAGCCAGCTGGTTAATTGCATCACCCTGGCGGAGGCCTGCCTTGGCGGCGGGCAAACCAGGAGTAAGCATACCAAGCTGCACTGGATGGTTGCTCACCACTGCATCGTTTGGTAGGTAAAATTGGTTGTCTATCATCTTGGGTAGGCCCACCCAGGCTAGGCCAGTAAGGAGTACCACTGCGGTTAACCAGTTGACGGTCACGCCAGCCAGCAAGATTTTGGTCTTTTGCCAAAAGGTTGCTGCACCATAATCACCAGGCTGATCAGCCGCATCGTGCTCGCCCTGCAACTTAACAAAGCCACCCAGCGGCAGCCAGTTGAGCGAGAAGCGGACATTCTCGCCCAGAATACTTTTTTTGATCACTTTGCTATAGGCCTGCGGTGGAAAGCCAATGCCAAATTCCTCCACCACCACGCCATTGCGCCGCGCTACAATACCATGGCCCAGTTCGTGCGTTGCCACCAGTAGCGTCAGTGCGATTACCCCAATAATAATACCTATTACTATCTCCATATTCCTCCTTCGTTATCCTCCAAAGCGCCGCTGCCGCCGGGCATACTCGGCCAGCAAAGCATCGACGTCGGCATGTGTCATATCTGGCCATGGTTTATCGAGAAACAGCAGCTCGCTATAGGCACTGCGCCACAGCATAAAGTTGCTCAGCCGCTGCTCACCACTGGTGCGAACGATCAAATCACACGGCGGCACATCTGGTGTATACAAAAATTGCTCAAAGATCTGCGCTGTTACCTTCTTGTGGACAGAGAGCGTTTTGCGCAAGCGGTTGACTGCGTCGATGATCTCCTGCTGCCCACCATAATTAAACGACAGAACCATTGTACCCTGCTGCAAATCCTTGGTGGCAGCCTCAGCAGCATCGATCGCCTTCTTGACCCGCCGGCTTAGGCGCAGGCGCGTCCCTGCCACGCGGATGCGCACCCCATGCTCGATGAATATGGGCAGGTCGCGGTCAAGCATCGTCACTAGCAAGTTCATCAAGTGCTTGACCTCTGGGCCGCTGCGGTGCCAGTTCTCGGTGCTAAAGATATAGGCGCTGACATAGGGCACGCCACGCTCGATGGTGGTAAGAGCAATATCGCGTAGTTTCTCGTAGCCAGCACTATGCCCCTCTTGGGCCGAGAGGCCACGCTGCTTGGCCCAGCGCCGGTTGCCATCAACAATATAATATAGCCAACATGCTGCGGCAATTGCGTGGTAGCACTCATGCCTGGCTCCATGATGGGCGGTTGGTTGCGTACGTCGGCAGAGAGCGCATCATTAAATCGTCAAAATATCCTTCTCTTTAGCGGCAAAGGCGGCTTCTATCGTGGTTTGGTTCTGTGCCATGAGGCGATCAATCTCCTTCTCCACTGCCTTCACGTCATCTTCACTCAGCTCTTTGGCTTCTTTGCGGCGCTTGGCGTCTTTCAAGGCGTCTTGGCGTACCCCGCGCAGGGCGATGCGTGCTTCTTCTACCTTCTCGCTGGCTTGCTTAACCAGTTGCTTACGGCGCTCCTCTGTCAGTGGCGGCACTGGCACACGGACGACGTGACCATCGTCGCTCGGGTTGAGGCCAAGCGCTTGATCGGCTCGGATGGCGCTCGCAATCTTTTGCAGATTAGCTGGGTCAAATGGCGTGATCTGCAGCAGTGTTGCCTCTGGTGCCGTCACGTTAGCCACTTGGTTGAGCGGCATACTGGTGCCGTACGCCTCGACCATAATGCCATCAAGCATACTCGCGTGAGCCCGGCCCGTGCGGATCTTCCCCAGGCGCTCCTCCAGGTGCTCTAGCACATGGTTCATCTTTTCTTCGTAGGGGGTGGTATCAAACATCGCGATCTCCTTCTTGGTTTTCCTTTATTGTACCATTATTTGCTGGGGTGTGAGGAGAGTTTACAGAAAAAAGCGAGTGACACACATCTCGTGCCACTCGCTACGCAAAAGCTTACTCTCTTGTGACTACTCCGTCACGCCCAGCTCAATCCGCTTGAATTGGCTGACGCGGACGTTCTCACCGCGCAGTGCTACCTGCTCTTTGATGAGCTGGCCAACTGTCTTGCTGTCGTCGAGCACAAAGGCTTGCTCGGCCAAGACCTGCTCGGCGAAGTGCTTCTTGAGCTGCCCTTCGACGATTTGGTCACGCATTGCCTCAGGCTTGCTTGCCAAAGCATCGCTAGTGAGAAACTCCTGTTTCTTGGCGTCATATACCTCAGCTGGGATGTCCTCCATCGTGGCATAGCGTGGGTTCATCGCAGCAACCTGCATAGCAATCTGGTGCGCAAACTCCTTAAACTCAGGCAGGCGGGCTACAAAATCTGTCTCGCAGTTGACCTCGACCACCACACCGATCCGGCCATTGTGGACATAGCTCTCGATCAACCCTTCGCGGGTCTCGCGGTCACCCTTTTTCTCCGCTTTGGTCAGGCCCTTTTTGCGCAGGGCATTGAGCGCAGAGTCGAAGTCACCTTCGGCTTCCACCAGCGCCTTCTTGGCATCGGTCAGGCCAATGCCAGTTAGCTCCTTGAGCTTCTTGATGTCATCAATCGTCACAGCCATGGTTAGTTCTCCTCCTTCGTTGCCTTGCCCTCGTTAACTGCTGCACTGAAGTAATCGAGCATCAGCTGCAGGCTCTTGATCGCATCATCGTTGGCAGGGATAGGATAATCCACCAAGTCGGGGTTGGCGTTGGTGTCAACAATACCGATCACTGGCACACCCAGCGTCTTCGCCTCGCGCAATGCGTTGTTGTCGGCCAAGATATCAAGCACCAGTACTAGGCCAGGCTTGCCATTAAGGTCTTTGATACCACCATATTTGAAGTTGAGGCTGTCGATTTCTTCTTGGTAACGCTGTACCTCTAGCTTGTTGTAGCGCTTCTCGAGATCGCCACTGGCCATGCGGCGCTCCAAGTCTTTGAGTTTCTTGATCTGCGCTGTGGTGGTCGTCACATTAGTAAGCATCCCGCCGACCCAGCGGTTGGTAACATATGGCTGGCCAACTGCCTCGGCAGCTTGGCGAGTGATGTCCTTGGCCTGCTTCTTGGTACCGACGAAGAGGACTTGCTTGCCGCTTGCCACTGTCTTGCTAATGATGGGCAGCGCCACATTCAGCGCCTCAACCGTCTTCGCGAGGTCGATGATGTGGCTATCTTGCCGCTTGCTATGAATATATGGTGCCATCTTCGGATGCCACCGGCTGGTCTTGTGCCCAAAATGAGCACCGGCTTCAAACAAAGCCTTGATATCTGCCTGCAGGGCCATATCGCATTACTCCTTTTTGCCTTGCCCCACACGGTATGGAGTGGTGTGGAGCTGTGTCGTTATGGTTGGTTACGGGAGAATTATAGCATATGATGGCTGAATATTAAAGGGGGCGGTAACTCTCACGCCCCTTCTCTCGGATGATATATGTATGCAATGGCCACTAAAGCTAAGCTGTGCATCTATCTGCGGCCTTGCGATGCAGATTGCGCTCGCTGGTGTTTGCGCAATGTCGTTAGTAGCAGATAGAGTGAGTTGCAGTCATCGAGCGTTGCGTGTACAGGGGTGATCATATGTTCACCACGCGAGGCGTCGTCTTGTGCTTGATCAAACACCCGCAACCCTGTCGTATCGTAATCAATCACCCAGCGCTCGGCAATCACCACTCGCCCAGCATCCCGCTGAAGCCATGGCTCAACGGCATGCTGGATATGGCTGAGGTAATTTGCCGCTACTTTTTCGTTGTCAAGCGGTTCAAACGATAAATTCTTCAGTTGCTCAACTGGTGATTTAGTCTCCTTCATAGCGCGCTCCTTTTTCATTATACTGTTATATGGTTATGGGGATAGCGACGAGTCTTGCCATTGCGAGTAAGCGCAAGGTGAGGATGTGTGGGTGTGTATCTATTTATCTTTCCTGCATCTGCCTGCGAGATAGCATCTGTCCTTATCCCAAACTGCCCACCAGTGTGATCAACAATAGCAACCGGTCCATCCAACCCACTAATAACGCTGAGTTCAGGAAATGCCTCAGAAATTGCCGGTGCCGTGCCACGCCGTGGCTGGGGTGTGTCATCAATAGCAGCAAACTCGCTCCCCTCCTCGTGCACTAATGGATGACACGAAACAAGGATAAGATTCTCTGGCTGAAGCGTCTTCACCATAACAGATACGCCATCATTATCAGCCCAGCTATCTGCGTCAGCCGAGATGCGATCTGTAGCTGATAGTGTAAACCGCTCTTCCGAACCATGCCCCGCCAGCACAATCTGCTGAACATGCCGATCAAGCCCAGCACGCTGCAACGTCTCCGTCAATTGCACTAAACCATTTGTATCACAGACTTCCGCCGCAATCGCATCATCAGACTCTATGTAGCGCATTTGCTCAAGGACATTGTTATGATCACCTGTTGTCCCTTTTATCATTATAGTCACATCGTTACCAGACTCAGGATGGCCTTTGGCAAGAAGGTTATACGTCCCTTCTAGCACACGGGTACTCCAGCCTGAAAAATGCACCACACCAGTCGCTTCATACAACCACCGAGCCTTATCCTGGCCAATGGCACGCACTGTGTCAAGATATCGCTTAAAGGTACCCATTGGTTCAATTTCATACTGAGCACTATCTATTACGTCGTGAATATAGTCCTGAGTTGCGCATTGAGGCATATTTGGCAAACGATCACAGTAGAAGTCCTCAAGCATCTTGGATATCATAACCACTTTAGCTTCTTGGTTGTCTGACCTCTCAGTAGCAACGACATCGATGTAGTCCAATGCCAGTGCATCCAACTTATCTTCCTCGCCGCGATCAATATACTCTCGAATATATTCAGGGCAGTTTGGATCATTTTGTGCACTCTTCACCCAATGTTGTGGCTCATATCCTTGTTCCGCCAGCTGCGCTCCAACAATATATCGTATAAGACTTAGCTCTGCCCGATCGTAAATCGATATAATTTCCCCTGTATGATCAGCCACAGCAAAACGAAAAGATTCAATTAATGAACCTTGCACATCAATGAACCTATCCACTATAGTGGTCTGTGGCAGACTCTCTAGCTCCTCAAGCCCTCGTAATTGCGGTACTAAGCTGCTTTCATCACGCGACTGACTATCCTCCCCTCTAATAGGCGGTAGTTCCGTCATTCTGTGATAGTTATCTCTAAAAACACTTTGGCTAGCTGTATTCATGTTATGCTCTAGTTGGTGTGGGTGATGATACCCAGAATATTTGCTCATACGAATAATACTCTTATCTTATTGTTAATAGTCGATGCCGCCGATATCAGGCAAGGTGTTTCCTACAAGTAGCTGAGGCTCAGCTGGCTTTCTATACTGCTCAACGAGGTTCCGTTCTGCGGTATAGTCATATTGGAGGTCGCGCGTTAGCAGGTCTGTCTTGGTCGATTGCGTGACTCGTATCTTACTCGCAAGCTCTGGAGGAAGCGTTTGTGCCACTTCTTCCACCAAATTCTCCGGAACAAATATCTCTTCTATGTCATCGAGCCGCACCCCACCAGCAATTTGCGCCTCTACATAGTCTGTCGTCCGGAAATGGTTCATGCCAGCACCACTCTTGATAATACGGAGGGCTGCTGCATCTTCTTCGGTAAGGCGATCAATGCTTCGGAAGCTATCCATTGGTGTGTACGTCGTTCTCTCGCGGAGGTTGCCTGCATCCGGCTTGAATGATAGCATAATCTCACCATAGCCAACTGCACCGCCTGGTGCACCGTGGTCGACATAGCCACATGACGCATAAACAGGGTTTGCGCTCTCGCCATGCGAACGGATCCCCATCACTGCCTCGATATCAGCCCGATGGTATATATACGATGCATTGCGCGCGCCAAACGCACCGCCAATCTTATTTCGATCCACAACATCTGCATCCATAATTGACTTAACAACGCCACCAGACTCAACCAGCTTCTTCAGCGGCTCTGGATCGATATTGATAAATAGCCGAAAGTCATCTCTGCGCTGCTTAGCTTCTTCATGAGCGGCATAGAGTAACTCATCGATCCTATCATCATCTACCTTGAGGTATGATGCTACCACACCCTCTGTCGCACATTTGCGAAGATTCATGGCGCTTTGGTATTTGATGAGCTCATCACTTTGCCGATAGTAGTCATACATCGCATCGGGTGTGTCTTCAACCCCTCTATCGAGCATTGTCTGGCGCCACATGCTCAGCGTCGGAGCAAGCGCCATTGGCACATTACCCTGCAAGAACCACGCCTTCATCTCTGGCCGCCGACGAAACTCCTTCACGGCACCGCGTACACCCCGTGGTGTGTTGTAGGGTATACCATTCTTATCGGTCTTGCCGATATACTCCTCAAGGAGTGTATAGTACTCTGCACTATCTTGCTCCGACAGACCATCCTCAGCAAGGAGTATCTCTTTGGTTATGTTGTCAAATGGTTGCTCAATATTTTCAAATAACTGAATCGCCTTCTTCGCCTTCTCGCTATCGATTTGACCAATACCAACGCATGATAGGACTTCATTTGCTTCTCGCTGGTTTCGCCCCAAGAAAGCAATAATTTCTGGGTCGGTCGCTGCGTCTTGCTTGGCTGTGCTACGGAGTTCTGTGAGCATCCCTCGGATCACATCAGCCGACCAGCGTGGCTCTTGCGTATGAATCGCAAAGGCTCTCTCAACCCGAGCATTCACCTCATCGCGTGGAAGTGCATCATCACCCTCCTGGGCAGTGCGCACACTTCTGCTGATATCGTGAAGAAAGTACTTATTGTCTTGTGATAACTCCTGTATCTTATCGGCAAACGGGACAAGCATAGCGCTGTTAGCAATCTCTGCTTTGAGGTGCGGTATGCTATCAAGAGAACTCTGGCCAGCACGACGAACCTCATCCTGGAACGCTTCTGGCAGTGAGCGCATCTCCTGGAGGCAATCTGGTATCTGCTCCATCTGAGCGATCGCTTCATCTGGGCTTGCTTGGTATGTATCAACGAGGCCGTACAGCACGCGGTCTCCAGCCAATCTCGTGTCACTCACTTCTTGGCTCAGTGTCAGTGTCGTTCCCTGAGTCCTCTCTACAATAGCAGCTGCTGCTGCAAACCGCGCAGCAATGCGCCCATATCGCTCGGTCTCATCTGGCGCCCAGTCGTTGATCATATTTTTCAGGTTCAACATGTCACTCATGTAGTGCGAAGCGATATTCTTGTCAGAAGCATCATCATACCCAGTTGTCACAACAGCATGCCAATAATCAGTGATATTCTTGATGGTGTTTTCTGCCTGGGGATTGTCCGAGTAGAGCACTTGCCGATCAATATCAGCCGCACCAAAGGTTAGCCCTTCACATTGGTAGAGCGACACAACCCGGTCGAGCGCGCGAGCTTTTGCACCATCAGACACCATTGGGTCGTCATTATACGCGATGCTCTGATATAGTTCATAGCCATCTGTCCCATTGCGGGCGATGTTCTCTGCAGAGACACCACTTTCAAGTAGTGTTTCTGCAAACTGCACCATTGCAGCATCTGGCCCAGGTGTCCGCTCAAAGCGATTCGCTCGCTGGTCATACGAGCGATACAAGCTTTCTGCGACATTCTGTGCGGTTTCGTATTCTTGAGATTGCCCCTTGTCAAGTGGCATAGCACCTTTTGCCGCATCTGGGATGTGGTTGCCATACATCTTGCTGTTTTGAGCGGCTAGTTGCTGTTCAGTTATCATAGTATATGCTCTATTAACCTATTTATTATACGAGTGTCATTAGTATACACCTTTTTGTTATATAATAACACTGTTTTGTGTCTTATTCTTGTGCTTTGACAACCCCCCATCCTCTCTGCTACAATATAGCGGTTATGAAAAGCAGTATTCACCCACAAACCTACCGCCCTGTCGTATTTAGCGATGATCAGGCGGGCTTTGCGTTTTTGACGCAGTCGACGGTTGCTACCGACGACACCATCACCTGGGAGGATGGCAACGAGTATCCACTCGTCAAGGTCCATATCTCCAGCAAGTCTCACCCATTCTTCACTGGTGAGGAGAAGATCATCGACACCGAGGGCCGGGTCGACCGCTTCGAGGCACGCCGCAAAGCTGCCGAGGCACGCCGCGCCGCTCTGGCCAACAAAGCCAAGAAGCAGAATGCTAAAAAGGCCGCCAAAGCCGCTCAAGCGAGCGCCAGCAAAGAGGATTTCGCCAAAGCTGCGTAACAGCCTATACGCAGGCTCAGCATACAGCACCTTCTCTAGAGAAGGTGCTTTTTATTTCATCTTTTCTCCGCTGTTATTAGATTAACAAACAGAAATAAGCCTCCCCGCTAATCCTCTACGTATCAAGCGTGTAGTTGCCTATCTGCAGGAGTATCACGATGAAATAGCGAATGCAAAAGGCGGCTCGCGCGTAATCAATGACGACGCTTCTTCACAGGACGCTGACGCAACAAGTATAGATCACTAGAGGTAAGTGCTCGGTTTTCCCCATAATTTACTAATTCATCAATTCCTCCAATAGCTCTTAGGGGCCTACCATAATCACTCCCAAATATACTGCTACCACCCAAAGCACAAGCACCAACTTTTTTCACAGACTCATGAGTATTTCTTCGGCCAATTTCCTGCTTCTGCTCCTCCGTCCAGCCATAAACATCAAGGGTTTTGTTTGCTCTTGCAAAAACAAGCTGTATCATCTCTCCTACGGTCGGCTCCAAACCTAACTGCTCCAAACATTGCGAGTAATAATTCATAAACATTGCTTGGATAGCATCATTCTGCTCACGAGAAAAAGGCTTTCCATCACGAGACAATTCGATAGCTTCTTGCAAATACGCTTGGTCTGCCTCGCCTATCGTTGCACCCAAGGCTTGCACATGTCTTGCCGTACGACGAATATAGCTCTCTGCTTGCTGGGGTTTCCTGGGCTCACTCTGGGTTGTCATATCTACAAGTGGTTGGCTCAGCGCTTGGTCTGGCAACATAATTCCAGCAATTTTATCTGGCTGCACATGGCTCACCCTTATCTCGTCCAAAAAGCCGCCATAGTCGCCCGTTGGGCGTTTATGCCCTGTATCAATTGCAAGGCTAATCCCATTCCGCAGTGTGTAAGTATAAAACGAATGAGCTGGTCTATCAGCCAACCACGCTGCTACGGGCGCAGTAGACAAACAGACGCAATGATCTTGCTGGTTATCAGCAGGCTCTAAGCCGTACTGGAGGATCGATTCGAGCCCGGCAAAGTCATAGCCGCGCAGGGCATGCCATGATATCTCGTGAGTACGTATTATCTCTTGAGATGGTTTTTGCTGTAGCTGCTCGTGTTTATTGCTAATTTTCTCTGTCATATCACTAAGATGTCGCTTGGGTAATAGGTTTACTTAGTTGTGCTACGCGCCTCCTTAGTTTGGCTCTCTTTGGAGTCATCTAGAGCAGTAGTCTGTTGACTCTCTACTCTGTCATCTGCAAGCTGGACATCGTTTTCTTCTTTCTCGTACGCCAGTCTCTCTCGCGACGCGATAAACTTCTCTACCTCCATTTTAAGCTGCACGGCATGCTCGCTCATTGGGTTGATTTTTGCAATCATCGGAGATACAGGTTTTTTCTCAACAATTTGTGCATCTACCGCATGGCCACTTTCCTCAGTTGGATCTTTGCGATGCACTTCAATTGCCACTTTTTCGTCACTACTATATGTTAGGTGGAAGAATTCCAGTCCATCCTCAACTACAAGTGCCCCAGCTGCACAGTTTTTATTCCAGGCAAAGTCTTTCATAGTGGGCGCTGGCTGCGCTTCACCAACCATATTAGCCGAAAGCTTAAAGAGTATTACCGCACCCTTCTTTGGGCGCTGACCATTAAGGTTCTCTGCATGTTTATCAAAGACATCAAATGCCACAACAGACGTGTGCATTTCTACTGGTATACCATCTGCTTCGTGAAGGGTAGTTTCATGTGGTGTAAAGAACCGAGCAGTCACCTCTGTCGACATTGGAAACGTCTCTCGTTCTAATAACGAATATTCGGAGAATGTACGTTCCAGAGAAGTCTTAAACTGGTCGAGAGAATTACCATCGTTAAATGATTTAATCCGATATTCTTCTGTACTATCTGGCTGAGCAAGAACCTTCTCGAGGTCACAAGACACACGTTCTTGCTCACTCCTATCATAGGCTTGCTCCGTGAGATGCTTCGTATCATAATACTTCATCACTGATGACTGCTCACCTTGGTTCATCGCTTTTTACTCCTAATTTTTGTTGGCATTACTTAATACCACATAAGGTACTCTCTCTCTCTTAATTTGTCAAGCTATTATGCAATAATTGCATGTACAAGCAAAAATATCTGAATTCTTACACATAGTTCTCTTTTTTACCAAAGCGACGGAGTGGTAGAAGCTCGTGTAGATCTGGTAGTTACTCTGCAACTTCAGTATATCCAATAGCTCAAGAGCCACCCCCCGTGGTATAATCATCAGTATATGCCCAAAATTTCTCTCGATATTGCCACCCTGACAGCTGAGCGCGCTGCACTCGAGCAGTTTCTTGCCCAGCCTGATGCGTATAGTGCACCCGATTTTACCGCCAAGAATAAGCGCTTTGCGGAACTCGAAACCATCATTGCTACTGCTACCAAGCGCGCTACTGTGGAGCAGCAGCTGGCTGAGGCGCGTCAGCTCGCTCAGGGCAACGATGAGCTCGCCGAGCTCGCCAAACTCGAGATCCCCGAGGACGAAGCCACCATTGCTCAGCTAGACGACGAGCTCTTCATCCTCCTCACCCCCAAAGACCCCAATGACGAGAAGAATATCATCATGGAGATTCGGGCTGGCGCGGGTGGCGACGAAGCCTCGCTCTTTGCGGCCGAGCTCTACCGCATGTATCTGCGCTGGTGTGAGGCGCATGGTTACCGCACTGAGCTGCTGAGCGAGTCCGCCAACGACTCTGGTGGGTACAAAGAAGTCATCTTCAAGATTTCGGGCGATGCACCCTATGCCAAGCTCAAGTTTGAGGGTGGTGTGCACCGCGTCCAGCGCGTGCCCGTTACCGAGAGCCAGGGGCGCATCCACACCAGCACCGCCACAGTAGCAGTCTTGCCCGAGGCAGAAGAGACAGACATTACCATCAATCCCAATGACCTCCGCATCGACATCTATCGCTCGAGTGGCCATGGTGGGCAGAGCGTCAATACGACCGACTCAGCCGTGCGCATCACCCACCTCCCCACTGGCATGATCGTCACCAACCAAGACGAAAAATCGCAGATCAAAAACCGCGAGAAAGCTATGAGTGTCCTACGCTCGCGCCTCCTCCAGCGCAAGATTGATGAAGAAAATGCCAAGCTTACCGCCGAACGCCGCGCTCTGGTGGGCACCGGCGACCGCAGCGAGAAGATCCGCACCTACAACTTCCCCCAAGATCGCATCACCGACCACCGCATCCGCTACAGCCGCAGCAATATCCCCGCTGCCCTCGGTGGCGACATCGATGACATCATCGAGCGCCTCCAAAGCTACGAGCGCGAGCTGAAGGCACAAGGGGCGGAGCAGTAACAACCAAACTTATTTGTCATAAGTATAACAATAATATAATTAAACCGAGCCCATTGAGACTTCAGAGCAACCTTACTTCCCTAGTGGCTGCAGTGTCGTTGCTGCTAGTTCATTATCCAATGCGGCTATGTCTGCAGGTTTGGCCAAACGACGAGTTTGTAGCTGTTCGTATTTCGCCCGCAATGCCTTTTGTGCTACAGTATGCACATCATCAGATGAGACCTGCGCCTCATAAGCAGTGCGCGCTTATGTATATGCTTCTTCATCAGGATAAACAACAAGAAGCACATCATTATCATGGTGTGCATTATATGCTGAGTCAATTATCGTATATTCACGTCGTTCGTGATGGTTACCCGCCAGTGCCAACTGCTGCACGATAATTGTTCGCACTACATAAGCTAACTGCTCATCAATACTCTCTTTGACAGCAACAACCTTGGTGCGCTTCCCTGCCTCGTCGCAAGATTCTAATACTAGCAACCGCGCCTGCGCACCCTCACGGTGTTCGGCATCATGCCATACAGCATCACTACTATATTGATCAAAGACCTTATTGATCAACATTTCCAAATGCGCTGCTGGTGTATCGCTCTCTTGATGGCTCTCTCTTTGGAAGATTGTTATAATTCATCTTATTCTCCTTAGCTAGCGGCTTTATGATACTGCTGAGCCCACACAGCTGGTGCCGCCTCCCCCTGCTGGCGTCGAAAGCGCCGACCTGCGCGACGAGCCTGCCGTTCTTCTCCATTGCACACGTTACCCGCTGCAGCAAGGATGATACCACCGCCTGCGAGCATCACACCATATGAACCGAGCGTTGCGATCGTCTCAAGCGGCACCATCTGCTCAGTCCTCGCAGCCATTTCTTGAGCTATCATCATTCCGGCCGCTCCTGCTGCAATAGGCCAACGATGGCGCTGCGCCCACCGTGTTACACCTGTACCAATAGTATAATACGGCGAATCAAGTGGCGATGGCGCACCCGCAAGGCGTTTGCCCGCATGGTATAACTCATGAGCTGTAATCTCTGTCATTTTCTCTGGTGCAGCATCGTATCGCACCGCAATAGCTGCTCCATCCTGTAATGGCGTCGTATATCCATGGAGGCCGGGCGCAAGGAGCGCGCTGTCTTGGGGCTGAGTAATGACAATACTCACATCATCCCACCGATCGGCCGGCACCCCAGCAGCCGCAGCTGCTTCGTGTATCACCGTTGAATCATAATCTACTACTGTATCAGGTGGTAGTTGCTTGCCGAGCCCTGTCTCAAATGACACCGGCATTACGTGCGCCGATACTGCAATGCCATCAGCCCGATACCGCGCACCATACGTCCAGCCCATAATCTCATCTGTATAGCTATCCAGTGCCGTATGCTTTTCTGTCATATTATGCCAGTATACCGCATTTATCTACCATTTGCCACACCTCACCCTGTCTGTTATAATGTGTAGTATTCATTAACTTTAGATTATTATGGAGTAGTATGGACTACGATTATTCTTCGAGCTATTATTCAACCCCCTCATATACCGCAGCAACTAGTAGTGCTGCTGATCCACTGGTGTGGGTGATGGTCATCATTATGCTCATCCTGAGCCTTGCTGTGATGGCAGTCGTGCTTGCCTCACTGTGGCGGATGTTTACCAAGGCTGGCAAGCCAGGCTGGGCTGCCCTCATCCCTATCTACAATAGCGTCGTCCTGATGCAGATCATCGGTCGGCCAGAGTGGTGGGTGTTGCTACTGTTTGTACCCTTCGTCAACTTGTATGTCGCTGTTGTGTCGACACTCGAGCTTGCCAAGTCCTTTGGTAAGTCGACCGGCTTTGGCGTGCTGATGCTATTCTTCCCGGTCATTATGTACCCAATGCTCGGCTTTGGCTCCAGCCAGTACCTCGGGCCGGTTGCACCTCAGCCTGCGCCGTACTATCCACCACAGCAGCCACAGACGCCACAACAACCACAACCACCACAGCAACCGCCGCAGGCCTAAAGCCCCAATACATTACTAAGCAAAAGAG
Source organism: uncultured Candidatus Saccharibacteria bacterium (assembly GCA_963554165.1). Lineage (GTDB taxonomy): Bacteria > Patescibacteriota > Saccharimonadia > Saccharimonadales > Saccharimonadaceae > Saccharimonas. The sequence goes on along the minus strand of CAUVQR010000002.1, from coordinate 75,400 downwards.
CCAGTATAGTGCTGGCTCTTTTTATGACCTCTGTTTGTATACAGATATGCTCAACATCCTTATTACACAAAATACGAGGAATATAGCGTATAGACAGCAATAAGGATAAGCTAGCTACAATATCAGCCACCCTCTCCGCTATTTCATGTGCTAAGGTTATAATGATCAAATACTCGAGGCCCCATCCAATAATCTGAAATAAACCTAGGAGAAAGCATGGCGATTTTTATCTAGTATAACTCTCTAAACCAGGCTAGGCAGACACAAAAACACCTCTTATATAAGAGGTGTTTTGTAGTATATGTAGGCAAAATACCTATCTTACGCGGCGTCCTCTGCCTCGGCTTGTTTGCGCGAGGTTTGGCGCGGCGTAGCGGTTTTTTCAAATGAGCCACCAGCTGCCTCAAGTGCAGCTACTACACTCTTCGACGCACCTTGCGTCTGGAGTACGAGCTTGGCAGTCAATTCACCACGAGTGATTACCTTCACACTGTGGAATGGCGTCTCAATCAGCCCAGCCTCATACAGTGCGAAGTTATCAACGGTGCCCGACAGGTTATTGAGATGATCACTATACACCACCTGAGCAGGGGTGCGCAGGCTCTTAAAGCCACGTGCCTTTGGCACTGCTGTGGCAATACCATTCTGCCCACCTTGGAACATCGGGCGCAGCTTCTTACCGGTACGGGCGTTCTGCCCCTTGGTACCACGGCCAGCTGTCTTACCACCGCCAGCGGCAATACCGCGGCCAACGCGCTTGCGATCTTTATTGGCTGCGATGTGGAGTTCGTTGTATTTCATCTACTTGCCCTCCTTTGCGGGTTGCTTCTTGGCACCAACCCACTGCTCGCGTGGCACCATGCTGCGCAGGGCTTCTACCGTAGCATAGGCGATGTTTACCTTGTTGGTGCTGCCCAGGCTCTTCGAGAGCAGGTTGCGAATGCCCGTCACGCCAATGACGGCGCGCACCACACCACCAGCAATGATACCAGTACCAGGCGCAGCTGGCTTGATAAGCACGCGCGCACCACTGAGCTTGACTTCCATCTCATGCGGAATGGTCTCATTCACCACCGGAATAACAACGAGATGCTTCTTGGCTACTGAGGTTGCCTTGGCAATGGCGGTTTGCACATCGGCACCCTTCGCCACACCAACACCAACCTTGTTCTTGCGGTTGCCCACCACCACCAGCGCTTTAAAGCGGAAGCGGCGGCCACCCTTGACGACGCGTGCCACGCGGTCGATATTGACAACAACTTCTTCAAATTCCTTTGGCGTGTCATCACGCTGGTTGCGCCGGTCATCGCGGCGACCACCTCGGCCCCGACCACGCTGGTTGCGCCGGTCATTTGGGCGAGGTGTAGTATTTGCAGGTCTGTCTGCCATACTAAAACTCCAATCCTTCCTTGCGGGCAGCATCTGCGAGGGCGCTCAAGCGGCCAGCGTACTGGCGACCATTGCGGTCGAAGACGACTGCACTTATCTTTGCTTTCTTGGCCTTCTTGGCGATATCTGTGCCCACCTTGGCGGCCTTCTCCGTCATAGTGCCGGTTGCTTTGGTGCCAACAGTGGTGGCAGCAGCCAGTGTTGCGTGGGCATCATCATCGATGAGCTGCGCACTCACGTGCAGGTTGCTAATCGTCACACTCAAACGTGGGCGCTGAGCGGTGCCGTGCACGCGAGCTCGAACGCGGCGCTTGCGCAGGTCACGATTCAGGAGTTTTTTTGCTAATGCGTGTGCCATTATTTCTTACCTGCCTTCCCTGCTTTGCGCAAAATTTGCTCACCAACATACATAATGCCCTTGCCCTTGTATGGCTCTGGCTTCTTAAGAGCGCGGATCTCGGCGGCGACTTGGCCGACCTTTTGCTTGTCGATACCTGTCACGACGATCACCATCCGCTCGTTCGTTACATTAACCCCTTCTGGAGCTTTGTAGTGGACTTCGTGGCTAAAGCCCAGGCTCATCGTCAGCTCGTTATTGCTCGACGAGACCCGAAAGCCCACACCTTTGACCTCGAGGCGCTTCTCGTACCCCTGGGTCACGCCAATCACCATGTTGTTGATGAGGGCGCGCATCAGCCCATGCTGGGCCCGAGCAGCCTTGGACTCATCCTTAGGATGAACCGTCACCTGCCCGTCCTCGACCTTCACCTCGACCGCTGGCGTTATGAACTGCGAGAGCTCACCTTTGGGGCCCTTGACGACCACATCACCAGAGTCAACCGTGATTGTCACACCCGATGGAATCGCCACCGGCAGTTTTCCGATTCGACTCAGACTCATTGCTTACCTTTCGATTAGTAGCCAGCAAAATGTTTGTCTCGTGCTGCCGGCCGCTCTCCACAATGAACAACCAGAACGCAAAACTCCCGTTTCACTCGCAAAGTTAATATCTTGCTAATTGTACCACAGATGAGGGAGAGAACGCAAGGGCGAAAGACACTAACGGCAGCACTGTGGTATAGTCCGGACAAGAAGCTATACCGAAGCTTGTGGCCAATACCGACCAAGTTAGACGGTGCTATATAGGTACTGCTGCAGGATTATGATTATTGCTGCGCGCTGCTCCGGCGGCGGACATGCACTACCACTGCCACCGCAATAATCGTGCCAACCACCATCAACCCCACCAGTCCAGCAAGCGCCCACAGCGGGCTCCCTGGTTGCCACTGGCAGTCGAGCCAGCCGATTATTTTGTCGCTGCAGGCAAAAAACGTCAGCATAGCGCTCCCCTCTCGTGAAAATACATCGTCTGTGCTGTCATGGGCAACCTCCTTGCTGAATATGCTTCTCTCTTAAGATTATACACCTACCCCTGGGCAGCATCAAACTGCTCGGGCAGCAAAGCAGCACCACGCACCATCACTGCCCCAACCTTGTCTGGCGCGCAGTAGCTCGCGAGCTCCTCATAGCTCATCTGAGTAATTGGCACATGCGCCACCGAGTCAATCGCATCATCGTAGTGCATTCGGCTCCGCAGCGGCAGAGCAATCGGCAACGTCGCAAGCGGCGTCGGCCACCGGAGGTCGGCGCGTTGCAAATCCTGCGTACTCAGCAGCTCTGCAGCCCGCTCGCTTGCACGATACCACAGCGCATCGGTCAACTGGTCTTCATATGACGTTACTTCGCAGGATGATGGAGATGATACTTCGTATAATGGCATGACGTTCTATAAGATACTTCGCTTCGTTTTTTACTTTCGTTCTGAGTGCTTGCGCATTAGTATGCGGTATTTTTGATAAAAAAGCAAGGCTAAGATACCAAAGCTTATAGTCTTCCTATATACATGCTTCGGCTTTTTTCTACTGCCATTCTATATACTACAGAACTCGGGATACTCTTACTACACTAGTAGTGAAGATGACGACCAAAGTGAGACTGCTCTCTCCTCATCGCCTTCTTTAATGCACGGCTTGCAATCTCTTCATCAACATCATATCGCTTGGCAACCTCGCGATCATCCAAGCCAGCTGTTTCTACCACTGGGTAGTCAATAAATAGTTGGTGAACAACAGTGTCTATCTCTTCTTGTCGCTTGTTAATACTCTTATCGGCCTCCTCGCATAGAGCTCGCGAATCAAAATCACCAGCTGTATCAGTTTGCGTGTGTTGTTCTGCTGTTACGCGTCGTTCCATAATTCTATCCTTCTCCTTACGAGAAGCATAGCAAAAAAAAACATCTAATCGTCTAGTTAACGTGCGCAAAGTTCAAAACCACGCCATGAGAGTAAGCTATGATTCATGATCGTTTCGGAGGTTCTGGTCGCTTAGGTAGATTATGTGAAGCGCCTCCACCACAGGAAGAGCACCTATCCATGTGCTGCGTTATAAACTTCTTGGTCTAGCAGGCCTTCAATAGTCCTTATTCCTACTATGCTACAAACTCTGCCAAGAGATAGCTTTGCAAGCTTATTGAAATAAATCGAAAATGATACCACTATATGCTATGATGTTGCTATGGATAAGGATTCTTCACAAACGCCACCACCATCTCACGATACTATATCGCAGCATCACAATGACGCGCCACACCCTCAGCATGAGACGGCACATCAGCAAAACAGCTCGACGCAGCAACCTCGCCACTCGTGTTTTGATCGCATGACGTGGCCAAAATTGATAGCCTGGCTAGTTGGTATCTATGTATCAGCAATAGTGATTGAGTACGGCTTAATATTCAGCCTAAGCTATATTCACGAATCGTTCCATCCCTATCATAATTCGCCTATCTCGATCACCTCGATCGTTGGTGTGCTTATGCTTATAGTTATGGCCTTTCTCGTGACATTTCCACTTTGTGCGCTGGCTATCATTATACACTTCTCTGTCAGGCGAGATCTCTTAAAACTCGCAGCCTCCCAAAGCGCGGCAAAGCAACCCCACGATGACGCACCGCAACCTCAAACTGAGGCGGCGAAGAATGTACCAACCGACCCTCTCCCTCGGTTCGTCGACCGTTTGACGTGGCTGCAAGCAGTTGGGGTGGCGGCTGGTGTATTTGTTATATCTGTGATGGTGTTCGGTATTCTCGTTAAGCTATCTGGCGCGCATCCTTTGGATGGATTTATGGGGGCTACTCGTCATAATTCAAGCACTCAAGACTTGATTCTTGGAATAGCATATTTCCAACCTGCAGCAAACGTACTGCTGTTTGCTCTATATTTTGCCGCGAGGCGAAAAGACGTGCCTATCTTACTACGCGCAGCACTCATTGTGCTACCACCCCTACCTCTCGGGTACATTGGTATGGTAGCAGCGATGATAGCTGCTGCTCCCTCTTATTAAATTGGGACATCGGCGTGAGATACTATAAACCTCACAGCCTCTCTCATCACTTCTCATCTGCTGGAGCGTGAGAATCTATCATGACGGTTGCTATCTATCACAAAAAGCGCCCAGGATCTGCTCCTCGGCGCTTTCGTTTTACTAGCTATGTGCGGATTAGTAGATCTTCATCAGCACTTCGCCACCAAGCTTGTGCTTGGCTGCTTCGCCACCGGTCATGACACCCTTGCTGGTGCTGACGAGGACGATGCCACGGCCTTGCTTGACCTTAGGAATGTCGGCAGCAGCCACATACACGCGGCGGCCTGGCTTAGACACCCGAGCCAGCTCGGTAAAGGCTGGGCTCTCGCCAGCGCGGTTGATCGTGACGACCAACGTACCGCGTGGCTTGCCAGCCTCGACGGTAGCATCTGCTAGGTAGTGATTCTTGACCAATTGCTCGGCTACAACTTGCTTGAGCTTGCTGGTGGGCACACGGACTTCTGTCTTGCCAACCATCGCAGCGTTGCGGATTCGGGTGAGGAGATCCGCGATTGGGTCAGTTGATTGTAAACTCATAACTCTATCTCCTTTCCGTTACCAACTGCTCTTTGTAATGCCTGGGATTTCGCCCTTCGATGCCTTCTCGCGGAAGTTGATGCGGCTCAGGCCAAAGCGGCGCATATAGCCACGTGGCCGACCGCTGAGGGTGTCGCGGTTCTTCCAGCGGGTTGGGCTGGAGTTGCGTGGCAGCTTTTGCAGGCCATCGAGGTCGCCCGCCGCCTTGAGCTCAGCGCGCTTGGCAGCGAATTTCTCGATCATCTTTTGGCGTTTGCGATCGCGTGCGATCATTGATTTCTTAGCCATACGCTATTTCCCCTCCTTCTCAAACGGCAAACCAAACTTCTCCAGCAGTGCCCGGCTTGCCGCTGGGCTACCCTGCTCGATGGCAATCGTCACCTGGAGGCCATGAACGATCTGCGTCTCCTCAAAGGTGAGCTCGGGGAAAATACTCTGGTCGGTGATGCCAAGGTTGTAGTTGCCACCCTTGTCGAACTTGCTCCCCACGCCGTGGAAGTCGCGCACCCGCGGCAGGCTGACATTGACCAGCCGGTCGAGGAACTCGTACATCCGAGCGCCGCGCAGTGTCACACTCACGCCAATTGGCGCACCCATGCCAGCGCGGATCTTGAAGCCAGCGATCGACTTCTTGGCCAAGCGATCAACCGGTGCTTGGCCAGTGATCTTGGTAATCGTGTTGCGTACCAGTTGGTGGTAGCGCTTGTCTTCTTTGTGCTTGCCGATTCCTGCGCTGACCACAATCTTCTCGAGCTTGGGTACTTGGTGTACATTGCTCAAGGCTAATTCGGCCTGGAGTTCCTTGCGGTATTGATCCAGATACAAGGCTTTCAAGCGAGGAGTCGGAGCGGCGGATGCAGTTGCCTTCGCCATTAGTTGACCTCCTTGTTGTTCAGTTGCCGAGCAACGCGCACCTTGGCGCCCTCAGCATTAATAGTATAGCCAATGCGGCTTGTCGTGCCAGCTGCTTCGTCGACAACCAGAGCGAGCTTGCTCAGTGGCACGGGCACATGAATTTCCTTAGTGCCACCACGTGGGTTGAGCTGGCTTGGCTTAACATGGCGGTGGCGCAGCCCCACGCCCTCGACCAATGCGGTCTGCTGAGCGGGGTTAACGGCCAGCACCTTACCCGTCGTGCCCTTGTCGTCACCACTGATGATCTTGACGATATCGTCTTTTTTGATGCGCTGTGCCATTAGAGTACCTCCGGTGCCAAGCTAATGATCTTGCTGTAGCCAAGGTCGCGCAATTCGCGTGGCACAGGGCCAAAGACACGAGTTGCCTTGGGTGTCTTGTCGTCGTTAATAATAACGGCAGCGTTGTCGTCGAAGCAGATGGTGCTGCCATCTTTGCGGCGGATTTGGTCGCGGGTGCGCACCACTACTGCCTTAACGATAGACTTCTTCTTGACGTTGCCAGTCGGGCTGGCGTCTTTGACGCTGGCGACAATCACATCGCCCACCCGAGCGTAGCGGCGCCGAGTGCCACCCAGCACGCGGATGCAGAGAATAGACTTTGCACCACTGTTGTCTGTTACCTTGAGGCGAGATTCTTGCTGGATCATGCTGCCTCCTCTTCGCCTGCGTCATCGTTTTTGAGCTCAATCGAGCCCTGCGAGCGCTTGAGCACGGCATCGAGCCGAAATGCTTTGCGCTTGCTGATCGGGCGCGTCTCAATGACCCGCACCGTATCACCAACATTGGCATCGTTTGTCTCGTCGTGAGCAGCATACTTACGGGTGACGGTGTATTGCTTGCCGTAAATAGGGTGTGTTTCGCGGCTGGTCACGGTCACCGTGATGGTCTTGTTGCCCGCGGCCGAGGAAACAACGCCGGTCAATGTCTTGGCCATTAGTTTGTTCCTTTCCGCTGATTAATTTCCGTTAGTATCTGCGCAATCTCTCGGCGATATACACCAAGGATCCGCGGATTGGCGAGCTCACCTGCCCGGTGGCCACGCTGAGCCTCAAGCAGATCGGCGCGCTTGGCGGCCAGCTCTTGCTGGAGTGTCTCGAGGCTCTTGACCTCTGTTGCAGGGACTGCATTCTCTGCCATTGCTAGGCCTCCTCTTTCTTAATAAAGCGTGTCTTGACGGGGAGCTTGTGGCTCGCCAGGCGCATTGCCTCGCGGGCGACATCCTCTGGTACACCCTTCATTTCAAACATCACGGTGCCATTCTTGACCTTCGCAACAAAGAACTCAGGGTTGCCCTTACCGCCACCCATCTTCAGACCCAGTGGCTTGCGACTCACTGGGGTGTGTGGGAAGATACGGATCCAGATCTTACCACCACGCTTGACGTAGCGGGTCATTGCCTGGCGAGCTGCCTCGATCTGGCGACTTGTGACGCGCTCGTTGCTCAAGCTCTGCAGGCCATAGTCACCAAAGGCAATGTAGTTGCCCCGTGTGGCGTTGCCGCGGTTCTTGCCGATGCGGACTTTGCGAAATTTTGTTTTCTTTGGCAGTAACATTACTTCGCACTCCTTTCACCCTTATAGATCCAGACCTTGACGCCGACAATACCCACGCCAGGGCAGTTGGCCCGTGCGGTGTGGAAGTCGATATCAGCTCGCAAGGTGTGCAGTGGCACCGAGCCCTCGATGACCTTCTCGCGGCGTGCCATCTCGGCATTATTAAGCCGGCCAGCTACCTCAATACGGATACCCTTTGCACCACTATTCATAGTGTTCTGGGCAGCCATCTTGACAGCACGGCGGAAGTTAGCGCGGCGCTCGAGCTGGCGAGCGATATTCTCCGACACCAGCTTGGCACTGAGCTCTGGCCGACGAACTTCCTCAATATTGATACGGACTGGCAAGCTGGCGATCTTTTCGATCTGTCGCTTGAGCTCTGTCACACCAGCCCCACCGCGGCCAATCACCACACCAGCCTTGGCAGTGTGAATCGTGATGGTAATCTGGTTTGGGCTGCGCTCAATCTCGATCTGGTCAATCGTTGGCCGGCTTGCATAGCGAGCTTCAATCAGCTCACGGATTTTGATGTCTTCTGCCAACCAAGCCGCAAAGTCGCGCTTGTTTTGGCCAAACCAACGCGAGCTCCAGTTTTTGTGGACTTGGAGGCGGAAACTGACTGGGTTTACTTTTTGGCCCATTTAGTTGTCTCCTTTCTTGGCTGTATCGGTTGCTTTGGCGGGTGCCTTCTTGACCTGCTTCTCCACACCACTCACCTCAACCAAGATATGGCTCGAGCGCTTCTGGAATGGCTGAGCCCGGCCACGGCTGGCCGGCTTGTAGCGGCGCAGGCGTGGGCCAGCAGTCACGCTAAGGCTGTGGATATGCAAACTGCGTGGGTCAAGGCCATGATTGTTGATGGCGTTGGCTTGGGCACTGGCGATTGCCTTCTTAACAGGCAGTGCGGCGCGGCGCGGGGTGTGGTCAAGAATGACCAGCGCATCGGCCACACTGCGGCCACGCACCAGGCTAGCAACAATGCTAACCTTGCGCGGGGTCTGGTCTATACCCTTGATGTGCGCCCGAACGATGGCTGGTGCATCGCTCGACCCCTGTTGTGTCTGTGATGCGGCCATTATTTCTTATCCTTTCCACCGTGCTTGCGGAACTTACGGGTTGGGCTAAACTCACCGAGCTTGTGGCCAACCATGTTTTCTGTAATCAGCACCGGCACATGCACCCGACCATTGTGCACCGCAAAGGTGAACCCCACCATCTCTGGCGTGATCGTGCTGCTGCGGGCCCAGGTCTTTATCACGGTGCGGTCGCCAACTTTCAGCGCTGCCACTTTTTTGGCAAGCTTCGCGTCGACGAATGGGCCTTTTTTGAGTGAACGACTCATAGACTACCTCTTCCTCTTAGCTTCGTGACGACTGCGGACAATCATCTTATTGGTTGATTTGCGGCGGCGGGTCTTGAAGCCAATTGCTGGCTTACCCCATGGCGTCTTCGGGATGCGGCCAGGGCCCGTCTTGCCTTCACCACCACCCATTGGGTGATCAGCTGGGTTCATAGCCTTACCATGGACACTTGGACGCCACCCCATACGGCGACGGCGACCAGCCGAACCGAGCTTAACATTCTGGTGCTGGACGTTGCCTACCACACCAATGCTGGCTTCGCACTCGAGGCGGAACTTGCGCACCTCGCCACTAGGCATCCGCACCATGGCGTAGCCGTCTTCTTTGGCCATAAGCTGCGCCTTGGTACCAGCGCTGCGCACCATCTGCGCACCCTTACCATGGTTGATCTCGATGGCGTAAATCTGGCTACCAACAGGGATGTTAGCCAGTGGCATGCGGTTGCTCGCCTCGATTGGCGCATCGGCACCAGTCTGGAGCACCTTACCCTTGGTCATTTGAGTGTCAGCCAAGATGTAGTGATAGAGACCGTGCTGATCCTTCACGCGGGCAATCCGTGCACTGCGGTTTGGATCGTACTCGATCTCCTCTACCGTCAGCGTCAAGCCAGCAGCCAAACGATGGTCGAGCAAGCGGTAGTGCCGCTTGACACCACCACCACGGTGCCGAACGGTGATTTTACCAGTGTTGTTGCGGCCAGCCTTTTGCTTGCCAGCCTTAACAAGGCTCTTGAGTGGCTTGCGCGTCGTTACATCGCTCAAATCCTGCGATGTCATGCCGCGGCGGGCGGGAGTGGTTGGGTTGTACTGCTTAATCGGCATTACTTATCCTCCTTCTGCTCTGTTTGCGGCTGTTGTTCTTCTGTCTCAAACACCTTGATCTCGCCTTCACTTAGGCGCACATACGCCTTTTTGCTGTCGCGGCGATGTGTGGTGCCTGGATAGCGGCGCTTGCCCCGGCTGTAGCGAATAGCTTTGCCGCTTTGCACGGCGGTAGTGACATTGGCTACCTTAGTGCCGTCATATTGCGCCTCGACAGCCGCAGCGATCTGCTGCTTGTTAGCCGACAGCGGCACATCAAAGATGTAGGTGTTTTGGCTCGTGATGAGCCGGTAGGATTTTTCGGTGGCGCGAGGAGTGACTAATACGAGTTGCATTTATTTGTCCTCCTTTGCAAGCCATGCTGTAATAACATCCAGCGCCTGAGGCGACAGGACGATATGGTCGGCATTAAGAATGTAATAGACATTGAGATACATCGCACTCACAGCCAGCACCTGCTGGAGGTTGGCGGTGGAGCGAATCAGCTCGGGCGACTTCTCGCCAGCGACGAGCAGCACTTTGCGCTCGAGCTTGAACTGGCGGAGAAACGCCGCAGCGTCTTTGGTCTTGCCAGTTACCTTATCCTCAAAAGGCAAGACCTGGATCTTGCCAGCCTGGTGAGCCAGTGTGAGGGCTTGGCGGATGGCAACACGTTTGCTAGTCTTAGACAACTTCTTGCGGTAGTTCTCGTTGCCGCGTGGGCCAAAGACCACACCACCGCCCCGCCAAATTGGGTTGCGGATACTGCCGAAGCGAGCTCGGCCAGTGCCCTTCTGTCGCCATGGTTTCTTGCCACCACCGCGGACTTCGCCCCGCTGCAAGGTGGTTGCACTTGCCTGGCGGGCGTTTGCCAAGAATGCGTCGTAAGCGAGCTTGAGCAGCTCGTGGTTCGGCACATCGACGCCGAAGACGCTAGTTGGCAAGGTTGCTTTTGCTGGCTTGGTAGATTCAGCCATTACTTAGCACCTCCTAGGATAATTAAGCCCTTCTTGGGGCCTGGGACAGCGCCTTTGACACCGATCAAGTTATCCTCAGCCGAGATAAACTCAACCGTCAGATTCTTAACGGTGACGCGCTCGTGGCCCATCTGGCCTGCCATGCGCTTCCCTTTGAAAATCTTTTGTGGGTACATGCTACCGATCGAACCGACCTTACGCGTGTTACCCTTACCACCGTGGGTTTTGCGGTGGCGCTTGAAGTTGTGCCGCTTGATCGTACCAGCCCAACCTTTACCCTTGCTGATGCCCGTGACATCCACGACATCGCCGAGCGCAAACTCCGTAACGCTCCATGTGTCGCCCACCTTGACATCGCCAAGGTCGTCAACACGAAATTCCCGAATGTGCTTCGGGGTGACACCGGCTGGCTTCACGTGCCCAGCCACGGCCTTGCTCAGGTTCTTACCCGCACCATACGCCACCTGCACTGCGTTGTAGCCGTCTGTCTCGACGGACTTGACCTGAGTCGCAGCGACAGGCCCAGCCTGGATAAGCGTGACAGGAATCGTCGTGCCATCCTGGCTGATGATTTGGGTCATACCAATCTTGGTACCGAGAAGTGCTTTCATTGCCCTCTTGCTCCCATGTAAAATCCCCGGCGACTAGCAGTATCTTGGCACCAGCGCTGCGTGGCTACACACTTTGCTAGCCAAGACTTACCAATTCGTCCTGGGATGAGTTGCTATTACGTAATAAATTACAGCTACCATAGTACCATAGAATGGGGCAAGAAAGCAAGAGGGCAAGCGCTCTAGCCGTTTGGCTCGGAACGCTCGCCCATATCCCTTCTCATCAACGATTGCACTTCATCTCATAGCGAGGCTGTGCCGCTACCACCTCACTAGTTCAAGCTACCGATGATAACGTATGCGATACCTCTATTGGTTCAATGCTCTATTAGCTGCGAATGCTCCATTGACACCATCTGTATGCTCTGTGGCAATTTCCACCCTGCGCCATGTGCCATCAGGTTGTGGGAAAGCAGCCTCTTTTGGGACTTCACCTGCGCCAAAGTTGTCTTCTGACTTATGGAACTCAATACATTGAGTGACCACCAAGCCACTCTCCTTCACTGCGTTGATGCCATTACCATCAGATGTTGTGATAAAGTTGATGTCACTTTGTGGTACTTCATTAATTTGATCTGGACTGTGCGTCGCCGTATAGAGCTTTACCTCATTCGCTGGGTTCTTTTTGACCGCGCCTGGCTGGCTACACGATGGGTCGCCCTTAACCGTTGCCAGTGGTTGTGCATATGTCTCACCACTGTTAGTATCTAGCTTTTCACTAACGAAACCTGGCGCAATCCATACTGGGCCATCAGCAACTTCATGAGCCCAACTATCATAACTGGTAGAGTCAAAGCCTGCTGCCGCTGCACTACCTGTGTTGCTCTCTGCTGGTTGTGCTTGTTCTGACACGCCACAGCCAGACAATCCAGCCGCCAAAGCCAATACTGCAATCGCGCCAACTGGCCGACGGAACCGTGACAGGCCTCTCATTTCTTGCGTTGGTATTGCTGCTGACTCGTAAGACATAGGCCGCTCCTTTGGTCGCTACTATTTATATAGTAATATATTGTAGTATCCTCCCAGGCGAATTGCAAATGAGCGTCGGTTGCGCCGCGGAACTTTGCTGCCTGCCGCCACCTCTATATCGCTCACTATGCTACAATATAATGCGTTAATGCGTCACTCACCCCCTTCACCTACCTCTGTCGATGTGTGGCTGGCTGCGGCAGCTGCCCAGCTGCGGACGGCTGGTATTGCCAGCAGCCGGCTCGATAGTGAGCTCTTGCTAAGCCATGTGCTGCAGCAACCTCGGCACTGGCTCCATGCCCATGGCGATAGCACACTCCTGCACGAGCAACACATGCAGGCGGAGCAGCTCCTTGCCCGGCGTCTTGGGCATGAGCCACTGGCCTACCTGGTGGGGCACAAAGAATTCTATGGGCGCGATTTCGTCGTTTCGCCCGCGGTGCTGGTGCCTCGGCCCGAGACAGAGCAGATGATTGCCCTCCTGCTGCAGCTCGTCCAGCCCACCCAGCGCACCATTGCCGATGTTGGCACTGGCAGTGGCATCCTTGCCATCACAGCACAGCTTGAGCTCTCACCGTGCCGGGTTGATGCGTACGACATCAGCCCAGAGGCCCTCACCATCGCTCAGCACAACGCGCAGCAGCATGGTGCTACCTCTGTTAACTTCATCCAGAGCGACCTCCTCGCGGCAGCGCAGCAGCGCTATGATGTCATTCTTGCCAATCTCCCCTACGTCAGCCCCGCCTGGCAGCGCGACGACCGCGAGACAGCGCACGAGCCAGCCCTGGCACTCTTTGCCAAAGACGATGGGCTCGCCCTCATCTCTACCCTCCTCGCTCAGACGGAGCAATGGCTTACGCCCAGCGGCCTACTCATTCTCGAGGCTGACCCCTGCCAGCACTCACGCATCATTGCTCGCGCCGCCGCGTACCAGCTCACTCATGTGCGAAGCGAGGGGTATGCGCTTGCCTTTGCCAAGCAGCGCTAAGCATGACCCAGCTAGCTGCAGCGCACGCTGACCCATCTGTCCCACCGCATCTACAGATGGTAGCGACCAACGCTCGGGTCGCAGCATACGATCTACTTCGTCGAGTTCTTGGTGCGCGTACTGCTCCGGCGACTGGACTATTGCTTGCTGCAGTAACGCGCACACATCGGCCAGTTCTTGGCTATCTACCTCTGTTGGATGCACCTTCTTTACTGGTGCAAATGCATCATTTAGCTTGGTATAATCATACTCATAGCAAAAGACCTGCGGCTCAGCTAGCGATGCATCGCTATGGCTAGGCGTGTCGAGATAATACGACCGCACTGCGCCAGCATACGCGCCATATTTATCCACCTCATAGATAACAATATGCGGGTCGTACACCCGGCCATCTTTATCCAAAGCAGCCCGGGCACTCAGGGTGAGGCGCTGCCCACTATCAGTTTTGTGGCCAAAGTATACACTGCGCACCTCACCACCGTCGTAGCGCTGCCGGTCAGCCGCACCACGTCGGCGCGCACTTCTGTACTGGGTGGTAATAGTATCCTGGACGACTGCGGTGAGCTGCTCAGCCAATAAGCCCGGCTGCTCGTGCTGACCTGGTGGTGCACACTCAGCATCAGTATTGGCTGCGTGTGGCACGCGACGCAAAGCATCGCCCGCGCGGGGTGGTGTGTTGTATGTCATGTTGTTCCCTCTGTGTGTTAGATATACTTCCCTTTTAGCATACTATAGAAGGATAGCTTCGTGCAAATAACAGAGGTGAGCAAATGAACCGTCTTTATGCTATATTCAGAATAGTTTTAGTATAGCTCTCTGTACTCTGCCGTAGCGAGTAATTCACGCAGCTGGGCAACTTCATGCGTGTCGACTGGTTGGTCGTTGATGCCCATTTGGCGCTCGAGTTTCTGGTTCGCTAGTTCGTTCTTGAGATGGTCTATCGTTGCAAGCGTGCGCTCGTATGCTTCCTCTGGCGGCAGATTCCTGCCAATGGTCAATTCTTGTGGTATTTTGCGCTGAGATTCGCTCCCCTGCGGTGTATCAAATCGCCGCACCACGCCATCCTCAAGATGATAGCGAAAACTGTCGCCACCCCGCTCCCTAAGACTAATCATTCGGTCTTGTGTGCCATCATCTAGTGTTGCCGATTCGGTCAGGATCGTGACCGTTCGCTCACCCTGGGTTGCATACAGCAAGACACTCGACTTCACGCGGTCGGTGAAAACCGTGTGATCGTATGTATTCGCTTCACCAGCAAATTGCAGTAGCGTCTCCTGCACTAGGTCGTCAAAATCTGCTGCCGCCCGTGCCTTCTCCTCCTTGGAGAGCCGCTCAGCAAACTGCCCTACTGTAGCGATTTTCTCTTGATTGTTTGTTCCGGGCTGCTCGTGTGCCATGGTATACCTCTGTTGTGTTATATACTATGACACCTATAATGCTCTCTCTCTCTCTGAAAGTCAACCGATCAAATCAAGAACATGTCTTTGCTATGCCAAAAACCACCCATCAGTTGGGTGGTTTCTTGTTGCTATTGCTCAATACACCGTGATTATTTGATCGATGTGATCATAATGCGGCTGTATTGCTGGCGATGGCCACGCTCTTTATGGACGCGCTTTTTGGCTTTGTAGCGAATGACGCGGATTTTGTCGCCCTTAACGAGCGCTTCTACGACCTCGGCCTTGACCTTGACGCCTGCAACGTGCGGCGTACCAACTGTGGTCGTCTCGCCATCGATGGTCAGGAGTGCATCGGCTTCGAGCGCTTTTGTGCCGTCCGGGAGGCGGTCCACCAGGAGGGTCTCTTTTTCGGCGACGAGATACTGCTTGCCGCCAAGCTGAATGACTGCTTTCATCTGATTCCTTATAATTATTAATACTTCCGACTGATTGTAGCAGAGACGGCGGTGGATGTCAAAGTTGGCATATCTCACTATCATTACTCACCAGCCGCTGCACCACCACTGGCAGCTCTGCCTCGCTGTGCCATACCTCCGTCCGCGTGGCGATGAGCTCGTCGCTGAGGTAGCTCTGCTCACCCACACTGTGGTGCTGCGCCAGGGCGATTGGCTTGCCCAGCGCTAGCGCCGCCCCCACCTCCATGAGCATCCCCTCGCTGCGCCGCGGCGACGCTTGGATTACCAATACCATATCGTACTGAGGTAACACGCTCAGCGCACGGCGGATGAATTCACCTGGCGTATGGTAGCTAAGCCATGCCGGGTCGAAAAGATTGCAATACACCGCACAGCCCACCTGCTCGAGCGCTGCCACCACCCCACGCATCCGTGCCCGCACCACTGCTTCGTCCTCACCGGTAAAGGCATATGAGCAAAAAACAGCGGGCGGGGTGGCTGGTGGAGTAGAGTTCATATATAAGTAGTATACGCTATCAAGCAGGAAGTAGCACGCTAAGGTGACTTGCTATTTTCACGGCACAAATTATCAATACATGATGATCCCAAAGCAAGCGTCACGTGCACATTGAGCAAGAAAATATCTGGAGGCCAGCGACGAAGTAACCGAAAGAGCTCTATACATTATCTGGCTGGGATATTTTCGGTTCGATGTGCACATAGTACATGGTACTTGCTGGTTTGCTATTAGTAAAATTTTACAATTCAGAGTAAGCATCTTGACGGGTCGCTCATATATTGATATATATATTAACCTTTTGCAATCCCGCAAAGGGTCGGACTTTTCTAGGAGAGGGAACGATGTTTTTTAACATCTTTGCGATTGCTCTTTCGACAATAGCGCTTGTCCTCGCACGAGTATGTTTGCCGAATCACATCAAAAGCCATCATTGGGGCAGTGTTGCCTCTTTCGGGTTTATATGTGCGGTAAATATCGCTAATATCGCGCTGAGTCTCGACAAAATTGTTATGACGATGAACTTCAGCATCGCTCACAGAATCGCGTTGTCGTTCTGCATTATTTTAGCTCTCACTGCAATTACTGTGCAGCGCACTATGCGAGACCTTAGAAGCATGAACGACACCGAAGCGATGATGATAGACCTCAGCAAATTGGAAGAAGGCGACGAGATAATCATCACATTCAAGAAGCTATAAAGTCCACCCTCACCACTCACCGTTGAGTGTACTGCATTCCGGTGAGTGGTGAGCTAACCTTGTTTATATATACTATTACTATATTGGCGCTTCGGCGCTATTTTTCTTATTTTTCTCACGATTTTTGCCTCTGTTGCGGGCCGATTTTTCACAAATCTTATTTCACATCCTGTCATATCTATGCTACGCTGGGTAGTATGAGTATGAAGAGACTCGTGTATGGCATAGCTGGTACAATGATCGTCTTCGCAGGCGCGGGCGTCATCGTAGCAGCCCAGCCAAAGAGTGGTTCGTCAGCGCCTGCATACAATGCAACAAATGCAACAACCGGTGGACATATGGCCAAGGCATTAGCGCCGTCCGACCAGCCATCCGCGCAGACACTCGCACAGCGCAACCAAGCTATCAAGATAATCATCGCCTCCAACGCTTCTCCCAAGGCAATCAAGCCAGCGTCGAAGCCTAGCGTGACGCCAACGCCAGCAGCTGAGCAAAAGCCAGCAGCAACCAATGGCGCTTCGTCTGGCTCGAATACGCGCTCGAATAGCAACGCCCAAAAGAGTAATCCATCGAATAACAAGTCAAATTCTAACTCCAACATGCCATCACCAGAGTTTGTCGACCGCGTCTTTGCGACAGTCAACAAGGAGCGGGCAGCCCGTTCGCTCGGTAGTGTGCAGCGCATCGAGCAGATCGACACCAGCTCGCGCGCTCAGTCGGCCTACAATGCACAGATTAATAAGCTCAGCCACGATGGCGGCCTCGACCGCCTAAAGCAACTCTACAGCTGCCGCACCAGTGGTGAGATTCTCGAGCTCGTGCCGATCTCATACAACGAGCAACAAGCCACGGATGTATGGATCAATTCCCCGCCACACAACAAGATCATGTTCTCGGGCGATTATGACAAAGCTGGCATTGGCCTAACGCAAAAAGGCGACCAATATTACATTGCCATGCAGTTCTGCCGCTAGGAGAGGATAAGAGTACAACCTCTATCTGAGAGAAACACTGCTCAGAATAGAGAAAAACCAGCCACCATGGCTGGTTTTTTACTGTTTAGAAGAATGTCGACGTTAGTTGAACCTCAAAGTCCTCTTCGGTAATTTCACAGGTTTGTATCATTCCTTTCTCTTGAAGCTAAAAGCTAATGACACTCCCAAGAGTGACCTCAGTACCAAAATAAATACTAGTTATGCAACCAATTCTTGATTCTACCTGCCTGAAGCGGTAGAAGGGCGGTTGAGATTAAGAAAGCGAAGCTTTGCAATCCAAATCACTTCAAATCACTTCAACTTACCATCAGGCAATTCTGTCCCGCTCAGAACCTTCCAGAGCTCTCGCACTTCGGCGTCGCTCACCACTTAATCGCCTCGGCCGATCCGTTGGCTCTCACCAATCGTGCGTGTGGCAGGCTGGCCACTATGCGCCAGGCCAATCAGCGAGCGCACCACCCGCTGGTGGCTGCCTTCTGCAACAATACGGTAGCGCAGCTGCTCTAAGCCACTCACCAAGCTAACCTCATGAGCTGTAGCAGCAATCGCATTATCGCTTGATCTCGGCTGCACTGGCTCGCGCCAAAATGTCGCCGTCTCAACATTTACCCGCAGATCCGAGCCATCATGATATGGTGCCATAAGCATGAGGATGGCACGGCTTTGGTTCGGAAACAGAGGTGACTTGGTTTCTTTTGCTGGCGCGACATTGTCCATTCGGTAGCCATATACATCAACCTTATCGGCAAATTTCGTCATCATATGCAAAGCAATCTGGCTCAGCCGCACCACTGCAGCCGCTTGGTCAGCCGCTGTCACTCGTTCGCGCGGAGTGCTATGTAGGGTGAAGAATATTTCTTGGGCTTGAGTTCGTGTCATTCATCTGCCTTTCTGTCACAGCAAGCGACGCATTATATTAGCAATAAAACAGGGGGCATCTCGATGATTGAATAATATCGCATTCTCTTCCCCACCTCCTCTGAAAGTACTGCAAAATGCCCTAGATTTAGCCTTTTAGAGCCGATGGAACTAACGGCTATCTACTCCATTTGTTGAAGGCAAATTGGTGCAAGAGAAGGCGAAGCTTTGCAGCTCAGCCTATATTATTCGATTATCTTCTCAAACACTGTCGTGTTATAGATCGTTGCGCCCTTGTGGAGATAAAAGCGATGGGCTGCTTGACGCTTAGGGTTGGAGGTGAAGGTGAGCTTGGTCGCACCATGCTGCTGACCCCAGCTCAGCATCGCATCCCACAGCCGCGAGCCAACCCCCTTACCCTGCACTGATGGGTCGGTCACAAAATCATCAAGGTAGATCTTGCGCCCAGCGATCGGCCCCACTAACAGCGCGAGCGTTGCCATGCCCACCACCTTGCCGTCAAGACGAGCCAGGAGCAGAACTTGATTCTCAGCAGCGATCACTGCTTCTAGCGCCTGACGCAAAGCGTCCATCGCCGCTGTATCATGGGTAGTTGGAGTAGTTGGCGCGGTTGTTCCGGCTTGGTGCAGCACATCGCCCAGTGCTGCGATTGCCGCCACATCAGCCTGGCTGACGGCGGTTGCCTGTTCGATTATGAGTTCTTCCATATATTGATTATACTATATGTATGAATCAGCGTATACTCACCCTACGTGATGCGCTCGCCACTCACCCGCCGCGCATCGCCTACCCAGAAGGCACCAACCCCATTATCCTTAGCGCCGTACGCCAGCTGGCCGATTGGCACGCCGTTCGGCCTGTGCTTGTTGCAGATAGCTCAACTGCTGTCAAGCAGGCCGCTGCCGATGCAGGTGTCTCGCTTAATGGCATCGAGATTATGATGGTACCCCACCAAGACGATACTCCACCTGCAAATACTACCAACACACCTCCCCTCACCCCACTCACCTACGCGGCCCAGCTGCTTCACGATGGCACGTTTGATGCTATGGTGGCTGGCATCGATCACCCCACCGCTGCGGTGCTGCGCGCTGCGCTGAAGGTCGTTGGCCTGGCACCAGGGGTGCGCTATGCATCGAGCTTCTTCGTGATGGATCTGCCTCACTTTGCTGGTGGGGAGGATGGCCTGCTTATCTTTGCCGACTGTGGGATGAACATCACACCAGATGCCGCTGGCCTAGCTGCCATTGCCGAGGCTAGCGCCTTGAGCGCCACCCGGCTTGGTTGGCAGCCCCGCATTGCGCTGCTTTCCTACTCTACACTG
Organism: uncultured Candidatus Saccharibacteria bacterium; assembly: GCA_963554165.1. GTDB lineage: Bacteria > Patescibacteriota > Saccharimonadia > Saccharimonadales > Saccharimonadaceae > Saccharimonas. The sequence continues at coordinate 55,604 of CAUVQR010000002.1, read as the reverse complement.
GGCAGTGCAGGTGGCCAGAGTGTCGAGACGGTTCGCCGCGCACTCGCAGAGGTACAAGCCCACCAGCCAGAACTCCTCATTGATGGCGAGCTCCAGCTTGATGCCGCTCTCGTCCCCGCCATTGGCCACAAAAAAGCCCCTGATAGCCCCGTCGCTGGCCAAGCCAACGTCCTCGTCTTCCCCGATCTCAACTCCGGCAACATTGCCTACAAGCTGGCCGAACACCTAGCTGGCGGCCATGCCTACGGCCCTATCTTACAAGGCTTTGCGCGGCCAATCAGCGACCTATCGCGTGGCTCGAGTGTGGATGATGTAATTGGCGCAAGCTTAATTGTTGGTAGTATGGCGGCTGAATAGATTACGCTATTCGTTCATGCTGAGTGGTGATTTTTTGCTTGCTTTTTGCAATCGTTTTCTTTGTCGTGTTCTTTTCGTGCCCTCTTTTCTGCAGTGATTATTTTGGTTCACGTATTGCTTTGCTACTGCGCCAGAGCGCCCTTTTGCTGCTTACTTTTCCTGCCGTAATGCAGGTAGATAAGCCGGTTGTTTTGGTTGCATATTGCAAGTAAAGTGCTTGCCTTTGCACTGGCCTCATACTCTCTGGCAGTGAGAAATCAAGATTCGAGACAACACTAGTTTCCGTTTTCCTATACAATGATATTGAATATACTTAAAGAACATTCACTATTATATTTTATCATAAGTGCGCATTCTACCATCTACCATACCATCAATATTCAGGCATGTATTAACTATGGTGAATAAAATTAATATTCGATTCATAAAAATAACAGTGGTAGGAGTTGCATAAAATATTATCTATGAGATTGCAAAAATTCGCGCAGTGCTGCAATTGGTTTAATAATGTGATACGTCGATGCATCTTCCTCGGGCAGTAGCTCTGCCCGTGTCCGGCCATTGTAACCATCTGGGCAAAATATTTTATCCCAACCAAAGCCACCATCGCCACGCGGATGCGCTGCAATACTGCCAGGTAGCTCACCGCGAAAAACGTGCATCTCGCGGCCATCATAGTAACCAAACACACCTACCGCCAGTGCCGATCGATCATCAAATCCATCAAGCATACGGCATAATTTTTCTAGCCCCTCTGGTGCCTCAACGAAGAACTTAATGAACGGCCCAGGCAATCCATTCAGCGCTGCAAACCCCAGCGACACATCTTCCACAAGGACTGGCTGCTGGGCAATTTCGTACGCTTCACGCACTTTGTGCCGAACAACCTCCTCGGGCGAAGACGATTGAATTTCTACCAAATCAATCTTGCGATGTTCGAGCGGCATACCAAGCATGCGCGCTAGGTAGTCGGCCTTGTGCTGGTTGCCCGTGATGAATAGTGGTTGCTGCATGATACTTCCTTTGTATATTATCACTTGATACTTCTTGTCTACTCTTTTAGCTAGCTACATTTTTTAATGCATCAAGAATCTCAGAGTCATCTCTTACTACCACAACATGCGGTAGGGTCAAGAACCAGGGCTGTTCATTATGAACAACAATGATTGGCTTATCAAGCGCCATCGCCATACCGACCTCGTATCGTACACTTTCTTGGTCAGGTTCCCACAGATATATAAGTACATCTGCCTCAGCAATTGCTCTCTTTTCATCCATTGGAGAAAATCGTGACCGATCATCGCGATAGTTTCGAAACCAATCACAGGGGATGGTATAGCCTGCAGATTCAAGCATTGTTGCCACACGATTAGCTCGCGAGAGATCTTTTCCAGCACAATATATCGTAGTAGTGTTACTCTTCTCCTCCCGATATTTCTCTGGTTGCGCCCGAAAAACCTCGACCCATTTGCTATCTTCCGCTAGATCGTTGTACGCAATATAGTAGCGCTTTTGGAAGCCGCCAGCGTGCGCAGCTTTGCGCGCCACTGCATCTTGCACCTGCTGAGGCGAAAAGCCAAAATCATCGCGCAGCGCATCAAGGACGGCCTGCACATCCGCCAGCTCCTGCAGCGCCTCTTCTAGCCTATCATCGCCCAGTGGAATTTCGTTTGCTTCCTCATGAATCTTGCGCTGTAACTCACGGCGATACGCCGCGCGATCGAGCTGATGATACTCCGTATGGAGCACCTGTGAGTCGGCCTTGCATTTCTCGACAACCTTATCGCGCACGAGCTTTTCGAGATAGAATCGCACCATTGTCTTATCCTCCTTGCCTGTTTATTGTTGAGTTCTTTTATATATTACGCACACTGCTATTGCTAGGTTGCTATCAATAGCATATATTGCATTATGAATTTTGCGCATCGCCATTCATAGTGTTGTTTTCACTTGCATTTTGCAAGCTAGCCGATTACGTGTACGGTCTCGTATAGTTGTTATACGTGGTTTATTTGGTTCATAAGTTGCTTGTGGCCCAGCATCATATATAGGCCATATCCTGCGGTTGCGAGTGCCCCGCCAATACTGCTGATAGCGTAGACCGCTTGCCATGAAGTACTCGTTGCGAAGGCAAGGTAGAAGCCAATCAATGCCGTGCAGATGGGGAGAGGTGCAAGATAATAATCAATCGTTCGGTCAAAGATCTTCGCCTGGGGAATGAAGTGCAACCCAACAATCAGCACAAGCACCGGCATGATATAAATCTGCTGCTGAAACATACCAAGCAACGCAAAGATAATCCACAGTGGTGCATACGACACGGTACTCAGCAGCTGCATCTGCTTAGCGATCCGTTTGCTGGCTGGCGTTGGTGCTGGCTTGGGCAATTTTTTCGTCTCGCGGATATGCTGCACGCCACAAAAAATCAGCCATACCGCATACACACCAAATAATGCAAAAACCGCCCAACCAATAACACCCCATGCCACACCAAACCACACAGCATACACAAGCATAAAGGTTGCCATGAGAATTGGAAACGGCGCCATGCTTTTTACTGCAGCGATTAATTCGCCTCTTTGTGGTTGTTCTGGGGTTGCCATGTATCTTTCTCCTGTTTATTGGATAAGTGTTAAAAATTGTTCTTCAGTGAGCATCATTGTACCATACTTCTCTGCTTTGGCTCGCTTGCTCGCACCAACTTTGCCACCAGCAACAAGGTAGGTGGTATCTTTACTGACGCTGCTTTGGAAGGTACCACCCAGGGCACGGATTCTTTCGGCTGCTTGGTCGCGGCTCATTGCTTGCAATATGCCAGTGATGACGAATTTTTGACCAGCAAGCTGCTGCGATGATTGCACGAGCCGTGGCACGACACCACATTGAGCAAATTTATCCAGCAAGGCAATGTTATCTGCATCACTGAACCACGCGACGATCGATTCAGCCACTACCACGCCAATGCCATCAATCGCCTGCAGCTGGTCGAGCGTGGCAGAGCGCAAGAAGCCAAGCAATTGCTTGTCATTTGCAAGTGTATTGGCACGTGCTTGCGGCTCATCAAGAGATGTATTTTTGTCTGAATCGTTATGTTTATTATTCACACTGCCCTGCTGAGGCACATCGTTTTTTGAATTATCTGCAAAATGTTTCACGATATCAATTGCCGTCTGCGCACCCACATGACGGATACCCAGTCCGTAGAGGAAGCGCTCAAGTGGTGGGCGCGTTGCTGCAGCAATGGCATCGATGAGCTTCTGTGCCGAGACCTCGGCGAAGCGATCAAGCCGAAGAAGATCCTCCTTCCTTAGTGTATAAATATCGGCTAGGTCATGTACCAAGCCAGCCTCGACCAATGCAGCGACATTCTTCTCGCCAAGTGTGTCGATATCCAGTGCTCCTTTGGATGCAAAGTGCGTGAGGGCGCGCGTGAGGATAAGCGAGCTACTAGCGCCGCGCACCCGGTACACTGCCTCACCAGCAGGCCGCTCGAACTGCAGCTCGGGATATTGGCGCTGAAGCTCAGCTGGGTAGTCAATCGGCTCGGTATTAGCTGGGCGCAGCTCTGGCAGCACTCGCTCGACCTGCGGGATGATATCCCCCGCCTTGAAGATAACCACAGTATCGCCACGCCGCACATCGAGCCGAGCAATCTCGTCGGCATTGTGCAGGCTGGCGTGCTGCACCGTCGTGCCAGCCACGACGACTGGGTCGAACACCGCTACTGGTGTGGCAGCACCTGTCCGGCCAATGCTAATGACGATATCGCGCACGATGGTAGTGGCTTGCTCGGCTGCATATTTGTAGGCCACTGCACCACGCGGGTTCTTACCCACCATACCCAGGCGGTCGTAGAGAGCGCGATTATTGATCTTGATCACGAGGCCATCCGTATTGAACGGCAAATCACGGCGCTGCTCGCCCCACTGCTGGACGAAATTCATTACCTCGGCTAGGTTGGTAAAGACCGCCGCTTGCTGGTTGCGTGTGATACCCAGTACTGTCAAGGCGTCATAAGCGTAGCTATTGGTTGGCACCTCGGCCGCATCATCACGGATGACATCGTAACCCCGAAAATGGAGTGGGCGCTGCGCCACGAGTGCTGGATCAAGCTGGCGGATAGTGCCAGCCGCGAGGTTACGCGGGTTGGCGAAGGCTGGCTGGCCAGCAGCTTGCTGTCGCCTATTAAGTGCCGCAAAGTCGCGCTTGAGCATGACGATCTCCCCACGGATCTCCGTCCTGCCCTGCAGCAAGTGCTCAAAGCCAGGTGCTTCGCGCAGACGTAGCGGCACATTGCGAATCGTCCGTACATTATTCGTTACATCTTCGCCAACGTAGCTATCGCCCCGTGTGACGGCCTGCACGAGCACGCCATTGTTATAGATAAGCGCGCAGGCTAAGCCATCCATCTTGATATCGGCAAAAAACTCGTGCTTGTGACCCGGCAAGAGCTTATCCATGCGCTGCACCCACGCCTCGACCTCTGCCGTGTCGAAGACATCATTGAGGCTAACCATCCGCCGGCGGTGCTGCACCTTGACGAAGCCTCCTTTAAGGACGTTGCCAACCCGCTGGGTAGGCGAATCGGGCGTGATGAGTGCCGGGTGCGCCGCCTCGAGCTGCTTGAGCTCGGCAAAAAGGCTGTCATACACCGCGTCGCTCACGCTGGGCGCATCAAGCACATGGTATTCATAGCTATAGCGATTGAGTAGCTGACGCAGCTCAGCGCTGCGCTGAGCTGGCAATAGGTTGGGTGATGCTAGATGTTTGTCTTGTATCATAGTGGTTCCTTACTGCTTTAGTATAGCGGAATTTGGCGATGGGCGCAGCCTTTTAAGAGAAGATTCATTGTAACCATGCTGCAGTATATATTTAATCTAAAAGTAGTTCCTTGCTGCATCTCGCGCTTGTCCTCTCCACATCCCTCCGATAGAACACTATAAGGGTCGATGTCTCCCAGACATCGACCTCTTGACGCCAGAGCTGAAAACTCGTTATTACAACGAGTTTTCACACTCTATCGGAGGGATGTGGAGAGGACAAGCTACCGCCATACTAGAGAAGGTAGTTTATTTCCCACTAATCACGCGCATATCTTATCCAACAACACGCTGCCGAGGTATGCTACCTTACGCTGGTGCTGCCGTATCATCAACAATCTTGCGATAAAGGAGGTAGATATACGCCGCGCACCACACCACCGTCACCGAGCTGATGAAGCCCGCTAGGACGGGCATCGTCGGCACAGAGGCGTACCATTGCCATAAGTGCTTGAGCCAGGCATCAAGGAGAATAGCAGGGATCATCACCACACACCACAGCACTGCCACACTGCCAAATAGCCACAGCAGCCGGTACAAAATCCGCAGCCGCCGCCCCACCACCAGGTCGCCCGCCGCTGCCAGCGCCCGCATAGGGTACATACCAGGCAGTGTCACCACCACAAGCGCAATGAAGGTGCTTGTGCCCCAATAAAGCGTCAGTACTGCCACAGTAGCTAGTAGCACATAGAAGAGCATCGAACCAAATCCTTCGCTAATCACTCCATTACTCGACAGACCGATATACACCAGCGCCATCGCCCCCAGCGGAATAAGCTGCACGAGGAAGACGAGAACAATCATCAGCGTGGCTACCAGTGGTGCACAGGCATTATACAGCCCATCGCGCAGGCGTGGCGCTCGCCCTGCCTTATACTCGCGTAACAACCACACTGTGGTGAGCCACACCAACAAAAAGCCCAGCACCACATAGAGCTGCTGGTCAGCGCTGAGGTTGCCGCTGCCCGTACCAAAGGCCGTCACCATGAGGAGCCCTGCCTCGCCTAGCTTACCCCAGGCACCAGTGAGAATATCCTTGCCCGACTCTGCTAGCATACTTTGCAGGCGGTCGTACATCGCTTGGTTGGTAATCGCCCCAAGCGCCAAGAGCAGCACGGCATAAAACACCGCCAAGAGGCACAACGTCCGCCAGTGCGCCCGCACCATCCGCATCACTTGTGCGGTGAAAGCAATATAGCCTGGCAATTGCAATGACCGCGCATAATCACGTCGGCGAGTGCGACAGAAGCTTCGATGCGGCCGTCTCTGTTGTAAATTATGCAACCATTGACGGCTGCTCGCTACTCCCCTACCACTGCGAGCCTGCCAGGTCCGCCAGTGGAGGTTAGTGCGCCAGCTGGACAGCGCTGATGGAGCATCATCCGCGTGCGGCGAGCGAGCCTTTGCGGGAGCAGCATCATGAGAGGATGGTGTTGCCTTTTTTACTACATTATGGTGTTTTACCTCTGTTTTTGAACCATGCTTGCTTGCGTGCGCCACGGGAGCGGTGCGTGATGATGAGCGGCGAGTTGACTTTGTTTTTTTTGTCACAGGTACGACCCTACCATTTGTTCATATCTTCGTTGAGGCGCTTGATGCGGTCTTCGAGCGGTGGGTGGGTACTAAACAACCGGCTGAAGAACCCCGGCTTGAGCGGGTTCACCATAAACATATTAGCACTTGAGCTCACCTGTTTCTCCATCGGGCGAGTGTATGCCTGCAGCTTGCCTAGCGCGCTCGCCAGGCCAGCTGGGTCGCGCGTCGTTAGTGCACCAGTCGCATCGGCCAGGTACTCACGCTGGCGGCTCACCGCCATTTGCATAATGGCTGCCACGATGGGCGCAAGGATAATAGCCACAATGCCAAGCACCAGCAGCACCGGATTGGTCTCGCGGTCATCATTGTCGCGGAACCATAGCATGCGCAGCGCAATATCTGACACTAGGCCGATCGCACTCACCAGACCAAAGGTAATCATACTCACCCGAATATCGTAGTTTTGGACATGCCCCATCTCGTGGGCCAGTACAGCGGTCAGCTCACGATCATCCATAATCTCCAGCAGGCCCGTCGTCACGCCCACAATGGCATGCTTGGGGTCGCGGCCAGTGGCAAAGGCGTTCGGTGCCAGGTCGTCGATAATATACACCTGCGGCATAGGTAGCCCCACAGTAATGGCAAGATTTTCGACGGTGCGCCACAAACGGGGATTATCTGCCTTGCGAATCTCCACTGCACCAGTCATACTCATAGCGAGCTTGGAAGCGATGAAGTACTGCACCAGCGCATAGATCAGCGCCCCAATGAATGTCCCCCAAAAGATCGTCAAGTTGCCCTGCATGCCGCGGCTATTCATAATCAACTGCGCCGCCAGGCCAATCACCGCCACCATCGCGACGAAGACGATCATCAAAATAACTGTATTACGTTTGTTGTGTGCAATTGCTCTGTACATAGATATATTGTAGCAGATAATGGTGGTTTTGCTGGCACTCGTGTTAATCCCTGGGCGCTGCATTCTCTGCGCCGGCTATTAGTGAGGTTTTGGGCTCACGTTGCACCCACTTGACTCGCCTCTCATATATTGATATATATATATCAGCTTTTGTTGACATATGTTCGCATTTTGTCCAAAAGTGTTGTTTGACAAGCAGAGCATACCACTCAAGGTGGGCTGCCCAGGCATGGCTACATAGCCGCGCCCCAGCACCCCACCTTGAGTCGCCGCATCCGAGCGTCGACCAGTGTTATTCTACACGAGCGTCCGCTTGGGTGGGGAGAGAGTAGTGTCATGAGCAACATCAAGATCACCATTACCGAGAAAACGAGAAAGACTAGAAGCACTGTCATTGCTGAGTGTGTGCTTGTAGCCATATCTGGTATTCTTGGCGCATGGACGTTCAGTCTGCTTTGGGGGTGGTACATCGCTCCTGTTCTAGGAGTTGCCAGGATAGGTATTGCACAAGCCTTTGGCATCATGCTAACCGCGAGTCTTATTAATGGCTCGTCATCAGGGGAGCGGAGCAATTGCTCTGACCTAGAGAAGTATTTGAGACTATTTATCCTCATTACTCTCACGCTAGTGTCAGGGTGGTTTGTGCACTTCTTCGTGTGACATCCCTATCGAACATGACATCCATCCTAGAAGGGTGTCTACCCTCTCTTGCTCTGCTTGTCATGTTCGCTTCTTGCTACGTTCTTGTCTGCTGGTAGCAGACTTTAGCATCCCTAGCCATTGCAATTATTTTTATTACTATCACAATCCCCCTACCTTCTAGATAAAACCCCTCTGGTCAAGCGGTAAGCCGCTCATTGTAGCCACAAACCTTCTCAAACACCCCTCACATACAACCTGGCATCATCGCCCTTATGCTGTTGCAAAATAATAAAAAACCGCCCTCCATCGAGAGCGGTTTCGCTATAGTGCGCGAGGTATCTAGAACTGCACTTGCACTGGGTTTTCGACGCTAGCGCGGTCTTCGACCTCGAAGAACTCGCGGGCTTTAAAGCCCAGCATGCCAGCCACAATATTGGCGGGGAACATAGCGATGCGGGTGTTGAGGTCGCGCACACCACCATTGTAGAAGCGGCGTGCAGCTTGGATCTTGTCTTCTGTATCCACCAGCTCTTGCTGTAGCTGGATGAAGTTTTGGTTAGCCTTGAGCTCTGGGTAAGCCTCTGCTACGGCAAACAAGCTCTTCAGAGCGCCTTCGATCATATTCTCTGCCGCAGCTGTCTCTTGCACGCCTTGGGCATTCATGATGGCGCTGCGAGCCTCTGCCACGTTCTCAAAGACTTCCTTCTCGTGTGCCGCATAGCCCTTCACAGTGCCCACTAAGTTAGGGATGAGGTCTGTTCGGCGCTTGAGCTGGACGGTGATATCGCTCCAGGCTTCGTCCACGCGGATCTTCAGCTTGACCAAACTGTTGTACGTTGCCCACATGAAGATGCCAAACAAAACGAGCAGGCCAATCACGCCGAGCAAAACGATTAATGCTGTTGTCATAGTGTCGTTTCTCCTTTTTGGTTATAGCTTTATTATACCAAATTGTGTGGCTTATACTAGCCGCTATGGTAATTCTACAATAAATCTTGGGCTCGTAGCTAGCACGAATGCCGCCATACTCTACCCTTCTTGCTATGCACACGAGAAAACCACTCTCCTCAAGTGGTCTTCTCTGTTATATCACGCCTGGTGCGCAAGGCGGGAATCGAACCCGCACGGCTTTTGGCCAAGGGATTTTAAGTCCCTCGCGTCTACCAGTTCCGCCACTCGCGCTTGCAACCGCACTTCTGGCATAGCAGCCAAGTGCTGCTTGTATTATACTATGTTTATGAAGCAAATTGTAATAATTCACGGCGGATCAAGCTTTAATAGCTACGAAAATTACTTGAATAATCTAAAGAATTGTCAGCTGCAATATGAACGACTACTGTGGGTACAAAAATGGCGTGACTGGCTAGCGCAAGAAATCGTCGATGCTGATGTTTTACTGCCAGATTTCCCCAATAAGCAAAATGCTAGCTACACTGAGTGGAAAATATATTTTGAAAAGTTACTACTCCTGCTTGGCGATGACGTTCAGCTGGTTGGTTATAGTTTGGGCGCAATGTTTTTGGCAAAGTACTTGCATGAATCACCACTGCGCGTGCCAGTCCGGCGGCTCGTGCTAGTTTCGCCGTGCTATGACGATGAATCGAATGAAGACCTCGGTAGCTTTCAAGTAACAAGCGCCACTGGTTTAGAAAAATCAGCAAAGGAGATCCACCTATTCCACAGTAAAGATGACCCAGTTGTGCCCTTTACCGAACTTACTAAATTTCAGCGAGACTTACCGACTGCTACGGTGCATATTTTCGAAGATCGCAATCATTTCTTCCAGCCAACCTTCCCTGAGCTAAAAGAATTGCTAGAGCAAAAATAGCTCTATCGAGAGAGCTATTCATCAACAATTGTGGAGGCACGTACGAGAGTCGAACTCGTCTAAAAGGTTTTGCAGACCTCTGCGTAACCGCTCCGCCAACGCGCCACACCCCTATTATACCAAACTATATCTGTTCTTTGAACATCTCGTAGAATGCACCACGCTGCGCCATCAATGCGGTGGCAGTGCCATGCTCAACAATGCGGCCGTGGGCGATAACGTAGATAGCATCCGCCTTCTTAACAGTGCTATAGCGGTGGCTAATGGTGATGATAGTCTTGCCCTGCTTGGCAAAGAGGCGGCGAAAGATGCGTGCTTCGGCGGCGGCATCAATGGCGCTGGTGGGCTCGTCAAGGATGATGATGGGCGCATTGCGATACAAGTTGCGCGCCAAGGCCAGGCGTTGCCACTGCCCACCAGACAGGTCGACCCCTGTTTCGTGGTCATCCGCCTCCATCCATTTGCTGATATAGCTGTTCCCGCCATGAGGCAGCTTGCGGACAAAATCGGCTGCCTCGGCCTGGCGCAGTGCAGCATCGCGGCGCGCTGCATCCACTGGCTGCGAGACATCGCCATACCAGACATTCTCGTGCACCGTGGCGAAGTCATAGCGGATGAACTCCTGCCCCAGCACGGCCAATTGCCGGTGCCATGCTGCTGGGTTGATATGACGGAGGTCGTGCCCATCAATAGTAATGGTGCCCTTGGTAGGCTGGTACAGGCCAGTGAGCAACCGAGCGAGCGTGCTCTTGCCAGCGCCATTTTCGCCCACAATGGCAATGTGCTGACCACGGCGAATAGTGAGAGAAATATCACGCAGCACCGCCGTCTGCGTGCCTGGATAGCAAAATGACACTTGCTGCACCGCGATCGCATCACGCAGCGTTACCTCATCAATGGTGGCTGCATGGCTTGCAACCGGCAGCGCCATAAACCGCTGGTAGTCTGTCATGGTGGCGAGGTCTTCGTCAATCATATTATATGTATTGATCACGCTGTCCATCCCACTCATCACTCGCCCTACCATTTGCTGCACGAGCACAAATTGCCCAATCGGCTGGCGGTGTGCCACGATCTCCAGCACCACCCAGACAAGCGCCACTACCTCCGCTGCCGCCTGGATAATCTCTCCGCCCAGGCGCTGCCCCATAAAGCGGCGCTCGTAGCCAAGCACCCGCAGCCGATCTTTATCCCGCAGTGCTGCTCGCTCACCAAGTAGATGGTGAATCACTCCGTAGAGGCGCAGCTCGGCAATGAAGTTCGGCCGGCTAAGGATGTGCTCGATCCACGCCATGCGCCGCCGCGTCGCCACCTGCTCACGCCAGTGACCAGCCTGCAAACGCGACAGCCGCACCTGCACCACACTACTTGGCACAAGCGCCACGAGTACAAGCAACCCCAGCCACCAGCTCACCATCACCATCATCCACAGGCTTGTTGCCAGCGACACTAGCGCTGTCAGCATTCGCACCAGTTGGATAAAGAGGTACGAAAATGACTGGACGAAGCGCTGCGCTTTATCAAACATATCAATGGTTGTAGGGTCATCGTAGCGCCAAAAATCCAGCGCATGGAGACGGGCATACATATGGTCACTCATGGCAGCCTCGATGCGATAGCGCGACACTTGGTCATAATACCCTTGCACCACCGACCACACACTCGCCACAACGCCCAGTACCACAGTCACTACTACATAAATGAGGAGTTGCGACTGCCCACCCGTCGCGTATGCCTCAGCCAAAGCCGTTGTCGCAAGAGCCGCATAGTATGCCGTGGCCAGTGGCAGCACCGCCGACAGCACCGCTCCCACTGCCTGGACTGCAATCGTCAGCGGTGCCTCCCGCCAAATAATCCGCACCACCAGCCACAACCCCGCCAAGCGCTGGCGTAATGAGGAGGTAGGTGTGGTGGGTGGTTTGGTCATGATCGTCAATTATTGTGTCGGCTTATAGCCTTATTGCAGCGATTGCCGCTCTGTACTTTCTACTTGTTTCGTGGCTGGCCTCTCGATGTTTTCTTGCTCGGTAAGCATGCTAGGCTGGCGCAAGAGATGAGTATGGCTATAGAAACTCAAATATTGCCAGCCACCAAGCTCGAGTGGCGTCTCACTACTGATGCGCCACTCGAGCTTAGCATGTTGTTCCTTGTAGTCCTATGCTTTGGCGAGGCTAATCTGCAGCTCAGCGCCATCTACTGTAGCCGTCGTCTGGTAGAGTACATCGCCTGACTGCTGCATCGTGGCCAGCGTCTCGCTCGCGATTGTGTCGGCATACTCAGCGAGGGCTTGGCGGAGCTGCTCAGATGGCTTATCATCAGCCCCAACCGCTAGGTGTAGTACAATCCGATCATCCACCTGCAGGCCAGCCTTTTTACGAGCGCTCTGGACGTGGCGAATGACTTCACGCATCAAGCCTTCGCGTTTGAGCTCGGGGGTGATAGTCTTATCAATTTCGACCCAGCTCTCTGGCTTGGCCGCGCCTTCAGTCACGCCATCATCCGCCAAATGCTCGTTTAGATTCTCAACCCAGCGAATTTCCTTGACATTGAGCTCCTCGGCCATGATCTGCTCGTAGTACTCAGCCAGCTTTGCACCCGCATAGGCCGCGCGCTGCAGCGGCTGGCGCACCTTGATCGACTCCTGGTGCTCATCCTTCTTCATGCGCAGGCTCAGGCCGGTGTTGATCAGCTCACGCGTGCGGGCCATATCAGCCAGCACCTGCTCATCCACCGCGCCAGCTGGCAGCCAATCTTTCAGGTGGATCGACTCATCATCACCGGTCAGGTTATGATACAGCTCCTCGGCCAAAAACGGCGTAAACGGCGCCAGCAGGTAGCTCAGGCGCACCAGCACATAGTGTAGCGTGCGGTAGGCGTCGCTCTTGTCGCCGTCGTCTTCCGACTTCCAAAAGCGGCGGCGGCTGCGGCGCACGTACCAGTTGGAAGCGTCATCCAGGAATGGCAAAATTGGGCTGAGCGCATCAGGGATATTATAGACATCCATCTGCCGCTCGACCTCCGCCACCAGCTCGTGCAAGCGGCTGATGATCCAGATATCGAGCGGGTTAGATAATTTATCAATATCAACACTGATCTGGAACGAGTTCTCAGTTCCAGGGCGAGACAAGGATTCGGGAGTATCGGAGTGAGCCGTATTGGTGATACGGTGAACGAGAAACGCACCCGAAGACGCCGTATCGTACGGAAATGTGAACTCGTCAACTTCCGCATACATCGTAAAGAAATCATACATATTCCAAATCATCGCCAGCTTGCGCGCCACATCGCCCACATCCTTATCGTGCAGGGCAAAGTCCTCACCGTTGAGCAGCGGGCTACTCAGCAGTAGGAAGCGCAAGCTGTCGGCACTGAATTTATCCATCAGCTCGTTCGGGTCGGTAAAGTTACCTAAGGACTTACTCATCTTGCGGCCGTCATTGCCCGCCACCACACCAGTGGTAATGACGTTGCTGTAGGCGTTTTTGTGCTGCGCGCCGGCCTGGCCAAAGGCGCCAATTTCCGCCAAGGCGGCGTTGACGGCATGCACGTAGTAGAACCACGCCCGCACCTGGCCGATGTACTCAACGATGAAATCCGCCGGGTAATTCTGCTCAAACTTGGCCTGGTTTTCAAACGGATAATGCAACTGCGCAAACGGCATCGAACCTGACTCAAACCAGCAGTCCAGCACCTTGTCGATGCGGGTAAATGTCTCGCCGTCAATCGTAAAGGTAATATCATCCACCCACGGGCGGTGGTAATCATCTAGCTCCACACCGCTCAGCTCCTTGAGCTCCGCGTACGAGCCAACCACCTTAACCGTACCACGGTCACCCTTCCACACTGGCATCGCCGTTGCCCAGAAGCGGTCGCGGCTCAGGTTCCAGTCTGGTGCCTGCTCAATATTCTTCGCAAAGCGGCCGTGCTTGAGGTGACGCGGGAACCAATTAATATGCTCGTTCTCATCTAGCATCAGCGGCTTCTGCCCCTGGATGTCGAAGAACCAACTTGGAATAGCTCGGTACATAATGCGTTGTTTGCTACGCGGATTGAACGGATATTCGTGGCGAATGTACTCAATCTTCCACACCGCGCCCTTTTCTTTCAGGTCTTTGGCGATGAGCTTGTTATTGTCCCATACCTCCAGGCCTTTGTAATTGCTATCAGTGTAGTAACCGTTATCGTCAATCACATGGAAGGGTGCGATGCCATTGGCTTTACCAAGCTCAAAGTCATCCTCACCATAGGCTGGCGCGATGTGCACGATACCGGTACCCGACTCGTGCGAAACGAAATCCGCCGCGTAAATAGTGTGAATTTTGTCACTGCCTGGCCAGGTCGAGCCCGTATCGAGCGGTTGATACTTCCTGCCCACCAATTCGCTACCCGGGAAGGTGCGTAGCACGTCGTACTCAAGTGGCTGGTGCTTTTCATCCTGTAGAGTGCGCTCGAGGGCTTCTTTGGCAAGGATGAGTTTTTCGCTTAATGGTAGTGTAATCTCTGGCGCTAAGCTCTTCTCTGCCGTAAAGAAATGTCCTTTACCTGGCTCATACTGCGTCGCCGCACCGAGCTCTTTGCCAAGCTGCGCGAAACCTTGGTTAAGCACATCAGCATCGTCCGAGTAGATAATAGTCGGTCGCTGGGCAATCTTCCGTCGCACTTGGGAGAGATCAACCGCGAGATCGACGTAGCCCGATTCTTGCTTCCATTGCTTATCACTGCTGTTTGACACACCATACGCTGGCGCAATCATCGTCAGCGATGCAACCGTCATATTAGCATCCTGCAAATATTTCAGGAATGTTGCTACACCCAGCGAATGCGTCACCACATGCGCATGAGTAAAGTCGTATTGCGCCAACTGCTCTACATTTTCTGCTAAGTCTGGGCTGTCAGGGTTGATGTGGTCAATGATTGTTACTGTATACCCCTGTTGCTCAAGCTGCTGCTTCAGCCGTGGATAGTACTCACGCGATGCGTAGGCATGCTTACCCGAGATCAAGAACACGTTTTTTGTACCCTTTGATACCTTCACTTCGCAGTACGTCATATCTGGGTTGACAGCCAGCATCAGGTTGGCCGGTAGCGTCCATGGCGTGGTGGTCCAGGCGAGAAGGAAAGCGTCATCACTATCCTCATTCGTCAATAATTTTTCAAGAATAAATGGTTCTTGCTCTGCCACAAAATGCCTTTTGTTTGCAACTGTTTTACACAGTGTTGCACCAATATTATCAGCAATATACCGCATGGACGGTTTGCGCGATTCTGAATCGTTATTATCTTGCAAGATTGTCTTATGCACCGCCTGGCTACTTATTTTGCCGAAATCAAAGTCATAACTAAAGTGATCGATAAATCGTTTTCTCTCACCTGTTTCTGTGTCGATATCATCGTTTCCTTGATAAAATTGCGGCAAGATTGCTGGCGCTACCAACATGAGGTGATGAATCTTGTGCGGCAATTTCTCCAGCACACGCATTGCAACCAACCCGCCCAGGCTATGACCAATCAGGACAGTATTCTCGTCAAATGCAACATTGTCAAGCACATGTTGCACCTGCTCAACCTCTGTTGGGTTGTCCGTATTGGGGAGCTGCGGCGCCTGTACTTTGGCACCACGCTGCTCTAATTCGTGCTTAAGCCACGGGATAAAGTTCTTGTCGTTCCTGCCTGTGTATCCATGGAGAATCACGTAGTTGTACTGCGAAATATCTTTGCGTTGCGCCATAAATGCTTCAATCGCCTGCTGAGTCACAGCTGTTACAGGGCGGCTCAGCAGCTCTTCTGGCGTACCTGTGGCGAAGCCTGCACCCTCATGCAGTTTGAGTTTTTCAGCGTCCACACCAGTAACAATATAGATGGAGCATGCAACATTCGTCCCATTTTCGTGCTTGACGGTCTGTAGTAGTAGATTGTTCGAATTTACTTCAAGCTCAAGCTCCTCCTGAAGTTCACGGCGCAGCGTCTCAATTGGCGACTCACCCTCATGGCTCGTCCCGCCAAAGAGACTCACCATGCCTGGGTTCGTTATGCCCGGCTTATCATCTCGCTGCTGCGCAATAAGTTTGCCATTCGTATCCACCAACAAAGCACCGACATAACTCCTCTCGCATTCGTCGAAGCCTACTGGTTTTTGAGCATCATCAACTATTTCACCATTTAGAAGCTGCTTTATGCGACGCTCAATCTCATCACGCGCTATCCGATTTTTTTCAGAACTCTCGTTACGTGGATCGGTCACGTTCCACCAAATAACATTATCACCCCTGAGCCAGTCCGGCGTCTGGGATTTTTCCGCTAGATTAACGATCAAATCATAATCACCCAGCTTATCGACCGTAAGCAATTGCCGCTTATGCCCAGTAATGTCGATGCCCACTTCTTGCATCGTCTCGCTGCTTTTAGCCGGCTTATGGCTCATGGCTTCGAAATCACTCAACGTTGGAGCTTCGTCCCATTTTTTCTCTGGGTTCAACCCAGCCGAGTCGGCATTTTGCAAGTGAGAATAGTGGTTATAAAACCCCTGCGCCATCTGCGAGCGCGCGGCATTTGCATTACATACAAACAAGACTTTTGAATGCTCATTTAATACTATTTTGCGACTCGCCTTACTATCTTTTAATTTAAACTTCACATACACACTCGGGTCGGTCACTGTCTGGTAGGCGTCGTTGTCCATGGTCACTTCGGCCTTACTGACAGGGGTAGCGAACTTGGTGTCGTACATCAGCACCTTTTCGCCTTCGTAGATCTTGCCAGCCTCATACAGCTGTTTAAAGGCCCACCAGACGCTCTCCATAAAGTCCTTATCCATGGTGCGGTAGGCACCCGCAAAGTCCACCCAGCGACCAATCCGGTCGATTACGCCCTGCCACGTCTCGCTATTGGCCACCATGCTTTCGCGCGCCTTGGTGATGTATTTTTCCAGACTGATGGTTGGCAGTGGCTGACCGTCTTTATCCAGTGGCGCTGGCTGGCCCGGGCAGGTCATAATCTGGCGCCGATCGGTAATATTCATCTGCTTTTCGACGAAATTCTCTGCCGGCAGCCCATGACAGTCCCAGCCCCAGCGGCGCTCCACACGCTTGCCTTTCATTGTCCAGTAGCGCGGCACCGCATCCTTAACGATTGAGCTCAGTAGCGTACCATGATGCGGCACGCCAGTAATAAACGGCGGCCCATCATAAAAGACGTAGGCATTATCCGCCGGCCGCTGCGCCACCGACTTCTCAAACGTCTGGTCATCCTTCCAGCGCTGCACCCAGTCCTTCTCGTATTCTGCCGCTCGGCGGCGTGTGCCGTGTGTGAATTTCATTATACTTTCTCCTTATTTTTACTATCTCGTGATTTAATCTGATTTTTAATTCCCTTTGGCAAACCTTCGAATAATTCATTTATCTGATTCTTCTGAGTAATAAGTCTATCGGTAACGTAGTTCATTAGCCCATACATTTTGTTCACTAGGTCAGGATCTTCATCAAGCTTAATCTCCCCAGGGTGAGCTCCATTATTGCCAAGTATCCTCAGAGTATCTAGAGCTTTTTGCGTTTCAGGCCCAACACCCAACGCGACTATTTTTCCTATATCATCATTTATGTTCTTGCCATCACCACCCACAGCACCGAGCAGTATCTGCAATCCTAGCCTCAGCAATGCCGCAGCTGCACGCGGTGAAGCAGATAATATTTGAGCAGACTCTTCATATAATTTTTTAACATCGTCTGGCATATCGTCGTTCGGGTCTTCCACGGTGATCTGCACTGGATATACCAAAACTTCCTCAATCCAAATGGACCACTTATTACAGTGTTGGCATTGTGATGCGGCAAACATATCCGATGGAGATAAGTCTATAGGCCAACCAAACGTCTTTACGGCCTCACCCTTCAAACTGCTTACCCATATTTGATGGGCAAACACCTTACAATGTGCACAATTAAACTCATCTTTTTCGTATTCTGGCGGATAGTACTTTATTTTTGTCATAATTCTCCTAAAACAAAAATCACCTCTTCTGAGCTCGAGAATCCGCTGGGTATTCGCGCGGACGGTACCATCTCGATTCCAAAAGAAGTGATTCTAGCATTTCCCGGCAAAATGACAGAAATAGCCATACTCTTTCAGCACTTAATTATTGCCTTGTCGCAGCATTCGCGGCGGGGTCTATTCTTGGCTCCTTAGATTCACAGCTCCCCATGAAAATAACAAACCAATTTCTTCCCGCAGGCTTCGTGGGTGATAGCCACTCATTTTGCGCACCACAGGCTACGCAAAAATGCCTCTGGGTCTATTGTAGCGCACTAGCTGCAAAACCAAAAGTACTTACACATCAAGATATAGCCCGATTAATCTAACTAGCTATATCTTTTTACTCTCATGCAGGGTGAATGCCTAGCGCCGCGCACTCTTCATATCGAAAGCACCCCACCACGTGGTCATTCACCATCCCCGCGGCCTGCATAAAGGCGTAGCACGTCGTTGGGCCAACGAAGGCAAAGCCATCCCGCTTGAGCTGCGTACTCATTGCCCGGGACGTAGCCGTATCGGCAGGCACATCACCCACGCTCTGCCAGTGATGTTGCACTGGCGCACCACCCGCCAGACTCCATAGATACACCTGCAGGCTACCGTGCTGGTTAATAGCCTGCAGCGCCGCCTGGGCATTGGTGCGCACCGCATAAATTTTGCGTCGGTTACGAACAATGCGCGTATCGTGAGTAAGCGCCTCCAGCTCTGCATCCGTCATAGCTGCGACGCGAGCAATTGCAAACTGATGAAAAGCCTGCCGGTAGCCCGCCCGCTTGGCCAAAATTGTGCTCCAGCTTAGGCCAGCCTGCGCGCCCTCCAGGCAGAGCAGCTCAAATAATTTCTGGTCATCATACAGCGGCACACCCCACTCGGTGTCGTGGTAGGTGCGCTCGTTATCGCTACATTCAGCCCAGGGGCAGCGGTTCATAATTATAGTATAGCAAGAATACTTGGCACGGTATACTGGTATTCGCGGCGCTCTGGCTCACCCACTTCAAAGTATACCTTGCGCAAAAATCTTACTGTCACATTTTTATACTTTGTGTATGTGCCGTAGCCAAGGTAGACTTGCAAGACGCCGCTTGTATAAAGTTTGAATATTTTTATAACAATTCATTTTATTTATTTTTGCACGAAGGATGAATGGGTTGGCAAATTATATTCCTCCAGACACTATTTTTGCAAGTAGTATATTTTGCGTGCAGTATTAATAGTGTGTTTTTATTATTACTAGCGAGGCACATTCATCCACCATGCGTAATTTTGCAAAGCTATAGCAGCCCTTATCAATCGGCGCACATAAAAATCAAACACGCTGACGCATATTGCCAGGCCACTCTCACATCATCACAATGCCACAATCAATATGTGACGATGATTAATCCAGCAACGAGAAATTTTATCAATTACATATAGCGGACATGTAGCTCATTACTAATAGCATCAGCAAATTTTTTAAGCCAAGTACGAAGTTGAAAAATCGAGCAGTGTACTATCGTGCCAGCGCTACCCACACTCCACCGCCTGAGTGGTATATTAGTGCAAAAACAAACACGCTTCTCGTTATTATCAAGAAGCGTGTTGTAGCGAAGTATCGTTTTTCTATTATTTAATTTCGAGCTCACCAAGGACGCAGTCGCCGCGAATGTAGACCGTCTTTTTTGCACTCTTGGCAGCGTTGGTTTTGTCGTCTACGCCGCCGAGGATGCTGGTGACCTGCGTCTTGACGATGACATTATCTGGAAAAATAATATTGATGCCACCGCACATAACAAAAATATCAATCACCGCACCATCCTCTATCTTGGCTTGGCGCAGGTCGAGATCCACCCCACCAAATACCGCCGAGAGTGAGTTGCCCGCAAACTCACCTTTTATCTTGCGCGTGTTGCCCGAGAAGGATGCAACCATATTGTCATCTGTTGATTTTTTTGCACTGCCACGTTGGTGCTGCGACAGATTAAAAATAATCGCTAGGCCAATTGTGATCAACACCAGCGGCCAAAGCATCCGCCAAATATTAATGTTGATATGCAAAAATGCATGGGCGCCAATCGTTAGGCCGATCACTACCCAGAGCACACCCCACAGCCAATTGCGATTGCGCAGCGTCAGCACACCAACCGTCATAAACCCAAGCGCGCACAGACCATACCAAAACTCCCGCCAGTAATGAAATTGCACGCCAAAGCTCTCGCTTAATAATATCCCGCCAAGCGCCACAAACGCCGCGCCAGCACCAATCCGTAATATTGTATTGTTCTTCATATCGCTAGCATACCATATTACATGTAGCATACAAATATGATGGTCTGTGCACTGCTGCATGATATCGCCTCTCTCATTCCCCTATTGTTGATGTAATTACATCATTGTATTATTGTACATAGTGACTAGTACTACTCACATGCATACTCATTACATTTGTTGTGTAACCCACAATATATGGTATATCTGACAACGTTGTCATAATAATGCTGTTCTACCTCTGATTTTCGTGCTTATTTCGTTGTAATAATCTGCGTTGTGGTATTTATTGGCTGATTCAGAAGGGTCAATATTTACTAATATATTGTTGTGTTATCAACATATACAGCATTCTTCTACCTATACCGTCCTCTATTCTTAACGATGTCTATGTAACAACATATCTTTTATCTTATAGAGCCTATATTCCACCATTCATTTCTGTTGTATTATAATCATCATCTATGACTTCTCTGCAGTTGTGGGGATCTCTCTATCAAGCTTTTTTGGCGTGTTTCTCTTAGATGAAGCAAGCTACAGCACACCATAGCTATAGATACTTTGCTCCCTTCCTAGACTCTCTTATTTGCATTTTACGCTCCATCATACAGCCTCGATATTTTTATGCCTCGCAACCTACTACGAGTCCACCAACCATAAGCAGCACTCTATTGCGACAATGCATGTGGCAGAATCCGGGTGGATACAGCCACTCCATCATTTCATACGCTATTTTTTATGATCAGTAGCTATACACTTGCGGTGAGTTTCATGCTGTATATGCGAAGCTTTGCATGGTGAATTTATTTTGAACATATATCGTTTATGCTTATTAGAATTAACTTTTTGCATATATTTATCGCATTGCTTGCATAATGCAATTTATATAAATTATTTTGCTTTTTTAGATTACGACACTCACAAGGCCAATCTATCTCGCTGCGAAGTATCCACAGCTTCTAGCCAAAATACACCAGCGCCTGGCGTACTTCGCTCGCGACTCCCCTTTGGCTGCATTAGCAAAATCTATGTGTCCTTCTCGTCCGCATCGATATGTATTGGGCAGGCAAATATTCAACAAAATTTTGCACGGTGCACGAAAGAGCACAGACAGCTCTCCTACCTTCGCTCCACTCTCCTGCCCTGCTTTGCATCACGTTGTAGACTACTTAACCGATTGAGTGACTTATACGTCTTCTCCTGTCTATCGATATGTCGCTTAGCCAATACTAACTAAATGAACATACCGCATTATTCATTCATACATCCCTTGAATGACGAATATTTTCTTACTCACATGTGCGCCTGAAGTAGCGAGAGATGAGGCGTGTATGTCGATTAATTCCATCAGGCAGAATAAAATAATAATGAACATCTCTCCATTATATTCAGCTTGCTAGGGAGTAAGCGCCAAGCACTACGACGAAACTCAGTAGCTCCATATGCTGAAACGCAGAAGAAGAGAACCGTGATAGTGCAGTCTAAAAATAATATCGATTATGCATATCACTCGCTGGTAGCGTGCACTCATGCACGGCGGCGTGCAGCGTGCAGCGTGCGCCGCCTAGCCATCACGATCACGCGCCACACGACAATGCCAAGCACTACCACACCACCACCCAACACAAGCCATGCGCCCAGCGTTGGCCAAAAGAACAGCTCGACTTCTTCGCTCTGCTTCGTTGTGAGGTCACTCGCTTTGGCGCTCACACCAAACTCGCCCGCCTTTTTGGTATAGGCAATCGTTGCCTGAGCGCGGTACACGCCACCCCAAAATGGCTGCAGCTTGCTTGTATACGTAAGCTGGCGCGTCTTACTTGCAAGCGCCGCATAGTCTCCACCATTATGGTACACAACATTGCCCATCATATCCTTGACGGTGAGTGTGGTGCGTACATCAGCCGAGACATTACCGGTATTTTTCAGTGCGATGGTGTATGCTTGCTTGGTAGCATCAGTGTGAGTGGCAGCAAAGCGGTCGATCGCGACATCGCGGTGGATATCGCCCGGAATAATAATTGCCATGCGTACTGCTTGGCGCGTCTGAAGCTGCACACCACCCGTTGCCTGCTGCGGTGCGGTCTTGCGCTGCACGACGAGGCAGGCGTTGTGCTCACCCACATCAGCTGTGCGAGGCACAGCAACATTAAAATCGACAAGTGTCGAGGTACCAGGTGCCAGCGTTACTTGGTTTTGCGCTAGCTTGACCCACGCACCAGCACTCGTCTTTGGCTCCACTTGCTGTTTGCAAGTCATATCGCCAGTCGTGGTGACGGTCCCATCTACTGTATATACCTCAATCTCCGCCTGCTCGCCAAGGCCATTATCGATCCGCAGCTGGTCGTGCCGAGTCTCGCTATGGGCTAGCTTGTAGATGAAGATAGACTGCGTGCGCGGGTTGCCAGGGTCGGGATGAGCCGGCCGGCTACCAATCCCTGCTGCTCCCACTGGCACAGGCACCATAGCACCTGCCAGCACAAGCCCCGCCACTACTGCACGCCATCGCGATATCTTCATACATCCCTCTCTTCCCCTATTAGCCTTAGCAAGCAGTATACCAAATAATAATGCTTGTGGCTATATAAAAGCACCCCCACTAGGGGAGTGCTTGCTTTGCTATGGAGCTACTCTCTACACCGCAGTCACTGTCTGCGTCATGGGCAAAGTATAGGAGCCAGGGGCTTGGCCAGCCGGAATGGCTTGCTTGAGGTCAACACCAGTCACATAGCCACGCCATACATCATCGGAATTGGCTGCAGCATTCACCAGCGTCACAGGTGCCGCGCCACTAAAGGTTGCTTCTTGGCCAAGTGTAATGCCTGTCGATGTACCCGTCAGCGAGGTCAGCGAGCCAGCTGCTGGATTGACGGTGAGCTGACCATCTGTGGCAGTGCCGTTGTATTTGTAGGTATTTGCACCACTTGTCCAGGCACTACCTGGGGTGGTGGCGTTGAGCGTGAGTGTCCAGCCATTGTTGGCGCCGCCAGGGTTGTCGACGGTGATGCGCTTGTCGGCTTCGCCAAATTTGCCAGTGGCATTTTGGGCAGCGGTCGAGACGGTCACTGCGCCCATAGCGAAGGTGGGGTTCGTGACGATGCCATCACTCCCGTCACGAATATCGGTGCTGAGTGTGCCTGCACTGATGGTTTGGCTTAGGGTGGAGTTCGCCGTGGTAGCAGCATAGACGGCAGTGCCAGCCAGGCCAACCATCCCCACAATGCCGGCACCAACGACGATGTATAGTAGTTTTTTCATAATCATCCTTTCTTTTATTATCTTGCTCCTGCGGGCTATGGGGTTCTTAGCCTCCACGACAGCGCCACACTCTATTGGTCATCATCATAATTCTTGCTTCTTCCTCTTCATGCGACGCAGTGCTACCACTGCACCAGCGATAAGCCCAGCTACCCCCAGCAGCACAAGCCACAAGCTCACACCAGTATTGGCAAGTGTCGCACCCACTACTGCAGCGAGAGTCTGCTGCGGAGTCTTTGGCTGTGAGGTTGCTGGTGGTAATGGATGAGCTGGTGCGGGCTGCGCAGGCGAGGCAGAAGCAGCAACGGGGATAGTAATAACCCCGCCACGAGAGGTATCCTCCTGCTTTGCCACGCCATACGCCTGGGTTGTTGTATGGATTGCCACCGGGTACGTCTTGCCCCGCTCCAAGACTGGCGCTGTGCCTGCGCCATGCGTGGTGGGCCAGGCAGAGAGGTCAAGCGTCCAGGCGTTGCCATTGGTGGTTAGCTCTGGGTCTACCCCTAGGGCGAACTTCCGCCCAGCTATCTCCACCGCAAGGGTTGGCTTGCCTGTCGTTGGGTTCACCACTGTGTGCACTGCATCGTACACACCATAGAGGGTGGGGTAGCCATTTGGGGCGTAGGTGGTGCGCTCGTGCCGCAGCGCAAAGACAGCACACTCCACACTATTTACCTGCCCGACTGCCCGGTCATACACTGTATGCGAGCAATCGACCTCGCGGATCTGCTGCGAGAAGGTCGAGCCTCCTGCAGTGGTCGCACCAGCCTGTGGGCTGATGAGCAGCACCATACCTATCGCCAATGCGAGTGCACCGAGTGGGGCGCGAGTTAGTTGTGTATCGTTCATCATCTTCATCTCCCCTATTGTGCAGTTACCGTTGCTGTGATTGGTAATGTGTAGGTGCCTGGTGCTTGGTAGGCTGGGATAGTCTGGCGAAGCTGGATGTTTTGCAAGCGGAAGGTGCAGTTGAGCCCACTACTGCTGGCCGCACTGGCAATGGTGATGGCACTCGCCGTTGCCGTACCAGCAATGTATGAGCCACCGGAGCTATAGGATAAGCCCGCCGTCGTACAGGCTTGGCCAGTAGCAGTCGTGCCCGAGGCAGCGAAGGTACCTGCTGAGAGATCAATGCTCAACCGCCCCTGCGATGGTACTACACTGTTATAGCTATAGCGTGCTGTACCACCAGCCTGCGTCCATGCAGCACTCGCACCACCAGTGGGTGCCAGCGAGACATTCCAACCCGTGGGCGAAGCACTATTGGCCACCTCTAGCTGCTGCGATGAGGCATTGGACAGTGTCGCTGTTGTTGTTGCCCCTGTACTGCCTGTAGTAGCGGATGAGAATGTCGTAGTTGGATTCGTCAGCGTCGTCCCCGCTGCGTTGGTGAAGCGAATATCAAGCGTACCACTTGCCGTCACAATCTCCGGATACGCCGAGTATGTATCGATACTCATCCCCGGTGCTGCAGTAGCATCAACGGCAAGCCGCAAGCAATAGTGTGTGTTGGGCGCCAGTGCTTTATTCGTCAGGGCAAAATCCCATAGCCCAGTCTGCTCCACAGAGATTGGGTCGCTATTGCTAAAGACATGTGGGCTTGCCGTTATACCACGCACTACCCCTTGCAGGTTATAAGCTATACTGCCGGCAGGAGGCGTAGGGTCATCTCCATATGGCGCGAGCGGTACACCCTGAGCCGGGCCAGTGCTTGCATAGGCTAAAGCAGAGGTTGTGGTAATATCCTGCCACTGGCTAGCAGCAATACTGTGGCAGGTAGCAGCCGGGGTCTTCTTGGCATATTGGGCCACAAGCTTGGTTGTGCTGGCGGGTATTGTGGCATGTATATGCTGATGAGTGACTGGGGTGATGGGTGTGAGGGTGCTACTATTGGTCGTTGTGCCATTGCCCAGCTGGCCATTGTCATTATTGCCTACACACAGCACCCTGCCTTGCTCTGTCATTACACAGGTGTGCCTGCCGCCAGCAGATACTTGAGCAATCGTATCGCCATGCGGTACCCCAGCGAGGGATGCTGCCACTGGCGCATTTGCATTGGTTGTGGTGCCATTGCCCAGCTGGCCATTGCTGTTATTGCCCCAGCAGTAGAGCGATTTATCAGAGGTGATGCCACATGTATGGTCGCCACCGGCAGAGATGCTGTGGAATTGCTTGGCTGGTGATATATGCGCCATAGATACCGGAACGGGGTCAGATACTTGCCTGCCTGCATCGCCATGGCCTAATTGGCCGTCTCCGTTCGCACCCCAGCAGTATACTTTTTTATCAGAGGCAAGCGCACAGACATACAGATCACCAGCGGTAAGCTGTGTAATGGTCTTGCCCGCCAACGCTCCATTCATTGCCACAGGCACCGCCTGGAGCGAATCAACCTTTGTACCATTGCCAAGCGAGCCAATACTGTTTCTCCCCCAGCAATATGCTCGCCCCTCGGTCGTTAGCACACATGTAAAGCCCCGGCCAAGCACAACCTGTGCAATCACTTTATTCGCAAGCACGCCAGTAGTCGATACAGTTGCAAAGACTGGCGTTGCTGTCTCTGCTGTTGTGCCATTGCCAAGCTCACCATAGAGGTTACTCCCCCAGCAATACAGCTTGTCATCCGAGGCAATCACACAGTTATGGTTATACCCCGTCACAAGATGCTTGACGGTCTTGCCTGCCAATACGCCGCTTCGATCCACCGCTGTTGGCACATTAGACTGGCCTCCTATATAGACGTTTTTGCTCCCAAGCTCACCACTAACGTTCCAGCCCCAGCAATAGACATTATCATCCGAGGCGAGGGCGCAAGAGTGCACCCCACCGCTATATCCTTCTTTGATGGTCTTGCCCGCCAGCGCACCAGCCTGGACGGGTTTCGTTGGCTTGGACTCAGACTGAGTCGTGCCATCGCCTATCACACCATATTGGTTTTCTCCCCAGCAGTACATGTAGTAGTAAGTGGTTGTGGCACAGGTATGGCTAAATTTGCTAGCGCTAATGCTTGTGATATTATTCTTGCCCGCCGTTACAGTACTCTGCTCACGGTTTGTCAGGCCAATCCGCACCCGGAAGTTATTCTCACCCTTAAGCAGCGTGGCTACTGCATTGGTTGCGGCCAGTGGCGCGCCAGGCGTGGAAGTGTTTGACGCTCGATACACACGGCTCACCGACTGATCTACCGATGCTTGCACCAGTGGATACGCCTGAATCTTTGCTGTTGTCTGCCTTGTGAGCAGTGCTGTTATGCTGCCGATCAGCGCCACCACCAGCACCATACTAGCCACCCAAACTGCTGGCCGCTGCCACACTATGCGCTGGCTGGCAATGACCAACCCTTGTCGCTTACTATATGCCATATAGTCTACCCTCGCTTGTATTGTCGATATCAGCTATCGAATACTTACGTTCATCACTGTAGCATAAGCATTTTGGTAATACAAGCCTATCGCCACTATGTACTACACAATCTACTCACACCCAACAAAAACAGCCCCTGATAATCAGTGGCTGCGCTAAAACAAGCGCTACTGCTCGGCACATAAGAGCACTGTGTAAGCGATGACAGTAAGGACTGTCTATTATATTAAGCTACCTCTACAGCAGCTCCGCGCCAAACTTCACAATAATCAGCGCCACTGCCAGCACCAGCACACTTACGCCACACAGCACATCGTAGCCATGGCGAGCAAAGCGCTTGGTGCGCGCGCCACCAATCACCCCGGCCTCAATGCAGTAGCGCGTCATCCCAAAGAAGATCAGCAGCATCCCCACATCGAGCGTCAAGCACCACGGGCACAGCACGCGAATAACGACAAAGCTCATATAAAACATCCACAGTGCAAAAATCATCCCCAGCACAGCACCACCCCAGGCGCTCCGCACAAACCAGCGCGGCAGGCGTGCCCCAGCCAGTAGTGCCACCACTACCGTTATCATCACTGGCACAGTCATCATCCCAACGAAACTGTTAGGGAAGCCAAACACCGTCGCCGACCAATGCTGCGCCACTGTAGAGCAGCTCAGCACAGCATTAACGTCGCAATTAAGTGCCCCACCCGGGTGCTGCGCCAAATGCAGTGTCTCAAGCGAGAGAACAAAGGATGCCACGAGCCCCAGGCCACTGCCCAAAGCTGCTGCCAACAATGCCGCTATACCAGGACGGCGGAGCCATAGTGTGTGGCTTGCATCGTCCGCCACTACAGTGGTCGCGGTATGTACTTCGGGCGTTTTAGCGGGCATAGTACCCTACTTCGTCGATGGTTGGCAGTGGCAAGCCGCGCCACATACCCAGCACCTGCCCATTATCTGCCAAGGCAAGGATGGTGGGGTACTCCACAATGTCGTACGTGCGGCAGAGTGATTGCCCCTCACGTGTATCTGGGTCAAATTCCTCAATGGCATGACCTGTGCGCCGACTAAAGTCGCGCAGATAATCGAAGACACGGCGCGCATAGTCGCTTTCTGTTCGGTAGATGATGAGGACACGCATATATTTTACCTCTGTTTTTCTTGCTGTTTAGCACTCCGACGCTGCTCTAGTATCTTAACGAAATCGTCCAGCGTCTTAAATTTATAAAACACGCTCGCAAAGCGCACATACGCCACTTCATTACGCGCTGCGAGCTCATCGAGCACGAAGCCGCCAATCACGCGTGACTCAATCTCATTCTCACCCGCATCGTGGATCCGATCCTCCACCGCATCAATAATTGCTTCCAGCTCTAGCTCCGATTTGAAGAACTTACCGACCGAGCGGCGCACCGAGGCACGAAGCTTCGTTCGATCAAAGAGCTCACGCGAGCCTGTTCGCTTGAGCACTGCAATCGTTGGGTATTCGATCCGCTCATAGGTAGTAAAGCGGTGCCCATCAGGGGTCTCGCGGCGGCGACGAATCGTTACACCATCGGCCGACTCACGCGACTCCAGCACGCGGCTGTTGCCAATCTTGTCGCGGTGGGTCGTCACGCGTCCGCCTCCTTTTTGCGGCGGCGGCGCAAGAAGGCCGGGGTGTCATCCTCATCGTCATCCATCGATTGATCCCAAATATTCGTCTCATTCTCCTGGGCAAAGTGCGCAGCTGCCTCGGGGTCGATCGCCATATCGACACTATCGACCGCTTCGTCCACTGTCTCGGCTGCTTCTTCGTCATCTTCGGTATCGCTTGGTTCGTCGTCATCAAAGAACGAATCACTATCAAAGCCAGTCGCGATAACGGTAATAATCAGCTCATCCTCCAGCTCGGGCTTGAGCGTCGCACCAAAGATAATGTTGGCATCGGACGACACCGCACCAGTGATAATCTCGGCTGCTTCTTGAATCTCGGCCATACTCATATCGTAGCCACCCGTCACATTGAAGAGTACACCCTTGGCACCGTTGATCGACACCTCAATCAGTGGTGAATCAATTGCCTGTTGGGCGGCCATCTGAGCTCTGTCTTCGCCACTTGCCCGGCCGATCCCCATCAATGCACTGCCGGCACTGCTCATAATTGCCTTGACGTCAGCAAAGTCGAGGTTAATCAATCCATGCTCGGTAATCAGCTCCGATATCCCCTGCACACCCTGGCGCAGCACATCATCGGCAATCTTGAAGGTCTCGAGCAGCGGTGTCCGGCGGTCAATCGTGTCAAGTAAGCGATCGTTGGGGATAGTAATGAGTGTATCAACCTGTCGCCCTAGCTGCTTGATGGCCCACTCGGCATTGATACGCCGCTTCTCACCTTCAAAGGTAAAGGGCTTGGTAGCCACCCCCACACATAGGATGCCGAGGTCGCGCGCCACTTCTGCTACCACGTGGCCAGCCCCCGAGCCTGTGCCACCACCAGCACCAATCGTCACGAAGATCATATCTGCCCCCTCAAGCGCCTGACGGATCTCGTCGAGCGACTCACGTGCCGCAGCCTCACCCACACTGGGGTCTGCGCCAGCACCAAGACCATTGGTGGTGTTGTGCCCAAGATGGATCTTAATATCAGCTTGCGAATTATGCAGCGCCTGCGCATCGGTGTTCATTGCAATGAACTGCACACCAGCCAGGCCAGCGTCTTTCATTCGATTAACGGCAGACCCACCAGCGCCTCCAACGCCAACGACTTTGATACTAGCAAAGGTTTGGATCTCGCTTGGTTTTACTTCCGGCATTCACGTTTCTCCCCTTGTGCAACTATCAACTTTACCATTACCATTTAGTATATCATCCTCATCGGTCTGATTCTAGGCCTTGAGCCCTCCCAGCAGCCGACGCAGCCAGCTTAGTGCACCTTTAGCATGCGCCGTACCACTGTTGGTATAAGCCTGGGCAGGCTGGTGGCCACCTTCGCTATCGGCGAGCATCAAGCCCACCGCGGTGGCGAACTGCGGCTTTTCTATTTGGTCGGCCACACCGCTTGTAAAGCCGGTTGGCCGGCCCACCCGAGCGGCCACGCCCAGCTGCTCCCTCGCATAGCTCGCCATGCCACGCATCTGAGCCATACCACCAGTCAGCACAACACCACTGGGCAGTTTGCCAGCCCGGCCGGCCTTCTTGAGCTCCTTCTGCACCGCCTCAAAGATCTCCTCCAGCCGGGCATCAACAATCTCATCAATCTCCTCCGTCGCAAACTCATACGACTCCTTATCGCGCCGCACCTTAGCCACTGCGTCGCTTGCCTTGATGCCAGCCGCAGCATGCTTGACCTTGACCAATTCTGCAACATCAGGGTCAGTTTTGAGGCCAATAGCGAGGTCGTTCGTGACATTCACACTACCCATTGGGATGACGCCAACATACTGCAAGTCCCCCTCTTCGAAGACTGCCACACTGGTCGTTGCTCCACCAAGGTCAACCACTGCCACACCGCTCTCGATCTGCCGCTCATTCAGCACAGCCTTGGCCGCCCCCAGCACCGCTGGTGTAATGGCGTGAGGGTGGACGGTCGC
This sequence comes from uncultured Candidatus Saccharibacteria bacterium, assembly GCA_963554165.1. Taxonomy (GTDB): domain Bacteria; phylum Patescibacteriota; class Saccharimonadia; order Saccharimonadales; family Saccharimonadaceae; genus Saccharimonas. The sequence continues at coordinate 25,046 of CAUVQR010000002.1, read as the reverse complement.
CATCTCCACCGCTTTTTGCAAGTTCGCCACATAGGGCGCTAAAGCCGAGACGACATTGGCGTCAATCTCCAGCCGCGTGCCCGTCATACCCAGCGGGTCTTTGATCCCCGCTTGGCCATCGAGCGTATAGCTATGCGGCACGACCTCGAGGATCTCGCGGTTGGCCTGCACTTTGCCCGTGGTAGCGACTTCTTCGATGCGTGCCACATCATCATCATTAATCTCGTGATCGATCGTGCCCACGGCAATCATCCCAGTGGCACGAATGCTGGTAATGTGCGCACCATTGACGCTCACCGTTGCACTGTTGACTTCGTAGCCACTCATTCGCTCGGCCTCGCCCAGCGCTTCGTCGATCGTGCGGGCCGGGCCACTAAGATTGACCACCATACCCTTACGCATACCACTGTTCGGTGCCTGCCCTACGCCAACAATCGTCGGCGTGCCTGTCTCTGGATTCATATGCCCCACCACGCATCGAATCGTCGTCGTCCCGACATCTATTCCTACTGCGTATTGAGAATTTTCATGCATAGTACCATTATACAGGTTATGCTGTGTCTTGTACAATATGGGCGCAATACAAAACTCGCCGTTCGTTATCTCGGCGAGTTTTGTGTATTCTGCAGCAATGGTGGCAGCAAGGGTAGCTACCAGAGCGAGGCACTACAGCTTCGTCATAATCTCCGCCCCTGTCTCAGTGATGAGGACAGTGTGCTCGAAGTGGGCGGCGAGGCTGCCATCGCGGCTGTAGATTGTCCAGCCATCGCCAGCGGTGTCACTGTAGATGGCACTGCCACCGAGGGTAGCCATGGGCTCGATGGCAATGGTATCACCAGGCTGGAGTAGCGGGCCAGTACCTTTGCGGCCATAGTTGGGCACATCCGGCGGCATGTGCATCTCGAGGCCCACACCGTGCCCCACCAGCTCACGAATAATCCCAAGGCGGCCCTTTTGTAGTACAGCTTCCACCGCTGCGCCAATGTCGCCAGTGCGCACTGGCCCTTTGATCGCGTCAATGCCAGCATAGAGACTGCGCTCGGTAGTGTGGAGTAGGTGCTTAATAGCCCCAGTGGGTGCGTCATCCACCACCATAGTAAAGGCGCTATCCGTCTTCATCCCGCGGTAGGTAATGACGAGATCGAAACTAACGACATCGCCCCGCTGCAAGATATAATCGCTTGGTACACCGTGGACGATCGCTTCGTTGGTGCTAATACAAATCACCCCAGGGAAGTTCACCTCTGGGGTTTTGTAGGTTGGCTCAGCACCGTAGGCAGCAATCCGTTCTGCCGTAAAGGCATCGATCTGCTTCTCACTTATCCCGGCATGGACAAATTGGCGGATATCGGCAAAGATCTGTGCCAGGCGCTTACCCCCCTCACGCATTGCCTCGAGTTGCTCGGGTGTCTTGATGCCAGTAATTAGTTGGGCCATGCGTGCATTACCTCGTCATAAATCCGGTCGTGCACTTCGCCCGCGGTGCCAGTCCCGTCGAGGTGGATGATTTTCACCCCAGCCTCAGCAAAGATACCAAGTACTGGGTACATCTTTTGGCGGTAGATGGCCATGCGACGCGCAATCGTCTCGGGTGTATCCTCCATTCGGCCTCGCTTTGCTAAGCGGCGCATAATTTCCTGCTCAGGCACTTCCAGCACCACCACGAGGTCAATGTTATCACCAGTACGCGCGAGATGGTCATCAAGCCACGCGGCTTGCTCTTTCGTACGTGGGAATCCATCAACAATAATATTTTGGTAATGCTTGCGATACGCCTCTTGCACCGCATGATCAAAGACCTGGTAAGTAAGCTTGTCACTCACGAGCTCACCAGCCTTGAGCGTAGCAATCACCGCTGGGTCGGTGCTCTGGCGCAGCATCTCACCCGTCGAGAGCCACTTCCACCCCTGGCGTACTGCCAGCATCTGTCCTTGCATACTCTTACCGGCACCAGTTGGGCCAAACAAAAGAATCATGTGTGCCTCCTTGTTATCATGTGGTTATAGTTATTATTAAGAAAAATTATTGCTCTTGTCATAAAACTACGGGGCAAGGGCACGTTGTACCAGTTGAGCGATCGCCCCACCGTCAGCTCGGTTACCCACCTTGGCCTTGACAGCGCCAATCACCTGGCCCGTCATCCGTGGATTATCTGCCCCAAGCTCGGCAATCGTCTGGGTCACCACGGCTTGCAATTCCTCATCACTCAGTGGCTGCGGCAGGTAGCGCTGGAGCACTGCCATCTCGCGCTCCTCGGGCTCAGCAAGTTCAGGGCGGCCATTGGTGCGATAGATTGCTGCGGCATCGCGCCGCTTCTTCACCTCACGAACGATCACCTGCTCGACGGCAGCATCGTCCAGGCCAGTCTCGCGCACACCCTGCTTCACCTCTTCATCAAGGATAGCAGCACCAAGGTTGCGCAAGGTATCACCAACAAAACGATCGCCGCTAAGCAAAGCGGCTTTCATTTCGTCTTTGATACGCTGCTTGAGCGTCGTCACCTAGCGGATCCCCAGGCGAACTTTGGCCATCTTGTCAGCCTTGCGCTGACGACGGGTAATCGCCTTCTTGCGGCGATCGGTCTTGCTGATCGGCTTGGCAAACCGCATCGATGCCCGTGCCTTTGCTAGCACACCGCTCTTCAACACTCGGCTGTTAAACCGACGGATGATGTTCTCATTCGCCTCGCGCTCGTCTTTTCGTGTTACTTGTACCATATCGCTCCTCATTATAGCAGATGCGACAATTTTTGCAATTCTATCGCGCGCAAAGTTGCGCAAATTGCCGTGTCGCCTACAAAAAACCAGCGCTCAGGTGTGATGTACTCCTCACTACTCTGGTGCCAGCACAGCCCCAAAACTCATGCAGCTTAGCACAATTGCGCCCTCGCGCAGAGAGGTATGAGCAACAGTGAGGCTCTAGGGCTGAGCTATTGTGCTATTTTTGCTTGGCGCATCGCTCGTCTCTGTATTATAATCAATCTACTATGACACCTTCCTCGCCATACCCACAGCAACCTCAGCAGCCTCAGCCATACACCCAGCAGCAACAACCACCACAGCCATACGGACAATACCCCCCACAACCGCCTCAGCAGCTACAAAGCGCGCCAGCGCCAATGCCACCAGCTTATTCGCCCACAGCCATGCCGCGCACTGGCTCGTCATTTGGTGCAGTTATTCGCTGGGTGTCTGCCGGGCTATTATTTGCGCTGTTGGTGCTATACATCGTCATTGCCGCTATTTTTGGTATTCTTGGCGCTGCGTACAGCTACATTATTTATGTAAACCTTGGCATACTGCCGATTCTGCTCATTGTTGCACCAGAGCAAACGGAGGGTGATAGCAGTATGTCGCAGGGTCTATTCGTTACTGGTGGCATGCTCATTGTTAACCTACTTGAGATAATTGCCCACGCAACAGTCGGGGTGCTTGGAGAAAGCTATACCAAACAAACCTATGTGATAGCACCAAACCTCTGGAATGTTCCTTCTCATGAGGCAATTATCTCATTATGCCTTTATGCCTTCTTTATCACCGTATATGCCATCGCCTTCGTTGTTAGTCTTGTGCTATTTTTGCAAAATCGCAAGCGTGGTATGTATCGCTAGCGACTGATACTTGCTGCCTATTTTGCACAAAATTGCAACAAACATGCTACACTGTTATGAATAGCTTGTGGTAGGTGATTGCAGATGGTCTGGTGGTGGCCACGCAGCACATCATACCGATGGAGCACCTCTCGCATCTCGAGAGATATGGATGCCTCAGCCCAAATACTCGCTCTAATATTGGGAGCCTAGAGCGAGTATTTGGTCGGAGGAAGCATAAGCGGTAGAAAGCGGAGCGCAAAAAACAGTGGTATCACACAGTCACAAGACAGCAAACCGGACAAGAGTAGCATTGTCTATACCCCAGACCCAAGGACACTACTCTAGCAAATCGCGTCTTGTTTGTCAACCCCATCAGCCATGCGTGGCTCTCTTCTCTTCTCTTCTACGCAGCTTATTTTCGACCAGTGTTAGTACCCTGTTACTCTACATTATGCTTCCTCCAACTTGTGAATAATTCGCTTGATACGCCGCTCATCCCCATGCGCTTTATCAGGGGTGGCGTAGACTTCGATAAGGATAATGGTGCTGGCAGCTCGAGCAGCCCGCGCCGCTGCATCGCGAGGTAGTGCTCGCACCACCGCAAACACCAACCACACCGCCCGCCGATAGGCTGCTGTGTCGGTATCAAGGCAGAGCCGCACCACTGTACACTGAGCAGTTTGCTGTACAATGACCGCCTTGCCGCACGCAAAGAGCTGCTGGCGAAAATCTGCCACCACCGCCTCGCTTGGCTCAGCAAAGATGCGCACCAACCGCGGCTTGACGCGCTCAATATCGGCCGGCAGCGTGGGAATGCGCTGTGCCAGCGCTTGGAGGTCACTCGAAAATTCTGTTGCCTGCCTATAGATCATCATCTGACTCGATTACAGAGGTAACGTCCGTCCGATAAAACGTGTCGCGGTAATCAATCGTCTGTCCATATTTCGCAATCACCCATGGCGCATCTTTGTAGGCAAGGTTGCTCAGTTCAGCAGCGCTCTTGCTCCCGAGGCGCTCTAGCTCGGCATCGATGTGCTTAATCTCGTTGGCACTGAGCTCGCTCAGCTCGGCGTTCTTGAGCGGCAGGAACTTGCGCTGCTTGTGGCTAAAGTGCTTCGTCTCAATGACATCCAGCTCATCATGCGCCCGCATCTCATCGACCAAAGCTTGCAAATCTGCAGCCGGCGCGGGCCCATAGGTCTCGTGCAGATACGCCAAGCCAGTAATGCTCTTGCCTGTGCGCTCGTAATAATCAAAATCGATAAAGTACAGCAGCCGATGCAGCACCGCCTCGCCCACATTGGGCCGCGCACCAATCTTGCCCAGCGTATAGAGTAACACCTGGCGCAGTTTGGTGGTGTGGAGCCGCGGGATAGCATCGCGTGACTGAGCAGCCGCGGGCTGGGCACGCTGCGCATCATCGTGGTGGTATTCGGCTGGTGCATCGCTCACATGCAGTGCTGCATCGTCCGCTACCCGCCACGGACTGTGCTGAGCTTGCTGTGCAACAGTGTCCGTCATGGCAATGCCGCTAATCAATTCCTGCACGCCAACTTCGTAGTATTGGCTAATCTTCGTCAGCTCGCCAAGCTTTGGCTCGCGGCCACCATTCTCTAGCTTAATATACGTCGCGCGGGCAATCCCAACTGCATCGGCCACCGCCTGCTGCGAAAGCCCCGCATTGCCACGCAGTTGCCTAATACTTGCCTCAAAACTCATTGCGATTTGGTCCTTCCTGTTGCATCATGCCTCCATTGTAACGTACTTGCCAAAGTTATACAACCATTTTGTCTAATTTTGGAACATAGTACATTTGTGCGCATAATTACAGAGGTAAAGATATGATAGGAGGGTGCGAAGTATGGATATATTCTGGCTGAGAGTGGCATCACCAGCATAGCACGACGTGCCTGCTGACTTAAATTTTTCCCGTCTATATCTTATTGTGTACGCGAAATCCAAGTGCTAAAGTTTCACGAACAGCCCGAGCACAATACACACACCAAACAAGAAAATATCTGGAGGCCAGCAACCAGCTAAGCGGTAGAGTTCCGGCATACAATCTGGCCGGAATATTTTCGGTTTGGTGTGTGTATTGTGCCAGTCTTGGGATGATCTATTGTTTTGCCATCCAGGCAACGTAGCATATATCCACGCCTCTCATCCACTAACATTTACAGTTTTTTGGTACAAGGTTTATACCATCTGTAAGCAATGTAAGCAGTTAAAAACCAGCCTTTCAGCTGGTTTTGTCCCGCCTATTAGTGATTTTACGCTCCCAAAGTCCACTGGCTCTTGTCTGATGAGCTTGTGGGGCCAGTAACTATCACTGCCGCTCGGCCCATTCCTGCAGCCGACCTACTCTTTCCACCCTTGCGCTGCGCATACTCCTCGTTTGTCGTCTCCGCTGCCTGCAAGGCGTACTCAATAGGCAATAGCAAGCGACGCTGCTCACTCTCAGGTAGTTTTCCTGATACAGGTAACTTGGACGCTCCAGCCAACCCTTTATTCTTCTGAGTCTGAGCATTAACCTCTTGGATATAGATTGCCGCTCGCGCATCTTTATACAACCTACTCTCTGGATTGGTTAATTGTTCGCTAGTCATCTGTTGTCTGTCTTCGCTAGAGCTATGCTTCCGTAGCGACAACACCAACTGCTCTGCCCGTTTGGCCTGCTCGGTTGCTAGCTGCTCAGCTACTTCAGGGGTCTTATCCTCTATACCATTCAGCCGCCGCCACTGAGCACTCTCCAACAATGTAGCAGCGAGTGGCTGCAGTACTTCTTCTGATTCTCGCGTGTCTATCGGACAAACAAATCTTTCCATGGGACCTCCCGTGGTTATGTGGTGGATGTTCTGTTGGTATGGTTTATTTGTCCCCTACTATAGCACAGATGATCGGGTTGGCGCAAATTGTAACATTTGCTACACTGGCTGATAAGGAATCTAAAGCAAGGAAACACCATGTCAGACGACACACCAACTCTACCACACCCCTATACATATCGCACCGCATCCGTTGAGACGATGCTACAAGCTGTGGCTGACTTGACCAGTAAGTGGCCACAATCTTACAGAGAATTAGACGCGCAAGTGGCAACATACCCTAATATTACCTGCGTACCAGGTGGTGATCATCCACAATCTATCGGGTTATCCCTTGCTTCTCTCGAAGGTGGCGATGCAGCAGGCAGAGATGACTTATATTACGGTGAGTATTATATGATACCAACAAACGCTTATGACGCATACGAGACAGCTCTTGATGCGCAGTATGGCGAAGGAACAGAGATACAGCGCGACAAAGAGTGGACACACATCGAGTGGTATCTCAATAACGGTGCGCGGGTGACGCTCTCGATAATCACCTGGGACATCACCCTTATGCTTGAGGCCCCTGGTACATGGGAGAGTATGGAGGATCTTGAGCGTCGCTACCACTCCGATATTGATTTATACGACCCACGGCGCCAAACTCCACCAAGCGGTTATTACTAAAAACAAAGCTACACAAAGCAAAGGAGCCAGTCGCTATTGACCCCTGTTAATAACAGGCTCACCTAGCGATAAATGAGTGCACCTTCTCTACGACTCACTCAGCCGATATGTCTGAGCAAAGGCAGCTGCCTCAATGATGTAGCGGTCGCCATTGACCTGGCTTTCCACCAGCCAGCAATCTGCTTCGCCATGCTGCTGCCCGCCCCACGGCGCATCGATGACGATCTCGCGACTAGTTGGGTTGGGCATGGCTTTGATCTGATTCTTGGGCAGGTACGCGCCAGGCACCACCGCACCATCCTCACCACGCAGCGGCTCATATAGGGCGGCAAAATCCGCTGCCGCAATGCTATAGCGCTCGCCCTCTGGCCCAGTGATGATGGCATCGCCCACCTCGGCAATGTTCTCCGTCTCTACATACTGCTGGCCATCCGCCCGCCGGAAGCTGGTGGTCAGGGCCTGACGCTCGGTGGCAAACTCCGGCCGCACCGCTTTGCTCGGGTCGGCAATTTTGGTGTAGGTATCGGTAATGGCGCGAAAGTCGAGCGTGCTGGTATCAAGGTAGAGGGGTGGCACTGCGTCGGTCTCCTGGGTTAGTTCTGGTGGTAGTATAGCTGGTTTGGCATCGTGTGTCGATGCTATGGTGCGCTCGTGCATGAGTGGTGTTCCTATCGTTATAATTGATAAGAACCCATATTGCTCTCTCTCTCTCTCGATTTGTCAATATATTTATGCAATGGGAGAGGTTTTATTGCAAACTACGCTACCCTGCCTTCAAAACCTCACCGCCAACTCCCAAGAAAAACACCCTCAAACGAGAGCGTGCTCTTAGAAATAATCAGAATCTTTGGCTTTATAAATCCGTGGTGTCGAGCACTACCAGCTATGCGACACTACTCATCCACCAGCTCTACATGGAGCAGCCGCCCCTCTACACTGCGCATGCCACGCCAGTCGTTGATAGTTGGTTGAAACCAAGCCGAAATAACATCGCCCGGCTGGCGTACGAAATTTGGTGGCGCGTTGAAGGCCAATAGTTGCAGTGCTGTACCTTGCCCATCCTGCACAGTAAGCTTGATGTGCTGCCCATCGCTGCCCATGTGGCGCAGCTGCGAGACGGTGCCGCGGCGCAGCTGCAAAACAGGCTCTGGGTTACCATTGCCAAAGGGCTCAAGGCGGGCAATGTCGGCTACCAGCTGCTCCGTTACTTCTGATAAATCATCAATCACCACATCAGCCTGCGGCAAGAGGTAGTGTGTTTGGTCGGAGAGATGGAGCGAGCGGTAGTAGTCGTTCACCCGCTGTCGAAAGGCGGCAATCTGCCGCGTCTCGAGTGTCACACCAGCCGCTGCTGCATGGCCACCACCACGCAGGATCACATCATCGGCAGCGCGCACTGCCCGCTCAGCCGAAAAATCACCAAAGCTGCGTGCACTGCCTGTTGCTGTCTCGCCCCGCTCGCCAATGATAAAGACTGGCTTGCGATACGCCTCTACCAGCTTGGATGCCACAATCCCAATCACGCCATGGTTCCATCCCTGCTGGCTCACAACGAGGACAGGGTCGGTAGCATAACGCTCGGCCTGCTGGCAAGCTTCGTCGTAGATGGCCTGTTGGATGGCTTTGCGCTCGGTATTGAAGCGATCCAATTGCTGAGCTGACTCAAGCGCCGCCAAACCATCACGCGCCCGCAGCATATCAAGGGCATACTCAGCCGATGCCAACCGGCCAGCCGCATTCATGCGCGGGCCAAGACCAAAACCGAGCGTCCGAGCGGTAATCTGGGCTGGCTGCACACCAGCCACCGCCAGCAGTGCCTTGAGGCCAGGACGGCGCTGCTTCTTCAGCACTTCGATCCCCCAGTACACATTGGCGCGGTTCTCATTCTGTAGCGATACTATGTCGCATACCGTACCCAGCGCTACCAAGTCTAGCAGCCACTTCTCGTAGCCAGCTGGCAAGCCCGGCAGCACCGTCTGCAGCGCCTGGACAAGCTTGAAAGCCACGCCTGCCCCACAGAGGTCACGGAAGGGATAGTGGTGGTCGTCATATTTCGGATTAACCGTGGCGATGGCAGGTGGGCGAGTCGGTGCAATGTTGTGGTGGTCGGTCACTACTGTATCGATGCCGTAGCGCTCCTTCGCATAGGCAATTTCCTCATGACAGAGACTGCCGCAGTCCACCGTGACGATGAGCTGCGCCCCCATCGCCGCCACCTTATCTACCGCACCTTTAGTCATACCATAACCCTCTACGAAGCGATTAGGAATAAAGGCCTCCACCGCAGCAAAGCCAAAGCTCGCAAAGGCATCAAGCAGCAGTGCCGTCGCACTGAGGCCGTCAATATCATAATCGCCATAAATCACAATTGTTTCGCGCCGCTGGTGCGCCTGCATCAAGCGATCCACCGCCGTCTGCATCTGGGAGAGCAAGAATGGATCGGGCTTCGCGTCATAATCGGGGTGCAAAAACTCCTCAGCGGCTACTCCATGCAAGCCCCGCGCCGCTAATATCTGCGCAAACAAACTCATCAGAGCTGCACAGTATCCGCCGCTTGCTGGCCCTTTTGCTGCTGCGAGGATTTGATCACCATGCTCTGCAATTCTTTGAAGAAGATATATTGTTTGTTCGTGTAGTACATTTTGGTATTACCTTGTTTTTCGGCCATCAAAAAACCAGCTTTCTCGAGATTCTTGAGCTCGCGCTGGATATTGCCCGGGTCTTCTTTGATCAACTTCGCCAAGCCGCGGACATGGGTGTGGAACTCCGGATACTTAGCATAGACCACAATGATTTTGCGCCGCACCCGTGATGTAATAAACGTTTCTAACATGCTTCCCTTAGCGAATTCTCGCTTCCGTTACCTCTACTCAACTGTTGCTTTTTATTCTACACTTTTTGATGGCAATTTGGCAAGACCACCCACCAATTGATTGTGCGTTTCGTCTCTCGCAACTGCGACTCATCAACCATCCACACGACACACGTGTCTGCTTTTTATCATACCAGCTTTGGGCGGAGCGAGCAAGATTGATGTACACGTTTTTATACGCCACCTAGCCAAAGCAGCACATGCAGAGGCGATCCCCTCTGCACAGCTGCCTCCTGTCGGGTATAATAAGCCCTATGCACTATTACGAAGTTGCGCCGCTCAAGATTATCCGCGCTACCAGCAAGAGCTTCACCTACCACTGGCCAGAAGCACTACCACTGGGCCAGGTGGTGCAGGTAAGCGTTGGTGCGCAGCAGGTGGTAGGCATCATCATGACGCGCGCCAGAAAGCCGACATACACTACCAAGCCGCTTGATGCCATCGTGCCACTGCCACCGCTGCCTGCTCCCCTATTAGCGACGAGCCAGTGGCTGAGCGATTATTATGCCACGCACCTCGCCACTGTGCTACAGACAGTGCTACCAGCTGGCATTGCCAAGCAGCGCCGCACGCCGCGCCGCCCTGCCAGCCCACCACCCCAGCGCCGCACACCCCCTTTCTCGCTCAATCCGCAGCAAGAGGAGGCCGTTCGCACCATCCGCCAAGCCAGCCCTGGTACAGTGCTGCTCCACGGTGTAACGGGTAGTGGCAAGACGGCGGTGTATATCGAGCTTGCACGCCACGCTTTGGCTGCAGGCCGGTCGGTGATTGTCCTCGTGCCAGAGATCGCCCTCACGCCCCAGCTGGTGGCGGAGTTTCGACAACACTTTGCCGATATCATCCTCACCCATTCGCGCCAGACAGAGGCCGAGCGCCACCGTGCCTGGCTAGCTGCTCTGACAAGTACACAGCCTCGGGTGGCAATTGGCCCACGTTCTGCCCTCTTCTTACCGCTACAGCATCTGGGGTATATCATCATCGACGAAGCACACGAGGCTAGCTACAAGCAAGACAAATCCCCCCGCTACTCGGCGCTGCGAGCCGCGAGTGTGCTAGCTCAACAGCATGGTGCGACCGTAGTACAAGGATCGGCCACACCGCTGATCAGCGAGTATTATCTAGCGCAAAAAGCCAAGCGGCCGATCGCTACCCTACCGAGCAAAGCTCGGCCTGAGGCTATCGCCCCCACCATTCAGCTGGTCAACCTCACCCAGCGGAGCAACCTCACCCAGCATCGCTTTTTGTCAAATCAGCTTATCGCCGCCATTGACGCCACACTTGCGGCAGATCAGCAGATCCTGCTTTTTCATAACCGCCGTGGCAGCGCCAATGTATCGCTCTGCACCAACTGCGGCTGGGCAGCCGAGTGCCCACGCTGCTTTGTTCCCCTCACCCTCCACGCCGACCGTCACCAGCTACAGTGTCATATCTGTGGCTACCACACCACAGTGCCAACGATGTGCCCCACCTGCCATAGCACAGATATTGTCCACCGCGGGATTGGAACAAAACTCATCGAGGCAGAGGTAGCAGCGCGCTGGCCCCAGGCGCGCATTGTTCGCTTCGATGGCGACAGCAGCCCCGCAAGCAGCCTCGAGCAGCAATACCAAGCCCTCTATGATGGCACAGCCAATATTATCATTGGCACACAGGTGGTAGCCAAGGGGCTCGACCTGCCGCAGCTGCGCACCGTTGGAGTCGTGCAGGCCGACGCTGGCCTGGCTTTGCCCGATTACACCACCAACGAGCGCATCTTCGAGCTGCTTGCTCAAGTGGTGGGACGAGTGGGGCGCTCTGCTCACGCCACTACAGTGGTCGTGCAAGCGTATCAGCCGCAGCACCCAGTGATTCAGGCTGGCCTGGCTCAGGATTATACCGCGTTTTATCACCAAGCCTTGGCCGAGCGCCGCCGTGGGCAGTTCCCGCCCTTCGTCCACCTGCTTAAGCTCACGTGTGTATACAAGACGGAGGCAGCCGCCATCCGCAATAGCCAAGCGCTCGCTCAGCAGATTCGCCAGCACCACCCCGCAGTAAACATTCTTGGCCCCACGCCCGCCTTCCACGAGCGGCTGCGCAACACCTACCGCTGGCAGCTTATCATCAAAGCCGCCCAACGCCGCGACCTCCTCGCTGTTATTGCCGACATGCCTGCCAAACATTGGCAGGCGGATATTGACCCACAGTCGCTGCTATGATAGAGGCGTAAGAACTCCTCTTTCTTAGCGATAGCACCTTATCCCTATTTCACTCTGGTGGAATATGCAATGGACTGATAGAGAGTGGTGTTTTGATCAAATATTCTTCGTAGTAGATCAGTCGTATCATCATACCGAAAATGTTCCGGCCAGATAATACACAGAGTTCTACCGCTTAGTTGGTCGCTGGCCTCCAGATATTTTCTTGTCTGATAATACGACTGATCTACTAAGCAGCCGCCCCACTCGCCCACCCCATCCACCATCTGCTATAATAAAGCTAATGAAAAAAGACGCTATTATCACCCTACCCAACTCGCACTTGCGCCAGAAGTCGCAGCGAGTGCATGTTATTACCGACGAGACACGCCAGCTGGTGGCCGATATGACCAGCGCCAGCATCGACTGGGAGAATTCACGTCCACACGAGATCAGTGCAGCACTGGCGGCAGTGCAGATCGATCAGCTAGAGCGAGTCGTTATTGTACGCGAAGATTTCGACGACAAAGACAACCGCACCTTCATCCCCCTCATCAACCCAGAGATCGTCAAATACGAAGGCCAGCTGGTGAGTGATTATGAGGGCTGCCTGAGCGTGTCGGGTCGGATCTATGGCAAGGTGCCACGCTACAGTCGCGTCCGGGTCAAGGCGCTCGATATCAATGGCAACACCATCCGCCTCAAGGCCGACGGCTTCTTAGCGCGAGTGCTGCAACACGAGATTGACCACTGCAATGGCATTGTATTTATTGACCGCATTCGCGATGATACCAGCGCATTTTATCAGCTCGATGAGAAGGGCGAGCTCCAACCAGTTGATTATGACGAGCATATCAAGACCAATCGTATTCTTTGGGACTGAAGACTTTAGCGCCATCAGCCTCACGCAACTGCTGGAGCATAACTTCCCTGTTCGACTGGTCATCACCAAGCCAGATAGCCGGCGGGGGCGCGGCAAGCAGCTCTGCCAGCCGGCAGTCAAGCAGCTTGCCCTAGCGCACAATATCCCAGTGCTGCAGCCCACCAAACTGCGCGATATTATCCCCGCTATCCAAGCGCTCGGCCAGCCCATTGGCGTGCTGGTGAGCTTTGGCAAGATCATCCCCCAAGTAGTAATCGACTGCTTTTCCCCAGGGATTATCAATCTCCACCCATCGCTCCTGCCACGCTATCGCGGCCCTTCACCGATTGAAAGTGCTATTGCCAATCGCGATACCACCACTGGCGTCAGCATTATGCAGCTCAGCGCTGCCATGGACGCTGGGCCGGTCTATGCGCAGCTCACCCACCCCCTGCGTGGCGACGAGCAGCAGCTCGAGCTCTACAACACACTAGGCCAGCTTGGCAGCGAAGCACTGGTGCAGCTCCTGCCACGCATCGTGAGTGGTAGCCTGCAGCCCACACCGCAAGACGAGTCGGCTGCGAGTTACTGCCAGCTCCTCACCAAAGCCAGTGGCATCATCAACCCCGCTCAGCACACCGCCGCAGCGGCCGAAGCAATGGTACGCGCCTACCATCACTACCCACGGGCTCGCCTCCAGCTGGGCGAGCGGCAATATATTATCACTCAGGCACACACCGCGCTAACGCCTGCCACCACGCTCGATCCACGCTGCAGTGATGGCACCTATCTCGTCATCGACCAGCTCATCGCTCCCAGCGGCAAAGAACTCAGCGCCGCAGCATTTTTGCGCGGGTATCGGGTGTGAACGATGGAAAATATTCCAGCCAGATCATAGAGATAGCCTTTTCCGTTTGCCCAGTCGCTGACCTCCAGATATTTTCTTGTTTGGTAGCAAGGCATTGCGAGACTAATCAAACACAAAACCCCTGCATTCACAGGGATCATATGTATTTTTTACTTAGTCATTATCACTACGCAGCAAGCGCTACATCAGGGTCGGGGTGACCTCCCTCAAGCTCGTCTGGTGTATCACCATCTGCATCTGCTGCATCGCTACTCTGGAAGATGCTAGCCAAGCCCTCTTGGGTAAGGAACTTCTGCGGGTCTGCCTTAGCGATATCCACGAGGCCCTCAAAGGTCTCACGCACGACGGTTGTGTAGTCTGGGCGGTTGTGGGTGAGCCACTTAAGCTGTGCATAGTCCGCAAAGAGTGCCAGCTGGTCTACCTCCACACCACGCTGCTCTGCCGCTTTCTCGTAGGCTTTGCGCTGGTTCTGATATATCTCATCATCTTCGTAGTCAGGCTCGTGCTCGTCGATCCACGCCGTAATAACCGCAGCGTCTTGGTTCATAAACGACTCAAACTCATTCAGCTGCACCTCACTCAAGCCATCGCTCAGCACTGTGCCAACGCGTAGCTCCAGCACCTGGCGAAAGTTGTCGACAAAGCGCTGCCGCGCCTCTGGCGGCCAGTCTGCTATACCGATTTTTTGCAAAAAAGCATCGTCTAATTGAAACATGTTTTCAATTCCTCCTGCCCTTAGTATACCAAACAATCCACCCCTCATACAATAAAAATGGCAAAATATGGTGTAATTTCCCTCAGTGGCTGCCGCGGATACTCACCAAAAAGAATAGTGCATACAGTGCAGCACACTGTAGAGGCTGGGCATTCGTTATTCATTGCGAGGGTGGCGTTGAGATACTTCGCACAGTCATCGATCAGTACATTCGCACTAGTACGTCTACAGCCCTCACACAGAACTCACGCTGTATCGTTCAACTCATCAGCCTTTTTGGCTAGGTCGCCAAGAATGAGTGTGCGTTCGTCACTCAGGATCTCGTCGAGGTGCGCAACCCGCTGCGACAGCCAGGCAAATAGCGCTGCGCCATCGTCCGTCTCCTGGCGGCGCACTAGCTCATCGAGGTCATTGTCCGACAAGCGGCTAATAACCTCTAGCCCCACCCGCTCATAGAGCGTGTTATTTGCCTCCTGCAGCAGCGCTGCCGAGTCACGCGTCTTGATCCCAAGGCGATCGAGATCGTGTTGGGTGATGAGAGATGAGAAAGGGTTGTCGTCATCTATTGGGAGGGGTGCTGCACTCATGATTTTCTACCGCTAGGCTGCGCTATCCTGTTGGCTCTCTCGTGCTTGCTTGGCTTTGATATACGCCTGTTTGATCGACTCAAGGGCACTATCCGCACTTTCCATCGTTCGTGCCTCTAGCGTGCTCAGATATAGACCGCTTGCTTGGTGCTGCCGGCCTTCTTCTTGGAGCCAGCCTCGCATATTTAGCTGTATCGCTGTGCGAGTATTTTTGATGAGCTCGTCGATATCTACATCTACGCCATTGAGGTCAGCCTTTGTAATTTCCGCCCACAAATCATACTCACCAAGCTGTATCTTGCCTCTTGCTGTTTGCTCCATCTGGCGCATTTCATCTCGCGAAAGCGGGGCATCCTCTTGTGTGTTAGAGTTACTTGCCTCGGTGACAGTCTCAAGTTCTTCGGTGGGTGTCTCAACGCTAGTGTGGGGCTCTTGCTGTGCACCAGTTGCAATACTCAGAAGATCAATGACTTCTGCTAGCTTAGCTTCTGGCTCCTCTTTACCACGATGAGTCGCTTCATCATAGGTCGTCACGACTGGTTCACCAAAGTCGTTGCTCCCTCTAATAACCCCTGCCGCCTCTGCAAGTGCAAAGGGGGCTTCTGTATTAGCAACTGGCATCTCTTGTGATGGAGCGACTAAGGTTTCAGCATCAACTTCTACTGGTTGTTTATACGCTTCACTACTGGGCATTTTGGTAAAAGAATGGTCTTTGAGAGGGCGATTTGGTGTTGGCTTTGGGTCTGGCACTTTCTGACTAAACCAAGCTTGCACACTGTTCTTAGCTCGTACTGCTGTCCCACCTATAGCATTAGAAACCTTGTGCATGCGCTTACGCCAATTTGCTTTCTTCTCCTTTACCCCTTCAGCCGCTTCAATACTCGCTGCGCGGTTCTCCTCAACACTACTACCATCAGCTGTCTCATGTGTTGGCTCTGCTGTGGTTACTTCGGGAGTCTGCGCTGCTTCTGCGAGAGGCTGACTCTCTGCCGTTACAGAGGTGGCTTGGTGTGAGTCTGGTGACTCCAGCCGTACGTCGAGTGCTGCTTGGAGTGCTGCGAGGGATCGGTCGCGCATGTCTTTGAGCTGTGCTGCATCTTCGTGCGAGAGGTATGGTTGCATCAGCTCGTGCGCTGCCATGCTCAGTACTGCGCTTGCTGCCTCACCCTTCATGCGGATCGCATCCATAGTCGAGTGGCTCGCCATAATCTCCTGGGCAGTACGGTCCGTCAGTTCGCTCACCTGCGCTTCGAAGCCAACTGGTGCTTGAGGTGTTTGCTCGCTCGTCGAGACTGGCGCAGGAGTATGCTCTGCATGAGCTACGCTTTGGACTAGTTCTTGGCTTGGAGCAGCGGTAGGTTTCGTGCCCTGATTGCGCGCGTCGAGGGCTTGCTGCAAGGTAGCAAGTGCGTCGCTGCGTATCGTCTCCAACTGAGCAATCCCCTCCGCCGAGTATGGCAAGATTACCTCATGCGCAATTTTGCTCTGCACCGCAATATCTGCCATACCCTTAGCAAACACTGCATCTGTCGCTGACTCCGCTGCGTTAATCTCCTGGATCTTCTCATCAGTCAGTGCTGCGATTTCTGTTTGTAGTCGAGCAAGGGTTGCTTCCTCACCGGCATGTTGCTCTTGCTCAGTTGGTGGTGTTTGCTCAGGCGTTGATGGTTGGTTTTGCTGCGCTTCGGCTTTATTTCGCGTGAGATTCTCTGTTGTCGGTAGGGTGGGCAACACTTCTTGCTCTGCTTGGTACTCCGCATAGTATTCCTCACCAACTGTCCCAACACCAAGAGCCGTCACAATTTTCTTGCCAATTTCAATAATTTTATCACGAGTTGTGTTGTTTCTTTCGGGATTTGCGTGCCGGGCTACATGTTTTTCTCGCTTTGTTATACTACTACCCAGGTGGTCATTGATCTTTTCTTGCAATCGTGCATTTCTCTTATATGCATCAGGGATGTCTTTTATTGCTTTGATCACAGGATTCACCGCACCCCTAATACCAGCCCATCTTTCCGACCCTGCTTGGAGTGCAGGACCAACTGTGCTTGTTCCTGTTGCCTCATGTCCTTTTGCCATACTACCCGTCCTAATTTCTTTCCTTATATATTCTGCCCACATCCTACCACAACAGAGGTGATGTGTCAACGAGGGAGATGCCCCAATCTCAAAAACCCGCCATCACCCCATAGCGAGTTTTATATACCAGCAGCAAAACAGGGTTATCACCCAATATAAATATACTGAGATTCTACAGGGCAAAGCACCGCCAAACCCACTACTGCAGCGTGCGCTTCACCAGCTCGCGGGTGAAGAACTCGAGGGTGTCGCCAATCTCGAGCTGGAGCTTCTTGCTGGTCGTGAGGTTGAGGCCACAGAGCTCACCCTCAAAGACTTCCTTGGCTTCTTGCTGCTGGCGCTGCACGCTGGCCACTGTGACTTCGGCAATTTGCTCCTCGCCGCGCATCACACGGGCCAATAGTCCTGCTGTCACCTTGCCCTTCGTTACTTGCCCGCCGGCGATAACCGCATCGCGCATCGTCCGGAAGACGCCCTTAATCTCTAGCTGGCCAATCTCCGTCTCCACCACCTCTGGTGCGAGCAGTGCTTCCATGCTGCTGCGTGCATCGTCGAGCAGCTCGTAGATCACTTGGTAGCGGCGCACCGTCACTTTGTCACGCATTGCCAGGCGCTTGACAGCTGGTGGCAAGTCGACGTTAAAGCCGTATATAATTGCATTACTACTACCAGCCAGGCGCACATCACTCTCGGTAATATTGCCCACGCCATGGCCAATGATCCGCAGCGTGATCGCCCCGCCCGTCTCCACCAGGCGCAAGCTATCCATCACTGAGGTAAGTGACCCCTGTACATCGGCCTTGACGATGACGTCGAATTCCTGAGCATCGTGTTTCTGCGTCATAAGCTTGAGCAAGTCAGCACCAGTCACATTGGTGGTGGCGGCATTGCGCGCTTGGTCGAGCTTGGCCTTTTGCACGGCCAGGCGAGCTTCTTTCTCGTTTTTGACCACCGTGAAGATATCACCAAACTGCGGTAATTCCTTAAAACCTGTCACTGTTACTGGCGTAGCGGGCGTAGCTGCCTTGATAGGCGTGCCAGTGTAATCGAGCAAAGTACGCACCTTGCCATAGGCCTGCCCTGCCACAAGGAAATGCCCCGGTGCCAAGCGGCCCTGCTCGATAAGCAAGTTCACCACCGAGCCACGACCCTTCTCCATATGCGCCTCAATAACGAGCCCCTCAGCCGGCACATCCGTATCGGCGCGGAGCTCTTCCATGTCGGCCACAAGTAGAATGGTATCGAGTAATTTATCAATATTCTGGCCAGTCTTAGCGCTAATTGGTACCATAATGGTATCGCCGCCCCACTCCTCAGGGTTGAGGTGGTGCTCGCTCGCAAGCTGCGCTTTGACCATATCAGGGTTGGCCGTGTCTTTGTCGATCTTGTTGATGGCAACGATAATCTTGGCATTAGCATCGCGTGCAAAGCGGATTGCCTCTACCGTCTGTGGCTTAACACCATCATCGGCTGCCACAACAATCACCACCACATCGGTCAGTGCGGCACCATGCTGGCGCAACGCCGCAAAGGCCTCATGGCCAGGGGTATCAAGCAACGTCATCGTACGACCACCCTTTTGGGCTTGATAGGCACTGATGTGCTGGGTAATGCCACCAGCCTCACCAGCAACCGTCTTCATCTCGAGGATGGTATCGAGCAGCGTTGTCTTGCCGTGATCGACATGCCCCATCACCGCCACAATTGGCGGGCGCGGTACAGCATTGCTCGATGGCTTGTGCAGGTGCTGCACAGCATGCTGCTCGGCGGCTTTGCGCCGCAGCGTTACTGTCAGGCCCAGCTCCTCCACAATAATCTCAGCAATCTCAAAATCAATCCGCTGATTGATCGTTACCGTAAAGCCATTCTTGAAGAGCTCGCCAATCAGCTTCGTGACCGGCAGATTCAGGGTTTGGGCCAGCTCACCAACAGTGATCGAATCGGCAATGACCAACACTTTTTCAGACTGACTCATATACACACTCCTTTCTGCCGGCCACAGCCGGTCATCTTTTGTAATTTACTGGTTATTTTTTCTTGTCGGCGAGACTCAAGCTAACTTTGTGCGCATCTTTGTCAATGTCAAGAATGACAAAACTCTTGCGCTCATTGAGTGTAAAGACCTTCTCTGGGTCGGCACCGCCGCTGCCCAGCTCGCTCACATGCACCAGCGCTTCAACTGCTGGACTAATCTGGACAAAGGCACCATATGGGGTAATGCGCGTTACTGTACCCTCGATGGTCTGGCCTTTGGTGAATTGATCCACCTCATCAAGCCATGGATCCTTGGTAAGCTGCTTCATGCTCAGGCTTAGGCGATCTTTGTCGATGCTGATGATCTTCGCCTCAACGCTCTGGCCCACCTTCACGTAGTCGGCTGGGTTGTTGACGCGCTCCCAGCTAATCTCTGAGATGTGGATGAGCCCCTCGATCCCTTCGACATTCACAAAGACACCAAAGTCCACCACACCAGTCACCACACCCTTGACGGTGTCGCCAACCTTGAGCTTCTCAAAGTGAGCGGCCAGGCCATCCTTGATGGCTTCCTTTTCGCTAAAGATCAGCTTATTAGCCTTGCGGTCGCAGTCGAGGATGCGCACCTTGAGCGTCTGGCCTACCAAAGTGTTAAGCCGTGCCAAGATCTCATCCTTATCGGCACCACCCACCCGTGGGTAGTGCTCGGCCGACAGTTGCGACACTGGCAAAAAGCCTCGCACGCCTTCGTACTCAACCAGCATACCACCGCGGTTAGCGTCGTATGGCGCTACCTCGATGATCTCGCCAGCATCCAGCTTGGCCATTGCTTCTTCCCAGCCACGATCCTTGGCTGCTTTGCGCAGGCTCAGCAGGCTATAGCCATTCTCAAGCTCGCTATCTACCACACTGGCTGTTACTTCATCGCCAACCGCCAGCGCCTTGGCTGCGCCAATCTCGCGCCGTGGCACATAGCCAACCCCTTGCGGGCCTAGGTCTATTAATACATCTCGTTTGCGCACCGATAATACGCGGCCAGTTACGACCTCGCCGGTTACTAGTTGCTTGACGCCGTCGCCAGCGAGCAAATCATCCATTGTTAAGGCTTGTGTTGCCATAAGTCTTGGTACAGACTCCTCTTATTAATTATATTATGAGACACGCCGGCCGAGCGGCGCACCATTCCTCTGTATTATACACAAAGTCGCTGCAAGCGTCAAAACCTGGAGCCCCTCGGTCTTACCTCTATGAATAATCAGCCCAAACAGATAGGCCACACAGCGCACTCATCGCACCAAAAGCACTCCAGCCCGATAAATAACAGACCTCGCCCACCCCACAGTCGCTAGCCTCGAGATATTCTCTTGTGCGATAGGTTTGCTGCTGTATCTCCAAATCATAGATAAGATTTAAGGGCTTTGGCTCAGCAGTCTGAGAACGCCAAGCCACTTGCCTCGGCCTACTCCTCTCACTCATGTTATATATAGCACAAACGATCATGCAGTTATATGCACAACGATGCTATAATCACAACATCTATATCACCTCTCTCAAATGATAATTACCCCTGCTCTGCACAGGGGTAATTGTTGTGTTGTCTATGAAACAGCATCGATGTTGTATATCTTACAGCGCGGGTGTGCGCGACTTGCGGTAGGCCAGTGCTACGCCAGCTAGGCTACTCACTGCCACAACGGCTGCCAGGCTCTCGGCCGGACCGGTTTGTGGCAAAGCGCTCACTTGCTGGGTAGATTGGGTCTGCGAAGGGGTACTGGAGCTGGTCGATGGTGTCGCGGCAGGCGTGCTTGAGGGTTGAGATTGAGTAGACTGAGTCGATCGGCTTTGGCTTTGTGTAGTTGTGCTCGATGCGCCACTCGTCTCGCTATTAGTTGCAGTCGATGTGGTGTTTTTCTTGTCTTGCGACTGAGCTTCTTTCGTCTCTTTGCTCTTGCTGGCCTCTGTCGATTTGCTGTTGAGGCTATCGACCAGCTTGTCGTTGGCGCTCTTGCTGTTCTGCGTTGATTCCTTTTTTTTGGCGTCGGTAGCAGTGGTGCTTGCCACTTGTCGAGCGCTGCTATTGTGACTATTCTTGACGATTAAGACCCCGCCAACCAGTGCGAGTGTTAGCACTGTCCCGACGACGACGTATCCGATAATTGATCCTTGCTGCTTCATTGCCAAACCTTCGTTTACGTTACTCTTTCTATTATACCGTAATCGATCGCAAAACGCAACGCACGCGCTCTATTACTCATGCGTCTTGCTCTACCTCTCTGGAGCTCACCATACACCGATACTTCGCACCGCCCACTAGGCATTACAGGCGCGCTGTGCTACACTAATCATGACACGTACAATACACGAACAAATCATAATCTCCACCTCTGTCAAATCGTGCGAAGTATCTATTGTTTCGCTAGCTGGTTCGCATGCCGATAGACGTGGCTATATCACCACCACACATGCCACTCGATCAGCTCATCCCTCACCTCACTCAGCATGCCCATGCGTCGGGCCTTGCGCCACTTACTTTTCGCTCAAGCAATCATTTTCATTGGCACTACCCAAGCCGCACAGTTTATTACGATCCACATGATACCCAGGCCTCTGTCTACCTCCTCCACGAGTATGGTCATGCACTCCTAGGGCATCGCGGCTATGCGCACGATGTGCAGCTCGTTGCAATGGAGCGTGCAGCATGGAGTGCTGGCTGCCGCGTTGGAGCCGGCTGGCAAGTGACGGTCGACGACGAACTCATCGAATCTTCGCTCGACACCTACCGCGACTGGCTCCACGCCCGCTCGCGCTGCCCACACTGCAGCGCAACTGGCCTGCAGCGCAGCGACGGCACATACACCTGCCTCGCCTGCTTCACCCACTGGCACGCCAACAGCGCCACCACCTGCCAACTTCGACGTTATGTTGTAAAAAGCACTATGGCTTCGCCTCACGCTTGATTATCGCAATAATTCTCCCCATTCCAAAAAAGACCCTCCTAATCATCACCTCCGCGCCAGCAGGCAGAGCAGCTCCACAGTAGATTGCCCCAAACCACAAAAAGCTTCAAACCTCACACGCCAAACCTACCACATCAAAACACCTCCCGCATGCATGGGAGGTGTTGTTGTATAAGGCTCACGCGTACCCTTAGGCAGCGAGCGCAACGTCCGCTTGTGGAGCAGCCGCGGCAGCATCGTCGGCCTTTTTGGTGCGGCGAGAGATCCGGCCGCCCTTGGCGCCAGCCACACGAGCGAGTTGTGGGTTGGCCGCAAAGCCGCCGGTGCGACCATTCTTACCGCCCTTGGCGCCAATCTTGGCGTAGAAGTTAGGGTCTTTAGAGATGTTTTTTTGCGCAGCCTTCAGGCCGCCAGCTTTTGTTCCCGCCATAGGGTTACTCCTTATTTATATATTTACCAGAGGTACGTTGCCAGTATAGGCTAGCAAATCCTCGCTACATACCATATATGATATGTATCATGATTTAAATATAGCATACTGTATATGTTTTGTCAACGTTTACATGAGCATTTTCAGATTGCATTATTGGTATTGCATTTAAGACGCCTATGCTATATACTAAGTATTAGCTTTGGTTTGGGTCGTTTCCACCAAGGTCCACCACAACAATTCTCGTTTGCTGCGAGATTCGAGAATGAAAAATAACCCTGCGCATACAGGGTTATTTTTGATATTGAAAACGCTTTGCTATTTGTTGGGGTTTAGAACCAACTATACCCGCCGCTTTGGACTGCTCGACGACCAATACCATTTCGAGGGTGCGGTCGTTCGCCGCTATGGCGCTGTTGGAGGGCCTCATGCCCTTTTACAAGTTGTGGGTATAGTGCATTCATGACGTTCTTCACATCAGGTGACACATCATCTTGAATCATACCCATCTTACTCCCAACACCTCCTGCCGTACCAACACCAAAGACACCTACTTTCTCTGGCACAATGCTCAGCGCAGCATGGTGGTGCTGTGGGTCTGCGAGAGAGATATACGGCTCTCCAAGCGTAATAAACTGTGCATCGGGCAGATGAGTCATATCAACTATATGGGTTTTTATCGCATTGCTCACCATCCTCTGAGCAACTGGCTGGCCATTCTCATCTGAAGTACAGGGGTAAAGCAAGCCAATACCGCGCTCATGGCTAATCGTCAGCGCCGCTCCAGTCTCTGGTGCGTAGAGCGTGTAGAGCACATCACTGCCATCTTGTGGCAACAGTCGGGCTTCTCGCTCTATATCAATTTGCATTCCATCTGGGCCAGTAACAAGCGCCTCTTGGCCATACGGGTTACTGCCAGCTGGCGCAGCAAATACTCTCTGCTGCCGAGTGATCACCTTGTCATAATACAATAGATCGCCCGCCGAATGAATTGGTGGCTCACCATAGCGGTAGTTGATTGACGGTGGTCGTTGCTCTGTCATGAGAACACTCCTTTTTGGTTATGGTTATCACATCGTCACTGCATTGCTATCAAGATACGAATTACCCACCCGCGGCGGCACTCCACTCGCCCAAGCCACGCCAAGTCGCAGAGCAAGCACCCCTCTCTAGCGATTATACAATAGAATGGTACATTTGTACGAAAAACGTTCTGAATTTTATAGAAAATGCACCTACTTTAGCAATTTGTACAGCAAAAAACCAGCCTCATCTCTGTGATAGGCTGGTTTGTGCTCATTTCAATTAAAATAACGCTATTCCTGCTCGACTTCTTCTGCTAACTTCAGTGCCTCAAGCCCTTCTAGCGTCCAGCCAATGTAACCAAGCGTTCGTGCCGCTTCTTCTGTCTTGCCACCCTCATAGCTCTGACTGGCTTGCTCCATCAAGTATTCCGGGTCACGCTTCGCATTGTATTCGCGAAGAGCTTCTGGCGTTCGTGGGTATGATTCGGCGTGTTTGACTGGCATGTTGCTTCTCCTTGTTTTTTGTTACTTAGACACTCCATATAATACTCTCTCTCTGGATTTTGCAAGCAAGTAGCAAACTTCGCACCTATGACCACTGTTGAATCCGTCACTTCCCAACCTCTGTTACGTCTCACCGACAAAAGACACCAGCATGTTGATGAAAGTAGCAACGCACGGCCAAAGTATCATCTGAAGTATATTAGTATCACATTTCAGCAAATCATACTGGCAAGGATCAAGCTATTAATAAAAATCATCTCCAAAGATAAAAGCCACCCTATTCGGATGGCTCTTATATAATTCGGCACCGTGCTAGTTTCCCACTAAAAGCAGTATAATCGCCGCTGGGGAGCTTAACTTCTGTGTTCGGAATGAGAACAGGTGTTTCCTCCTCGCCATGGGCACCGAAGTGGGGGTTTAGACGCTTGGTTCCGATATATTTCCTCGGTGGGCCAAACCCCTGCTTCGATGTCCATCTGCACGGTATGGTAATGTACGTGTCAACGATTGACAGTGGTGATATACACCAATCACTAGTTAAGTCTACCTCATCCACGCCACCAATGCAAGCATTAGCATCGTAGACAAGGACATAAAAAGGCAATGGGGCGATTAGTATGCTTCGGCTCCATGCATTACTGCACTTCCACCTTGCACCTATCAACGTGATCGTCTTTCACGGCCCTCATAGGGAAATCTAATCTTGAGGTCAGTTTCGCGCTTAATATGCTTTCAGCGCTTATCTGGTCCGCACATAGCTACCGGACAATGCAGCAGGTGGCCACAATCCGTACACCAGAGGTGCGTCCACCCCGGTCCTCTCGTACTAGGGGCAGATCCTCTCAAATTTCCTAACGTCCATACCGGATATAAACCGAACTGTCTCACGACGTTCTGAACCCAGCTCGCG